>NZ_JBFUHS010000037.1:0-92966 GCF_056402255.1 Pseudomonas sp. P4_B4
CACCTGGTTTTGCGATGCTGGATAACTGATGACGTGAACGGCCAACCGGCCTGACGACAACCCTGGGCTCTCACACGGCTGAAAGGCCGTTCCACTAATTAGGGTCGTTGGGCATCGATTCTCATCGAGGCGCGGGGCGACAACCCCAACTCAGACGCCGGATAGATGAAAGCAAGCCAAACACGACATCAACAACAGTATTGCAGAAAAGGGGGTAACCATAGATGTGGGAGCGGGCTTGCTCGCGAAGGCAGCGCCTCGGTATATCAGTTTTGTCGCGTCAATCCAGGCAAGTCCGGCAACTTCTTCGGCGAGCAAATTCGCACCCGTTTCTGCCGGTTCAACTCGCCGCTGATCAAGCTGACCTGGCTCTTGGACACGCCAAAGGCCTTGGCCAGAAACGCCATCAGATACGCGTTGGCCTTACCCTCGACCGGAGGCGCGGTCAGGCGGATCTTCAGGCGATCGCCGTGCAGCCCGCAGAAATCATCACTGCGGGCTGCCGGTTGCAGGTGACACTCCAGAATCAGGTCGTCACCGTCCCAGCGAAAGTAGCTCATCAGATCAGGCCGAGTCCTTGCGGCATGAAGGCAAGGTAAGCAATGCGCGGGATCAGCCAGCTTTGCAGCAACTGGATCACGATGAACGCGAAGATCGGCGAGATGTCGAGACCACCCAGGTTAGGGATGATCCGGCGGAACGGCGCAAGGACCGGTTCAGTGATCTGAGCGACCAGTTCTGCGCCAGGGTTGTGGCTGCCCGGTGCAACCCAGGACAGAATCACGCTGATGATCATCGCGTAGAACAGTACATTCAAAAACAGCGAGAAAAGGGCGATCAGAGCCCAAGGCACCAACAGCAGCAAGTCGACCTGGAAGCCTTTGAGCAGCAGGATGACCGCCATCAGCACTATCTGCACGATCAGCGCCAGTACCAGCGACGACATGTCCAGACCGAACATGCTCGGGATGAACCGGCGCAGTGGCTTGAGCAGTGGTTGAGTGGCTTTCACGATGAACTGGCAGAGCGGGTTGTAAAAATTTGCCCGGACCAATTGCAGGATGAAGCGCAATAGCACGATCAGCAGGTACAGGTTGCCCAAGGTTTTAATGATGAAAATGGCAGCGTCATTGAGTCCGAGCATTATTGATTCCTTTGTAAGAGCTGATTAGCGGCCAAGTTGCTCAGCCATCTCGGCCGAGCGATGCGCGGCAGCGCCGAGTGCCTTTTCGACCAGGGCTTCGAAGCCATTGGCCTGGAACGACTTGATTGCAGCTTCCGTGGTGCCCGCAGGCGAGGTGACACGGCGGCGCAACTCGGCGGCGTCAACGTCGCTGGAGATCGCCATGTGGGCGGCGCCCAGTGCGGTTTGCAAGGTCAGTTGCGCGGCAATGTCCGCCGGCAGGCCGAGTTTCACGCCGGCGGCGGTCATGGCCTCGATCAACAGGAAGAAATACGCCGGGCCCGAGCCGGAAACGGCGGTGACGGCATCCAGTTGCTGCTCTTCATTCAGCCACAAGGCGATACCGACCGCTGACAGCAGCTCCTGGGCTTGCTGGCGCTGTTCCGCTGACACCTCGGCTGTTGCGAACAGACCGCTCGCGCCCTGACGCACCAGCGCCGGGGTGTTGGGCATGCAGCGCACGATCGGCTGGGCGCCGAGCCAGTTGTTCATGCTGGCGCAGGTGATGCCCGCGGCAATCGAAACCACCAGTTGATCGGGTTTGAGGCTTGGGCGAATGGCTTCGCACACGGCTTTCATCGCCTGCGGCTTGACCGCCAGGACGACGACGTCGGCGCTGTCGATGGCCTGGGCGTTGTCGGCAAAGGTTTCGATGCCGTGTTCAGCACTCACGCGGGCACGGGTTTCTTCGCCCGGATCGCTGGCGCGGATCTGTGCGGCTTCCAGACCTTTGGCCCGCAGGCCACCGATCAGACTGGCGGCCATGTTGCCGGCACCGATAAAGGCAATACGTGTCTTGCTCATGTCAGGTCCTTATTCAGAAGTGTGTCAGCCATGTTTACGGCTGGCCGTAGTCGCGGGCGCCAAACAGGGCCGTACCGATACGGACCCAGGTGGCGCCCTGGGCGATGGCTGACTCAAGGTCGTGGCTCATGCCCATGGAAAGTGTGTCGAGCGGCAGGTTCAGGCTGGCTTGCAGGCTTTGCACGGCAGCAAACGCAGCATCCTGGGCAACGCGATCTTCCGTCGGCTCAGGGATAGCCATCAACCCGCGCAGTTTCAGGCGCGGCAGGTCGCTGATGGCGTTGGCCAGAGCCGGCAGGTCGGCCGGGGTGCAGCCGGATTTGCTGGCTTCACCGCTGACATTGATCTGAATGCAGATGTTCAGGGGCGGCAAATCGGCGGGACGTTGTTCGGACAGGCGTTGTGCGATTTTCAGACGATCCACGGAATGCACCCAGTCGAAGTGTTCGGCGATAGCACGAGTCTTGTTCGATTGAATGGGGCCGATGAAGTGCCAGATCAAGGGCAGGTCGGCCAGTTCCAGCTGCTTGCCCAACGCTTCCTGCAGGTAGTTCTCGCCAAAGTCGCGCAGGCCGGCAGCGTAGGCTTCACGCAGGTCTTGTGCGGGTTTGGTCTTGCTCACGGCCAGCAACTGGACACTGTTTTCGGCGCGGTTGGCGGCGAATGTTGCGGCGTTTATGCGCGAACTAACTTCGAGAATGTTGTCTGCTATGGTGGACATCAAGAGGCGCCAGCGGTCTGAAGGTTCGCGGCATTCTACTGGAATTGAGAGACGCTATGGATATCACCGAACTGCTGGCATTCAGCGCCAAACAGGGCGCATCCGACCTGCACCTGTCCGCCGGCCTGCCGCCGATGATTCGGGTGGATGGCGATGTGCGGCGCATCAACCTGCCGCCCCTGGACCACCAGCAGGTGCAGGCGCTGATCCATGCCATCATGAATGACACCCAGCGGGTGGAATTCGAAAAGCATCTGGAAACCGACTTTTCCTTCGACGTGCCCGGCGTGGCGCGCTTTCGGGTCAATGTGTTCAACCAGAACCGTGGCGCGGGTGCCGTGTTTCGCACAATCCCGTCAAAGGTGCAGAGCATGGACGAACTGGGCATGGGCGACGTGTTCCGCAAAATGACCGACGCTCCCCGTGGCCTGGTGCTGGTGACCGGCCCGACCGGTTCCGGCAAGTCCACCACGCTGGCGGCGATGATCGATTACCTCAATACCCATCGTCATCACCACATCCTCACCATCGAGGACCCCATCGAGTTCGTTCATGAGTCGCGCAAATGCCTGATCAATCAGCGTGAAGTCCATCGCGATACCCGTAGTTTCGCCACCGCCTTGCGTTCGGCACTGCGGGAAGATCCGGATGTGATCCTGGTGGGGGAGCTGCGCGACCTGGAGACCATTCGCCTGGCATTGACCGCGGCCGAAACCGGCCATCTGGTGTTCGGCACGCTGCATACCACGTCGGCGGCGAAAACCATCGACCGGGTGGTCGACGTGTTTCCGGGGGACGAGAAGTCAATGGTGCGCTCGATGCTCTCCGAGTCGCTGCTGGCGGTGGTGTCCCAGACCCTGGTGAAGAAAATCGGCGGCGGACGCATCGCGGCCCACGAGATCATGCTGGGGACATCGGCGATCAGGAACCTGATCCGCGAGGACAAGGTGGCGCAAATGTACTCGGCGATTCAGTCGGGAGGGTCGTTGGGGATGCAGACGCTGGATATGAGCTTGAAGGACCTGATGACCAAGGGGCTGATCAGTCGTGATCATGCGCGGGAGAAGGCGCGGTCACCGGATAACTTTTGAGAATTGCAATGTTACCTGTGGCGAGGGAGCTTGCTCCCGCTGGGTTGCGAAGCAGCCCCAAAAAACTGGGAGCGCTACGCACTCCAGCGGGAGCAAGCTCCCTCGCCACAAGTGCTCGCCGCCAGGGGTGCGCTAGCCAATCAGCGCTGAACAACCCGCAACTGATTCGGCTCTTTCGGCAGAACCCGCTTGGCAACCACGTAGTGGTTTTCCCAGTACGGTTTCTTCAGCGTGTCGATGGACACCGACTTGCCACGACGTGGCGCGTGGATGAAACGGTCGTTGCCCAGGTAGATGGCAACGTGATTGACCCGACGGCTTTTGATGTTGAAGAAAATCAGGTCGCCCGGCTTCAGGTCGTCGCGATCGACTTTCTCCCCATGACCGCTGGCCATGGCGTTGGAGGTGCGTGGCAGGTCGAACGTGGTGTCGTTGAACGCGTATTTCACCAGGCCGCTGCAATCGAAACCTTTGCTTGGGCTGCTGCCGCCCCAACGATAAGGAGTGCCAAGGACGTTCACGGCGCGGCTCAGCACGTCGCTGCTTTCCTTGGTGCCCATCGGTGGAACCAGGCCGCTTTTGTCGCTGGCCAGGCTTGGAGCATATTTAGCGGATTTTTTGTCTTTGCTCGAAGGAGCAGAGGCATGGGATTTTGGGGTGTAACCATTAACGTTTGGAAGACGTTGCTCACGATTGGTGGCGTGGGCGGCCAGTGGCATCAAAAGGCAAATGGTTAGCCATGTCTTGAAAAATGAACGCATTAGGCAAGGCTCTTAATAAGTTAGCGCGCAACTTTATAACAGCTTTTTTGCTGCCTCCGAGGCCGTTGGTCGATTCAATCCGGGGGGCAATGGTGGCAAAAAAGCGGCAAAATGGCGCAATTGTCGGATAGGAGTCCGGTGTTACAAGGCTTTGACGGGAGTGAAGGTAGCATTTGCCATACGTCGGATGCCTGTAAAAAAGTCACAAAGAATTAAAGAATATTTATCTATCGTGTGAATCGAGGTCATTCATGAACCCCTATCAACAGGCTGTCCAGCAGCAAGACACCCACAGTAAAGTGATCGGTTACCTGCTGTGGATTTTCGGTTTCACCGGCGCTCACCGCTTCTATTACGGCAAGCCGGTGACCGGGACTATCTGGTTCTTCACCTTCGGCTTGCTGGGGATCGGTTGGCTGATCGACCTTTTCCTGATTCCGGCGATGGACCGCGAGGCTGACTTGCGGTTTACCGCGGGCCCCATCGAATACAACGTGGCGTGGATCCTGCTGACGTTTCTCGGGGTGTTCGGTGTGCACCGGATGTATCAGGGGAAATGGATCAGTGGGTTGCTGTACCTGCTGACGGGTGGGTTGTTCTTTCTTGGGGTGCTGTATGACTTCTGGACGTTGAATGACCAGGTGTCGCTGCGTAATGCGCAGAGTCGTTGATTAAATGTGGCGAGGGGGCAAGCCCCCCGCCACAGGGTGTTACGCCTGGTGACTGATCCTGCTATTCGTCTGCTTGAGTCATAGCCTGTGAATGACTATTGAAATACTTTTAGCAGTTGAAGTTGAAGTGTTGCAAATGCAATTGTACTGATGCTGTATAAGGTTGAAATGATGAGGTGGTTTGGAGTAGCCCAGTAATTTATGCTGTCAGCAAGAATCGCAAGTGATGCAAGTGCAACTATAAATGCTGATGCTTTTATTAAGGCTCCGTTCGTGCGGTGTGTGCGGGCTTTCTTGTATAAGAGTATTTGCAATAGATGAAGTGTAAGTAATATTAAGCCTGCAATCAGGATTGCACCTATTGGTATTCCAATTGAGTCTCGGTCTATGTTGTAAATGCCTGTGCTCAAATTATTTGCTAAAATAAATATTGCTACACTGGAGGTGATCGCTAAAAGCACTGGGTAGACGTAGTTTAGGTGCTTGTAGAGAGTCTTCATGTCGGCTCTTCCTGAATGCAGTAGATAGTTTAAAAACCTAACAGACTAATCTAATGCAGGTCCGGCCGAAAGCCAGTTCCGGTTAGTCTTATTTTTTGCTCTCCAGTTATATCGATTTCATATTTCGTTCCTGAGAATGCTCTGCCTGCTGTGGTTAAAGCTTCGAGTAGTGTTGATCTGTTACTTTTGTCAAAGTCGTATGTGTCCGTATAAGCTTTTGCAGTTCCATCAAAAACCCATGATCCGTTTATTTCTCTTGTAAATTCTCCTTCAATTTTCAATGTTATTCGTCCTAGATAATATCCTGTGGCTTTGCTGTCGTCAGCAGTGGCGTAAGGTACTTTTGGATCAGATAAATAATACCTTCCGGATTCTCTGGTGCTGGCTATGGTGTTGGCTAGCAGCGGAATTTCATTCGCCTGTACGTTGAGGCCTATGTTGTTTATATCGACTCGCAGCTTCTCTCCATTTCCCCACAGGTAGTGAGCAAATGCTTTGACAGGACTAAATGTCCCCCCTGATAGCTCGGTTGTTTGTGTTTCATACTTGATGTTGTACAGACTTGTCGATGCTACTTTGATCAGGGCGTCTAGGTTGCTTAGTTTTTGTTGCGCTGCGAAGGTGTCGGCAAGACTGAAATTTACAAGTTTGTTCTTGAAATAGGCATGAGTGACGATCGAAGAGTTGTTTAGTAGGTAGTTGTCACTCTCCGTGATTTTCCAAAGGTCTTTAATGGCGCCGAAGGCGTCGTTGTTAATTGCTCTGCCCACCATTTGTAGTTCATAAGTAAAGGCTTTTATACCACTTTTCATTTCGAGCCAATCATGGAACATGTCCATTTCGGCTGAGGGGATGGCGGGACCATCGCATAGTGGCAGAGAGTAAGTTTGCCCGTCGTTGGTGATGATGGCTTCACCTGCGCCCTGCCAATCTGCAGTCCCATAGGTTCCCCAGGTAAACCCAGGATTAACTGTAAAGCCGCCTGAGTTCCCCGTTGTTCCTTTCGTCACGATAGGAGGTAGAGTAAGTCCATTTTTCATGTGTTGCTCCTTATTAGTACTTTGTGTTCATGGTGTTTGTAGTGATGTTTCCTTGTGCTGTTTTTATGCTAGATGATAGGCGTTGAATCCGCATTCAATAACTTTGTAGGATGTTTCTGTGTGTTGCGAAGTTCTTTTCGCACAAATGATGATGAGTCAGAAATTTCTGTTCATTGGATAGGTTTATTCGCCATCGCTTGTAGAGATGTACTTGATGCGGATGTGCTGTTAGGGGAGAGGCAGTGGATGACGGAGGAGGGGGGAGGAGGGCTGTATGACGTCTGGATGCTTAAGGATCAGATCTCTGTTCGCAATACGCAGAACAGAGGCGCCTTCTAAGACGCCATCGTCGGAACGCCGCCCGGGGCAAGCCCGCTCCCACAGGGATCATCTCAATCCTGTGGGAGCGGGCTTACCCGCGATTGGAGCGACGCGGTTTAAGCCTGGTGGCTGATCCGCCCATCCACCAGGGTGTAACGCACCACGCTCGGCAGGCTGTGGCCAATGAACGGGCAGTTTTCGCCCTTCGACAGCCAGCTTTCACCCGCCACGGTCGAGGCCGCAGGGTCGAACAGCACGATGTCCGCCGCGCCACCCACCGCCAGTTTGCCTGCCGGCAGGCGCAAGGCCTCGGCAGGGCCGGCGCTCAGGCGCTTGAGCAGTGTCGGCAGATCCAGCAAGCCGTCTTCAACCAAGGTCATTGCCAGTGGCAATAGCAGTTCAACGCTGCTGATGCCCGGCTCGGTCGCGCCGAACGGTGCCAGTTTGGCGTCACGCTCATGGGGTTGGTGATGACTGGAGATGGCCGAGATCACGCCCGATTTCACCGCTGCGCGCAGGCCCTCGCGGTCGGCGCGGGTGCGTAGCGGCGGCTGGACGTGATACAGGCTGCTGAAGCCGATCAGGGCTTCGTCGGTCAGGATCAGCTGGTACAGGGCGACATCCGCGGTCACCTTCAGGCCCCGGGCCTGGGCCTGGGCGATCAGCTCTACGCCGCGTGCGCTGGTGAGCTGGCTGAAGTGTGCGCGCACGCCGGTCTGCTCAACCAGCAGCAGATCCCGGGCCAGGGCGACGGTTTCGGCGCTTTCCGGGATGCCTGGCAGGCCAAGGAAGCTGGCAGTCGGGCCTTCGTGAGCCAGGCCTCCCTCGGCCAGGTCGTGATCCTGAGAGTTGAAAATCACCGTCAGGTCGAAAGTCGCTGCGTAGTCCAGTGCCCGGCACAGGGTGCGGGTGTTGCGGAAGCTCTCCAGGCCATTGCCGAAGGCCACGCAACCGGCATCGCGCAGTGCCACGAGTTCGGCCAGCTGTTCACCGTCCAGGCCTTTGCTCAGGGCGCCAATCGGGAAGACTTTGGTGTTGCCGGCCTCACGGGCGCGGTCGAGGATCAGTTCGGCCACCGCCGAGGTGTCCAGCACCGGTTTGGTCTTTGGCGGGCAGCACAGGCTGGTCACGCCGCCAGCCGCCGCCGCGCGGGTTTCGCTGACAATCGAGCCTTTGCGGCTGTAACCCGGCTCGCGCAGGGCAACGTAGAGGTCGACCAGGCCGGGAGCGGCCACCAGGCCTTTGGCGTCGATCGTGTCGACGGCGATAAAGCCGGCTGGCGCCGCGCCAAGGGCGACGACTTTGCAGGCTTCGATGTGGATATCGGTCACTTGATCCAGGCCACTGGCCGGATCGATCACGCGGGCGCCGAGGATGCTGAGCTTCACTGGGCGTTCTCCTGCTCGAGTTGGCGCTGGGCAGTCTGCCCGCTCATGGCCATGGACAGCACGGCCATACGAATGGCGATCCCGTAGGTCACCTGGTTGAGGATTACCGAGTGAGGGCCGTCGGCCACCGCCGACTCGATTTCCACGCCACGGTTGATCGGTCCCGGGTGCATCACGATGGCATCGGGCTTGGCGCCGGCCAGGCGCGCGGTGGTCAGGCCGAACAGGCGGTAGAACTCGCCTTCGCTCGGCAACAGGCCGCCGGTCATGCGTTCACGCTGCAGTCGCAACATGATCACCACGTCGACGTCCTTCAGGCCTTCAGTCATGTCGGTGTAGACCTTCACGCCGTATTGCTCGATGCCGATCGGCAGCAGGGTTTTCGGCGCAATCACGCGGATATCCGGGCAACCGAGGGTTTTCAGGGCCAGCATGTTCGAGCGCGCGACCCGCGAATGCAGGATGTCGCCGACGATGGCCACCGAAAGGTTTTCGAACCCGCCCTTGTGCCGGCGGATGGTCAGCATGTCGAGCATGCCCTGGGTCGGGTGCGCGTGCCGGCCGTCACCGCCGTTGATGATCGCCACTTGTGGGCAAACATGTTCGGCGATGAAGTGCGCGGCACCCGAATCACCGTGGCGTACGACGAACATGTCGGCGGCCATGGCTTCCAGGTTGCGCAGGGTGTCGAGCAGGGTTTCGCCCTTGCTCGCCGACGACGTGGACACGTTGAGGGTGATCACGTCCGCCGAGAGCCGCTGGGCCGCCAGTTCGAAGGTGGTGCGGGTGCGGGTCGAGTTCTCGAAGAACACGTTGCACACGGTCTTGCCGCGCAGCAGCGGGACTTTCTTCACGGCCCGGGCGCCGACTTCGAGGAAGGAGTCGGCGGTGTCGAGGATTTCCGTCAACAGCTCCCGGCGCAAACCGTCGAGCGAGAGGAAATGGCGCAGCTGGCCCTGATCATTGAGCTGCAGCGGGCGCTTGGTTTCTAGAGGCGTCATCGCAAGGGGGACTCTCAATAGGGCGAATTAAAGGGCGAGGTCTTGCAGTTCGAGCGCGAGCTCCGGGCCGGACAGCTTCACCCGTTCGTGGGCCGCCAGCGACAGGGTCGCGCCAACCACGTTCGGGCGGATCGGTAGTTCGCCAGCGTTCAGGTCCAGCAGGCACACCAGCGTGACGCTGGCCGGGCGGCCATAGTCGAACAGTTCGTTCATGGCGGCGCGGATGGTGCGGCCGGTCATCAATACGTCATCGATCAGCACCAGGTGCTGGCCTTCGATTTCGAACGGCAGCGCCGAAGGGCGAACCTGCGGGTGCAGGCCGTTCTGGCTGAAGTCGTCGCGGTAGAAGGACACGTCCAGGGTGCCGAGGGGCTCATTGCTGCCCAGCTCCTTGAGCAGAGCCTGGGCCACCCAGACGCCGCCGGTACGAATGCCGATGTAACGCGGGTCGCTGATGCCTCGTTTGGCCAGATAGGCGTCAAGTCGGGTCGCCATCTGGCTGATCAGTTCGGCGGGATTGGGCAGGCTCATGGTTGCTCCTTCTTGGGCCCGAGCCAGCCTGTGCGGGAAGTGGCTCGGGTTGTAGCTAAGAGAGACGCACAGCGGCTCTTCAGGATTCAAACAGTGCGGTGTTTTCGTCGAGCCAGCCTTGCAGCAGCAGGGCGGCGGCGATGGCATCGACCGGGTTGTCGCGGTAACTGCCTTTCTGGCCGCCACGAGCCAGGCGTTCGCCCTTGGCCTCGAAGGTGGTCAGGCGTTCATCGTGGGTATAAAAGGGCAGGTTGAAGCGGCCGTTCAGACGCCGGGCGAACTTTTCCGCACGGGCGCACATGTCGCTGGGTGTACCGTCCATGTTCAACGGCAGGCCGACCACCACGGCATCGGGTTTCCACTCTTTGATGAGGGCTTCGACCTGATTCCAGTCAGGAATGCCGTTCTGCGCTTTCAGGGTGCACAGCTCGCGGGCCTGGCCAGTAATCACCTGGCCGACCGCAACACCGATCTGTTTGGTGCCGTAGTCAAAACCCAGAATCAGCTTCAGGGCCATCAGGCGTGCCCCGCCTGGCTGGTCAACAGGCTGAGGTTGACGCCCAAGTGCTTGGCCGCCGCTTCCAGGCGCAACTCACTGCTGGTATTGAACAGGATGTCGGCGTCGAACGGGCAGTTCAGCCAGGCGTTCTGCGCCAGTTCGGCTTCAAGCTGCCCGGCTTCCCAACCGGCATAGCCGAGGGCAATCAGGCTTTTTGCCGGGCCGACGCCGTCAGCGATGGCGAACAGCACGTCCTGGGAGGTCGAAAGGGCCAACTCGTCTTCCAGATCAACGGTCGCCTGGAAGCTCTGACCCTTGGGGTGAAGGACGAAACCGCGATCGGTCTGCACCGGGCCACCGATGAAGATCGGCACATGCTGGCAGAGCGCTGGCGGTTCGATTTCCGGGCGCAATTGCTCAAGGATATCGGCCAGGTTCAGATCTTGCGGGCGGTTGACCACCAGCCCCATGGCGCCATTGGCCGTGTGCTCGACGATGTAGGTCAAGGTGTGCGCAAAGTTCGGGTCGGCCATGTGCGGCATGGCGATCAGGAATTGATGCTTGAGGTAGCTGGGGCTGACGTTTTTCATGACCGCTAGTGTGGCGTTCGAGGGGCGAACTGACAAGCTGGGGATGCACAGGAAATGCTCCGATTTCCCTGACAATGCAGATCATTGTGGGAGCGGGCTTGCCCGTGAAGGCGTCAGGTCAGTCGACATTTATGCCAAATGTACCGGCCTCTTCGTCGGATCGCCGCCCGGAGCAAGCCCGCTCCCACAGGGGTTCTGTGGTGGTCAGTTGCTTGAGAGCCTGTCACCACGGGCAAACTTCCAGGTGCGGATGATCTCCAGCCGGTCGATATCCGACAAATCCCCGGTAAACGGTGCAAACGGCGCCGCCAGCCGGACGATTCGTTGCGCCGCCTGATCCAGCAGCGGTTGCCCGGAAGATTCCAGCACCAGCACTTCATACAGCGAACCGTCGCGGTTGATCGAGACCATCAGGCGCAAATTGCCGTAGATCTGCTTGCGCCGCGCTTCGTCGGGGTAGTTGAGATTGCCGATGCGCTCGACTTTCTTGCGCCATTCGTCCTTGTACCAGGCGCCCTTGTCGCGCATGGTCGAGGCCGCGCTCAAGCGGTGAATGCGTGGACGCTTGGCGTACAACTGTTGTTCGGCGGCCAGTTCCGCTTCCAGGCTGGCGATGTCGCTGGACAGCTGCTCACTGTCAAACGTCGGCGCCTGGACCTGGGACTTGACCTCGGTCTTGGGCTCTTCGGTCTTGGCGGTGGCTTTTTTCGGCTTCGGCGCCACGGTGGTCACGGCAGCCTTGGGCGGGGCTTCCTGAATTTCAGGCTTGGCGGCCGGCGGTGGCGTGACCTTTTGCACCTTGTTGTCCTGGAATGGCGCGACCTCGGTGGTCTTGGGAATCGCCTTTTTATCCAGGGTGCCGCTGCCTTGCTGATTTTCCTGGGCCAGGAAATCGGCTTTCTCGGGCTTTTTTTCGCTTTTGAAGGTGGCGAGGGTGATTTCCAGGGTTTTACTGATCTGTTTGGGCTCGACCACTGCAAACCCGACACCCAACAGCAAGGCCAGGTGGATCAGCACCGCCAGAAACAGGGTAAAACCGAGGCGATCAGCCGGGCGCACGCCACGGTGGGCGAGCTCAGCAGGCAGATCGGACGGGAGGGTCATGGCACAAAAACCAACATCACGTTTTTACGGGCCCGGCATGATAACGCAATGTTGGTTTTTAGCTTCAAGCTTCAAGCTGCAAGCGACAAGCTGTAAGAGGATCAGCTTCAAGCTTGCGGCTTGCGGCTTGCGGCTTGCAGCTGCTTCTCAATGGCCTCCATCAGCATGCCGCCGATGTCAGTGCCAAACGCATTATCGATCTCGCGAATGCAGGTCGGGCTGGTGACGTTGATCTCGGTCAGGTGCTCGCCGATCACGTCCAGACCCACGAACAACAGGCCTTTTTCACGCAGGGTCGGGCCGACTTGCGCGGCGATCCAGCGGTCCTTGTCGGTCAGCGGGCGCGCTTCGCCACGGCCACCGGCGGCCAGGTTGCCGCGGGTTTCGCCCGCCGCGGGAATTCGCGCCAGGCAGTAATCCACGGGCTCGCCGTCGATCATCAGGATGCGCTTGTCGCCATCGACGATGGCCGGCAGATAACCCTGGATCATGATTTGCTGCTGACCATGCAGGGTCAGGGTTTCGAGGATCACCGACAGGTTCGGATGCCCTGCGGTGTGGCGGAATATCGAAGAACCGCCCATGCCGTCCAGCGGCTTGAGTATCACATCGCCATGATGGTCGGCGAATTCGCGCAGCACGTCAGGGCGACGGCTGACGATAGTCGGCGGAGTGCACTGCGGGAACAGCGTGGCGAACAGCTTTTCGTTGCAGTCACGCAGGCTTTGCGGCTTGTTGACCACCAGCACGCCAGCGCGCTCGGCCTGCTCCAGCAAATAGGTGGAGTAGACGAACTCCATGTCGAACGGTGGATCCTTGCGCATCAGGATCACATCCAGATCGCTCAGCAGCGCGTCGCTTTCGGCGCCCAGTTCGAACCATTTTTCCGGGTTGGCGAAAACCTGCAGCGGACGCATCCGCGCCCGGGCCTGGCCTTCACCCTGATACAGGTCGCGCTGCTCCATATAGAACAGTTCCCAGCCACGCTTCTGCGCGGCCAGCAGCATGGCCAGCGAGCTATCCTTTTTATAGGAAATGCTGGCGATAGGGTCCATGACAATCCCGACGCGAACGCTCATTGGGTTTTCCTCGAAAATTGGCTACCGGATCGGTATGAAAAAAGTGGCGTCAGAGTGGCGCTGAGTGTGTTCCCGGTCAAGAAAAACCACCTTGCGGGTCGGCCGATAGATTGGTTTTGGAGACTGTGCTAAAAAGGCTGCCATGTCGTGCCGGCCCTTGAGCATCAAGGGTTTCGAGCCGCGTTAACCGGCAAACGGACAATTTGTTTCGCAAAGGCGACGGTAGAGCATTTTATGGAACAGCACCCCAGCGCCTTGAAGGTCATGGTGATCGACGATTCGAAGACGATCCGTCGCACCGCCGAAACGCTGCTCAAGAACGTGGGTTGTGAGGTCATCACGGCCATCGATGGTTTTGATGCCCTGGCCAAGATTGTCGACAACCACCCCGGCATCATCTTTGTCGACATCATGATGCCGCGCCTGGATGGCTATCAGACTTGCGCCCTGATCAAGAACAACAGCGCGTTCAAGTCCACGCCAGTGATTATGCTGTCGTCCAAGGACGGGCTGTTCGACAAGGCAAAGGGGCGCATCGTCGGCTCCGACCAGTTTTTGACCAAGCCGTTCAGCAAGGAAGAATTGCTTGATGCGATCCAGGCCCATGTTCCTGGCTTCGCCGCCGTTTTGCCGCAGTAGGACACGCACAGTGACGCTCGGCCATCGGGCCCGGCGTCGACAAAAATGGGGAAGACCATGGCACGTATTCTGATCGTCGATGACTCGCCGACCGAAATGTACAAATTGACCGGCATGCTGGAAAAGCACGGTCATGAAGTGTTGAAAGCCGAAAACGGCGCCGACGGCGTGGCCCTGGCCCGCCAGGAAAAGCCCGATGCGGTGCTGATGGACATCGTCATGCCCGGCCTCAACGGCTTCCAGGCGACCCGCCAGTTGACCAAGGACCCGGAAACCGGGCATATCCCGGTGATCATCATCACCACCAAGGATCAGGAAACCGACAAGGTCTGGGGCACGCGCCAGGGCGCCAAGGACTACCTGACCAAGCCGGTCGATGAAGACACCCTGATCAAGACCCTGAACAACGTGCTGGCCGGTTGATCGACAGGTTATGAACGAATCGCTGACGGCTTTCGAACTGCTGCTGCAAATCGACCAGCGCTGTCGTCTGCTGGCGGCGGACTTGCCGTCCCAGCCGGCCCGGCGGGACAGCTGGAGCGGCATCGGTTTTCGCCTGGGCGAACACTGGTATGTCGCGCCAATGAGCGAAGTCAGCGAAGTCTTGCACGAGCCGCGCTCCACTCAGCTACCGGGGGTCAAGCCCTGGGTCAGGGGTGTCGCCAACCTGCGCGGGCGTTTGTTGCCGGTCATGGACTTGTGCGGCTTCTTCGGGCACGAGCTTTCGGCGGCGCGCCGGCAACGGCGGGTGTTGGTGGTGGAACATGAAGAGGTGTTTGCCGGGTTGCTGGTCGATGAAGTCTTCGGCCTCCAGCACTTTGCCCAGGACAGCCTGGAGCCGGTGCCGGCAGACGAGTTGAAGGGGCCGGTGGCGGCATTCGTCAAAGGCCGGTTTCAGCGCGAGCAGTGCTGGCAGGTGTTCAGCCCGTTTGCGTTGACGCAGTCCCAGGGGTTCATGAACGTCGCGGTGTAAGCGGAACAACAGAGATCCAATGTGGGAGCGGGCTTGCTCGCGAAGGCGGCGGTCGCAGATTATCGTGCTGTTCATCGCGCTGATCGTCTTCATCATGCTGCTGTTCGCCAACTTCGCGTACCTCAACACCCAGGCTATCTACGACAAACAGTACATCGGCCACGCCGGCGAACTGCGCGTGCTGTCCCAGCGAATCGCCAAGAACGCCACCGAAGCCGCTGCCGGCAAGTCTGCCGCGTTCAAGTTGCTCAGCGATGCGCGCAACGATTTTGCCCAGCGCTGGGGTTATCTGAAGAAGGGCGACCCGGCCACCGGCCTGCCGCCGGCCCCCGCCACCGTGCGTCCGGAGATGCGCGCGGTGCAACAGGACTGGGAACGCCTGCTGAAAAACACCGATGCGATTCTTTCCAGCGAGCAAACCGTACTGTCGCTGCATCAGGTCGCCGCGACCCTGGCCGAAACTGTGCCGCAATTGCAGGTCGAGTACGAGAAAGTCGTCGAGATTCTCCTGCAACGGGGCGCCCCGGCGGCTCAGGTGGCCATGGCCCAGCGCCAATCGCTGCTGGCCGAACGGATCCTCGGCGCGGTCAACACGGTGTTGGCCGGCGACGAAAATTCACAGCAGGCCGCCGATGCGTTCGGGCGTGACGCAACTCAGTTCGGCAAGGTGCTCAACGGCATGCTCCAGGGCGACCCGGCGCTCAAGGTCAGCCAGGTCGAAGACCGCGACGCCTGTGCGCGACTCGCGGAAATTTCCGAGCTGTTCGAGTTCGTCTCGGGCTCGGTAGACGAGATCCTCGAAACCTCGCCGGAACTGTTCAAGGTCCGCGAATCGGCCTCGAACATTTTCAGCCTGTCACAAACCCTGCTCGACGAAGCCTCACACCTGGCCAGCGGTTTCGAAAACATGGTCGGCGGGCGCACCACCGACACCATTGGCGGTTATGTGCTGGGCTTGTTGGCGCTGGCTTCGATCATCCTGATCGGCATGGTGATGGTGCGCGAAACCAATCGTCAGTTGCGCGAAACCGCCGAGAAAAACGAGCGAAACCAGAACGCGATCATGCGCCTGCTCGACGAGATCGAAGACCTGGCCGATGGCGACCTAACGGTAACGGCCTCGGTGACCGAAGACTTTACCGGCACCATCGCCGACTCGATCAATTACTCCGTCGACCAACTGCGCGATCTGGTCGCGACCATCAACCTCACTGCCGGCCAGGTTGCCGCCGCCGTGCAGGAAACCCAGGCCACTGCCATGCACCTGGCGCAGGCGTCTGAGCACCAGGCCCAGCAGATTTCCGAAGCGTCGATGGCGATCAACGACATGGCCGAGTCCATCGACCAGGTGTCGGCCAACGCGGCGGAATCTTCGGCGGTTGCCGAACGCTCGGTGGAGATCGCCAACAAGGGCAACGAGGTGGTGCACAACACCATCCACGGCATGGACAACATTCGCGAACAGATTCAGGACACCGCCAAGCGAATCAAGCGCTTGGGCGAGTCGTCCCAGGAAATCGGCGACATTGTCAGCCTGATCGATGACATTGCCGACCAGACCAACATCCTTGCCCTCAACGCAGCCATCCAGGCGTCCATGGCCGGTGACGCCGGTCGCGGTTTCGCCGTGGTCGCCGATGAAGTGCAGCGCCTGGCCGAGCGCTCGTCCGCCGCTACCCGGCAGATCGAAACCCTGGTGCGGGCGATCCAGACCGACACCAACGAAGCGGTCATCTCCATGGAGCAGACGACGACCGAAGTGGTGCGTGGCGCTCGTCTGGCGCAGGATGCCGGTGTGGCCCTGGAAGAAATCGAAGGCGTCTCCAAGACGCTCGCGGCGT
Source organism: Pseudomonas sp. P4_B4 (assembly GCF_056402255.1). NCBI lineage: Bacteria > Pseudomonadati > Pseudomonadota > Gammaproteobacteria > Pseudomonadales > Pseudomonadaceae > Pseudomonas > Pseudomonas sp. P4_B4. Next base: position 16,738 of record NZ_JBFUHS010000037.1, read on the forward strand.
TGATCCAGAGCATTTCCAATGCCGCGCAACAGCAGACGTCGTCGGCCGGTCAGATTTCCCTGACGATGAACGTGATCCAGCAGATCACCTCGCAGACGTCGTCGGGTTCCACCGCCACGGCCGACAGCATCGGCAACCTGGCGAAAATGGCCAGTCAGTTGCGTCGTTCGGTGTCCGGTTTCACCTTGCCGGATGCCAAGGCGCAGGTTGTGGACAAAGCTTGAACCGCCCATGGGTATCTGAATGGTGATTGGAGTGGTTATGGGTGATCGGCACGACTATGTGGCCCTCGAGTGGGTCAAGGGCGAGATTGCCGAAACGCTGAAGCAGGCTCATCACGCGATTGAAAACCTGCTCGATGACCCGCAGGCGACGCAAGCGCTGGATGATTGCCTGGCATGCATCCATCAGGTCCATGGCAGTTTGCAGATGGTCGAGTTCTACGGCGCGGCGTTGCTCGCCGAAGAAATGGAACAACTTGCCATGGCCTTGCAGGGCAACCGTGTTGGCCATCGCGACGAGGCGTTGCACCTGTTGATGCAGGCCCTCGGGCAGCTGCCGATCTACCTCGACCGGGTGCAAGGCGCGCGTCGCGACTTGCCACTGGTGGTGTTGCCCCTGATCAACGATCTGCGCAGCGCCCGTGGCGAGAGCCTGCTGTCGGAAACCAGCCTGTTCAGCCCGCAATTGCCCGAGTTGCCGGCGCTGAACGCAGAAACGCTGGCGCAGCTGGAGCCGGCCGAATTGCCCAGTGTGCTGCGCAAGCTGCGGCAGATGCTGCAAATGGCGCTGGTCGGATTCCTGCGTGAACAGGACAACGACACCACCCTCGATTACCTGGCCAAGGTCTTCACCCACCTCGAAGCACTGTGCGCCAACGCACCCCTGAGCCCGTTATGGCAGGTGGCATCGGCGCTGGTCGAAGGCATGCAGGGCGGTGCGATCGCCAACAGCCCGGCCTTGCGCAGCCTGTTCAAAGATGCCGACAAGGAACTCAAGCGCCTGCTCGAACAAGGCATGCCCGGCATCAATCAACCGGCCCCGCCGGAGCTGCTCAAGAGTTTGCTGTTCTACATTGCCAAGGCCGAACATCCCACCGGGCAGATGCTGACCATGAAAGAACGCTACTCACTGGACGACGCGCTGCCCGACAGTGCGATGGTCGATGAAGAACGCGCGCGGCTGGCCGGTCCCGACCGTGACGCCATGCGCTCGGTGCTGGCTGCGCTGTGCGAAGAGCTGGTGCGGGTCAAGGAGCGCCTGGACCTGTTCGTGCGCAGCGATCGCCAGCACACCTCCGACCTCGACAGCCTGCTGGCGCCGCTGCGGCAAATCGCCGACACCCTGGCGGTGCTGGGCTTCGGCCAGCCGCGCAAGGTGATCATCGATCAATTGGCGGTGGTGCTCAGCCTCGCTCAGGGCCAGCGCGAACCCAACGATGCGATCCTCATGGACGTTGCCGGGGCCCTGTTGTACGTCGAAGCGACGCTGGCCGGCATGGTCGGTACCGTGGAGCCGGAGAGCCAGGACGACAACCGCCTGCCGACCACCGACCTGACGCAGATCCATCAGATCGTGATCAAGGAGGCCCGAATCTGTTTGCTGCAGGCCAAGGACATGATCGTCGACTACATCGACGCCGATTGGGACCGCCAGCATTTGCAGGCGCTGCCGGCCTTGCTGACCCAGGTGCGCGGCGCGCTGGCGATGATTCCGCTGAGTCGGGTGGCGAGCCTGGTGGAAACCTGCAATCACTTTATCCGCGAGCACCTGTTGCTCGAGCCGGGTCAACCGGGCTGGCAGGAACTGGACAGCCTGGCCGACGTGATCACCAGCATCGAGTACTACCTCGAGCGCCTCAGTGATGACCCGCAAACGCAGGGTGAAAACCTGCTCGATGCCGCGGAAAAAAGCCTGGTGAGCCTCGGATTTTTTCCCAGTGAGCAACATGTGCCAGTGCTTGATGATGTGCTCAACCCGACCGAAGCGCAGGTCATGCAGATGATGCAGGAGCTGGATGATCCACAGATCGTCCAGACCCTGGCCGATGTGCTCGCCAGCCCGGTTTCGACTCTGAACCCGCCCGCGCTGAACACCCCGGGCAGCCTGCTGCCGCCGCCCGCAGGCGAAGAGCCGGTGGACGAGGAGCTGCGCGAAGTGTTCCTCGAAGAAACCGACGAAGTCCTGGACATCCTGCGCGAGTACTTGCCGCGCTGGTCGGTCAACCCTGACAACCGCTCGRCCCTGAGTGAGTTGCGCCGCGCCTTCCATACCCTCAAGGGCAGCGGCCGGATGGTGCGCGCTCTGGTGCTGGGCGAGCTGGCCTGGGCCGTGGAAAACCTGCTCAATCGCGTACTGGAAGACAGCGTGGAGCCGGGCGCCACGGTGCAGCAACTGATCGGCGATGTGCTGCACCTGCTGCCGGAGCTGGTGGCTGAATATGCCGCCAATGCCCAGCGTCAGCGCAACGATGTCGATCAGTTGGCCGCCCGTGCCCACGCCCTGGCCAAAGGCGATGAACCGGTGTCCGATGAGGATACGCAAGATGTCGCGGCCCTCGATCCGCTGTTGCTGGAGATCTTCCGCAAAGAGGCCGAAACCCACTTGGGCAGCCTCAATCGCTTCCTTGATCAGGCCGCCGAACATGTGCCGTTGCAGGCCAGCGACGAATTGCAGCGCGCCTTGCACACCCTCAAGGGCAGCGCCTATATGGCCGGTGTGTTGCCGATTGCCGAACTGGCCGCACCGCTGGATCAACTGGCCCGGGAATACAAGGCGCACCTGATCGCGCTGGATCTGGACGAAGTTGAACTGCTGCTGGAGGCAGAAGGGCTGTTCCTCCTCGGCTTACGCCAGCTCAAACGCGATCCGCTGGCGGAAATTCCCGGTGCCCGGGGTTTGACCGAGCGCGCCAGGGCGCTGCTGGCCGAGCGCCTGGAAAACCTCCTGAGCACACCGAACTCCGGGCTGCGGATCAAGCGCGATCCGCAACTGATCAACAACTTCCTCGCCCAGGGTATGGACATCCTGCTGGACGCCGAAAGCCTGCTGCAGCGTTGGCAGCAACACCCCGGCGAACGTCAGGAGCTCAGCGCGCTGCTGGACGAATTGACCACCCTCGGCGAAGGCGCCCATCTGGCCGACCTGCACCCGGTGGATGAACTGTGCGAAGCGTTGCTCGACCTGTACGGTGCCGTGGAAGAAAGCAGCCTCGCGGTCAGCGAGCGGTTTTTCCATGAGGCACAGGGTGCCCATGAAGCGCTGATCAACATGCTCGACGAACTGGCCGCCGGCCAGGAAGTCGGCCCGCAGCCGCAACGGATCAGGGCCTTGCGCGAATTGCTCGACGAGAGCCTCGACCCGTCGGCCATGGGCCTGATCCGCAGCGATGGCAGCCGCAGCCTGAGCATCCGCGAATTGGGTACGGCCACCGCCGAGCTTGAGCAGAGTACGACGGCGCCAGGGCTGGACGATGAAATCGTTGCGATCTTCCTTGAAGAAGCGGTGGATATCCTCGAAAGCGCCGGTCAGGCCTTGCAGCGCTGGTTGCGCGACTCGGACAACGGCGCGCCGCTGTCGTCCCTGCAACGGGATATATACACTCTCGAAGGCGGCGCGCGCATGGCCGAGGTCGGGCCGGTCGGCGATCTGGCCCATGAACTGGAAAGCCTTTACCAGGGCCTGGTGGACCGTCGTTATGCCTTCAGCGATTCACTGGCGGTGCTGCTGCAACAGAGCCATGAGCGACTGGCGTTGTACCTCGAACAGTTGCAGCTCAACCGGCCACTGGGCGATTCCCGTGAGCTGATCGAAGCCATCCGTGCCTACCGTCAAGGGCATGCGGGTATCGCCGAGGCGGCCCGGCAGGCGACCGGCAACGACTCGGTTGCGCACGATCCGGAATTGCTGGAGATCTTCCTCGAGGAAGGTTTCGACATCATCGAAAGCTCCGGGGCGGCGCTGGAACGCTGGCAGGCCCAGCCTTCGAGTCGTCAGGAAGTGGAAACCCTGCTGCGCGACCTGCACACCCTCAAGGGTGGCGCGCGCATGGTGGAAATCGCCGCGATCGGCGATCTGGCCCATGAACTGGAGTTCCTCTACGAAGGCCTGTCCACCGGCGTGCTGCAACCGACGGAGCCGTTGTTCGCGCTGTTGCAGCGCAGCCATGACCGCCTGGCACAGATGCTCGATGCGGCCCGCGCCGGTGAGCCGATGCCTCCTGCCGACCGCTTGATCGATGCGATCAAGAACTTCAGCCACCCGGCCGTGCCGGAAGCACCCGTGCCGGTTGCGCCGCCGGCCACGGCTAAGCCCGAGCCGCTGGTGCCGCCGTCCGATACCGGCGCAGACATGGTCAAGGTCTCGGCGGAGCTGCTCGACGATCTGGTCAACCTGGCTGGTGAAACCTCGATCTTCCGTGGCCGGATCGAACAGCAGGTCAACGATGCGCATATCGCCCTGAATGAGATGGAGACCACCATCGAGCGGATGCGCGACCAGTTGCGCCGCCTCGATACCGAGACCCAGGGGCGAATCCTCAGTCGCCAGCAAGTCGACGCCGAACGCCTGGGCTACGAGGAATTCGACCCGCTGGAAATGGACCGCCACTCACAGTTGCAGCAACTGTCCCGGGCACTGTTCGAATCGGCCTCTGACTTGCTCGACCTCAAGGAAACCCTCGAACGACGCAATCAGGACACGGAAAACCTGCTGCAACAGCAGGGCCGCATCAATACCGAACTGCAGGAAGGCCTGATGCGCACGCGCATGGTGCCGTTCGAACGCATGCTTCCGCGTTTGCAGCGCATCGTCCGGCAGGTGTCCAGCGAACTGGGCAAGGACGTGGATTTCATCGTCGATAACGCCGAAGGCGAGATGGATCGCAACGTTCTCGAACGCATGGCCGCGCCGCTGGAACACATGCTGCGCAACGCCGTCGACCATGGCCTGGAGTCCGTCGAAGTGCGGCTGGCGGCGGGGAAACCGGCCAAGGGCAAGATCACCCTCGATCTGCTGCGCGAAGGGGGTGACATCATTTTCGACATCCGCGACGATGGCGCCGGTGTGCCGCTGGACGCGGTGCGGCGCAAGGCGATCAAGCGAGGCCTGCTCGCCCCGGACAGCGTCATCAGTGATCACGACGTGTTGCAGTTCATCCTGCAACCGGGGTTTTCCACCGCCGAAAAAATCACCCAGATTTCCGGGCGCGGCGTCGGCATGGACGTGGTGCACGAAGAGGTGCGGCAGCTGGGCGGCACCATGAGCATCGACTCGGTGCCCGGGCAGGGTGTGCATTTCCGCATTCGCCTGCCGTTTACCGTATCGGTCAACCGGGCGTTGATGGTGCAGTGCGGTGAGGACCAATACGCGATCCCGCTCAATACCATCGACGGCATCGTGCGCGTCCTGCCCAATGAACTCGAAGGGTATTTCCGATTCGATTCGCCGACCTACGAATACGCCGGCCAACGTTACGAGTTGTGCTACCTGGGTGAACTGCTGAAAACCAGCCCGCGCCCGAAGCTGTTGGGCCAGAGCCTGCCATTGCCGGTGTTGCTGGTGCAGTGCAACGAACGGCACATCGCGGTGCTGGTGGACGCCATGGCCGGCACTCGCGAAATCGTGGTCAAGAGCCTGGGACCGCAGTTTGCGGCGGTGCAAGGGGTGTCCGGGGCGACGATTCTCGGGGACGGCCGGGTGGTGCTGATTCTGGATTTGCTGGCGCCGATCCGCGCCATGCAGGCCCGTGTACCCCAACGTCCGGCGGGGCAAGAGATCGAGGCCGAACCGCAGCGCCCGCTGCTGGTGATGGTGGTCGACGACTCGGTCACCGTGCGCAAGGTCACCAGCCGCTTGCTCGAACGCCACGGCATGAACGTGCTGACCGCCAAGGACGGGGTCGATGCCATGCTGCTGCTGGAAGAGCACATGCCCGACCTGATGCTGCTGGACATCGAGATGCCGCGCATGGATGGCTTCGAAGTCGCGACCCAGGTGCGCAACGACGAACGCCTGCAACACCTGCCGATCATCATGATCACCTCCCGCACCGGGCAGAAACATCGCGACCGCGCCATGGCCATCGGCGTCAACGACTACCTTGGCAAGCCGTACCAGGAATCGGTGCTGCTCGAAAGCATCGCCTTGTGGAGCAAGACCCATGCTTGAGCACCGCACCAGCAACCTCACCGGCCTGCTGCTGCCGTTGGTCGACCGCAACCTGATCCTGCCCAACGTCGCCGTTGCCGAGCTGATCGATTACCAGCAGCCGGGGACGTTCGACCTCGACACACCGCCGTGGTACCTGGGCCTGGTGACGTGGCGCGACCGGCAGATTCCGCTGTTGAGTTTCGAGTCCGCATGCGCGCAGAAAATCGTCATCGGCGAACGCGCGCGGATCGTCATTCTCAACGCCCTCGGCGGGCGCCCCGAGCTGAAATTCATCGCGTTGTTGGTGCAGGGGATTCCGCGCTCCTGCAAGCTCGATAGCCAGTTGAGTTACGTGGATGTGCCGTTGTGTTCGCTGGAGCTGGCGGCGGTGCAGGTGGGCGAGCAGGTGGCCAAGGTGCCGGATCTGTTGGCGCTGGAGGGGTTGTTGGTGGATGCCGGGTTAATCAACTGATCCCGATTCAGCGGTGATCTGACCGGCCCCTTCGCGAGCAAGCCCGCTCCCACAGTTGATCTGTGGTGAAAACAAAACCCTGTGGGAGCGGGCTTGCCCGCGAAGAGGCCCGCATGAACGACGCAGATCTCGATCATTAACCTGAGCGTAACGATCCACCACTCTGCTTGATTGATACCCCCACCCAACACTCCTAAGGTGACCCCACGACAGCGAACCCGTGGAGTGGTCATGACAACAACAATATCCCCCGACTCGCGATGGACGCGGCGGCGCAGCGAAAAGCAGCGGCGCCTCGAGCTGGTGCGAGGTCTTGCCGACGGTGTGGTGTTGCCCACCGACAACATCGTCGCGGCGCTTGAAGCGCTGATCCTGCCCGGCGACCGAGTGGTGCTCGAAGGCAACAACCAGAAGCAGGCGGATTTCCTTTCGCGCTCCCTGGCCAAGGCCGACCCCGCGAAGCTGCATGACCTGCACATGATCATGCCCAGCGTCGGACGCTCCGAGCACCTGGACCTGTTCGAACGCGGCATCGCCCGCAAACTCGACTTCTCTTTCGCCGGTACCCAAAGCCTGCGCATCAGTCAGTTGCTCGAAGACGGCCTGCTGGAAATCGGCGCGATCCACACCTACATCGAACTCTACGCACGGCTGGTGGTGGACCTGATTCCAAACGTCGTGCTTTCGGCCGGTTTCATGGCCGACCGCGCCGGCAACATCTACACCGGGCCGAGCACCGAAGACACCCCGGCACTCATCGAGCCGGCGGCTTTCAGCGACGGCATCGTCATCGTCCAGGTCAACCAGTTGGTGGACGACGTCAGCGACCTGCCACGCGTCGACATTCCCGCCTCCTGGGTCGACTTCGTGGTGGTGGCCGACAAGCCGTTCTACATCGAACCGCTGTTCACCCGCGACCCTCGGCACATCAAGCCTGTGCACGTGCTGATGGCGATGATGGCGATCCGCGGGATCTACGAAAAACACAACGTGCAGTCGCTCAACCACGGCATCGGATTCAATACCGCTGCCATCGAGCTGATCCTGCCGACCTACGGCGAGTCCCTCGGCCTCAAAGGCAAGATCTGCCGCAACTGGACCCTCAACCCGCACCCGACCCTGATCCCGGCGATTGAAAGTGGCTGGGTCGAAAGCGTGCATTGCTTCGGCACCGAGTTGGGGATGGAGAACTACATTGCGGCGCGGCCGGATGTGTTCTTTACCGGGCGCGACGGCTCCCTGCGTTCCAATCGGATGTTCAGCCAACTGGCCGGGCAATACGCCGTGGACCTGTTCATCGGCGCCACCCTGCAAGTCGATGGCGACGGTCATTCTTCCACTGTGACGCGCGGGCGCCTGGCCGGTTTCGGCGGGGCACCGAACATGGGCCACGACCCGCGCGGTCGTCGCCACGGCACTCCGGCCTGGCTCGACATGCGCAACACCGATGTGGCCGAGCCGATGCTCGAACGTGGCAAAAAGCTCGTGGTGCAGATGGTCGAGACTTTTCAGGAGGGCGGCAAACCGACCTTCGTCGAAACCCTCGATGCGGTCGACGTGGCGAAGAAAAGCGGCATGCCATTGGCGCCGATCATGGTCTACGGCGACGACGTGACCCACCTGTTGACCGAAGAAGGCATCGCCTACCTGTACAAGGCGCGCTCGCTGGAAGAGCGCCAGGCGATGATCGCCGCCGTCGCCGGGGTGACCGCCATCGGCCTGCGCCACAACCCCAAAGACACCGCGCGCATGCGCCGCGAAGGCCTGATCGCCTTGCCCGAAGACCTCGGCATCCGCCGCACCGATGCCACTCGCGAACTGCTCGCGGCGAAAAGCGTGGCCGATCTGGTGGAATGGTCCGGTGGCCTCTACAACCCGCCCGCCAAGTTCAGGAGCTGGTAATGCACGCACTTAACCTGCAACCCAAAAACCTGAGCCTGGCCGAACGGCTGGCGGACCTGGCGGTGGACGCGCTGATCGACGAGGCTGATCTGTCGCCGAAACCGGCACTGGTCGATCGTCGCGGCAATGGCGCCCACACCGATTTGCACCTGGGGCTGATGCACGCTTCAGCGCTGTCCTTGTGGCCGGCCTTTAAGGAAATGGCGGAAGCCGCCATCGAGTTCGGCGAGATCGGCTTGCCCCTGCGCGAAGCCGTGGGCTGCATCGGTCGCGAAGGTGAGCAAGCCATGCTCGACACCACCGGCGGGGTGAACACCCATCGCGGGGCGATCTGGGCCTTGGGCTTGTTGATCACTGCCGCTGCACTGGAGCCTCAATCCTGCAGCGCCAATAGCGTGGCGTTACGTGCTGCGCGGTTGGCCCTGCTCGACGACCGTTTTGCGCCACGTCCGCTCAGTCACGGTGCGCAAGTCGCCCAACGCTACGGCGCTCGCGGCGCTCGTGAAGAAGCGCAACTGGGTTTTCCGGCGGTGACCCAACGTGCACTGCCACAACTGCTGCGCAGCCGCGCCGACGGTCATGGCGAACAGAACGCCCGGCTCGATGCGCTGCTGGCGATCATGACGAATCTGGCCGACACCTGTGTGCTTTACCGCGCCGGTGAAGAAGGCCTGAACACCATGCAACTGGGCGCCCGGGCGGTGCTCGATGCGGGTGGCAGTGCCAGCCTCGGCGGACGTCGCCGCCTGCATGAGCTGGACCAACAACTCATCGCATTGAATGCCTCGCCCGGCGGCGCTGCCGACCTGCTCGCAGCCTGCCTGTTCATCGACCGTATCGCGTCTGGCGACGGCCTCATCCAGGGAGCTTTTTGATGGAAACCTTATCCTTTGAATTCCCCGCCGGGCAGCCGCCACGCGGTCGCACCCTGGTGGGTTGTGTCGGCTCTGGCGATCTGGAAGTGCTGATCGAACCGGGTCAGGCCGGCAAGCTGACGATCAACGTGCAGACCTCGGTCAATGGCAGCGAACAACGCTGGCAGCATCTGTTCGCACGGATGTTCGACGGCCAGACGCCGCCGGCGATGGCCATTGATATCCACGATTTCGGCGCGACACCCGGCGTGGTGCGCCTGCGTCTGGAGCAAGGCTTCGAGGAGATCGGCCATGACTGACAGCGCATCCCTGCTCAACAAGCACAGCTTCGTCGAACTCGGTGCGCGGCAACGGGCCAAGGCCCTGCTCGACGCCGGCACCTTCCGCGAACTGCTCGACCCCTTTCAACGGATCATGTCGCCGTGGCTGTCGCGCCAGGGCGTGGTGCCACAAGCCGACGACGGCGTGGTGATCGCCAAGGGCAATCTCGATGGTTTGCCAGTGGTGATCGCGGCCATCGAAGGTGCGTTCCAGGGCGGCAGCCTCGGTGAGGTCGGCGGAGCAAAAATTGCCGGTGCACTGGAACTGGCCGCTGAGGACAATCGCAACGGCATCCCGACCCGCGCCGTGCTGCTGCTGGAAACCGGCGGCGTACGCTTGCAGGAAGCCAACCTCGGCCTGGCGGCAATTGCCGACATCCACGCGGCGATTGTCGATTTGCAGCAGTACCAACCCGTGGTCGGGGTGGTGGCGGGCAGCGTCGGTTGCTTTGGCGGCATGTCGATTGCCGCGGGGTTGTGCAGCTATCTGTTGGTGACCCAGGAGGCGCGACTAGGCCTGAACGGCCCGCAGGTGATCGAGCAGGAAGCCGGACTCGAGGAATACGACTCCCGCGACCGGCCCTTCATCTGGAGCCTGACCGGTGGCGAGCAGCGCTTCGCCAGTGGTCTGGTGGACCGTTATGTCGATGACGATGTGGCGCAGATCCGCCAACAGGTGGGTGAATTGCTCAAGCTAGGTTTGCCGGCGCAACCACGTAGCCAACAGGCCGAGCTGTTCCTGCAACGGTTGGCGCGTCTGGACGCCGAACCGCAAATCGAGCCGTCTGTGGTTCGCGATCTGTACCAAGGAGAACGCCCATGAGTTCGTATTCCCTGCGAGGCTTGAACTGGTTCAACGCCTTGAGTGCCGGGGCGAAAGCGGTCGAAGGTTTGCCGGCTTCGCTGAAGGTCGCGGACGGTTCGCTGGGCGATCAGCCTGTGCGCTTCATCGCGGTGGTGGCCGACCCGGAAAACCGCTTCGTCCGTGCCCGCAACGGCGAGGTGGGTTTGCTCGAAGGCTGGGGCCTGGCCAAGGCCGTGGATGAAGTCATCGCCGCCGATCAGAACAAGGCGCGCAAACGCGCCCTGATCGCCATCGTCGACGTGCCGAGCCAGGCTTACGGTCGACGCGAAGAAGCCCTCGGCATTCATCTGGCGCTGGCCGCTGCGGCGGACAGTTATGCCCGTGCCCGTCTGGCCGGTCATGCGGTGATCGGCTTGCTGGTGGGCAAGGCAATGTCCGGGGCGTTTCTGGCCCACGGCTATCAGGCCAACCGCTTGATCGCCCTGCGCGATCCGGGGGTGATGGTGCACGCCATGGGCAAGGTGTCGGCGGCGCGGGTGACCTTGCGCAGCGTCGAAGAGCTCGAAGCCCTGGCTGCCAGCGTGCCACCGATGGCCTATGACATCGACAGCTATGCCAGCCTCGGGCTGCTGTGGGAAACCTTGTCGGTGGAGCAGATCGAGCAGCCGACTGCGGCGGATCTGGCGCGGGTGACCGAGTGCCTGCATCAGGCGATTGGCGATGTGGCCGCCGCTGGCCGTGATCTGAGCGGTCGCCTGGGGGCGGCCAATCGGGCGGCGTCGAGCAAGGTTCGCCAATTGCTGAGAGCGCAGTGGTGAGCACGCTATTGGCACACGACCTGCTGTGGGGCATGACCCCGCAGCAGTTGCCTGCGGATGCGCCTGCCTGGGTGATCGCGTCGATCAGTGCCGGCCAGCCGGTGGTGGTCCGTCGCGCCTTGAGCGCGGCGGGGCAGGTGGCGGTGGGCGTGCGCGGGCTGCTGCGCGAACAGCGATATGCGGCGGTGATGGAAGTCACCGCCATCACGCGGCGGGTGCGGCCGGAAGAGCTGTGCCATGTTCAAGGCCTGCGCGATTTCCCGGCGCTGCGCGCCTTGGCGCAACTGCGCTCGCACCTCGATGACAGTGGTTGGGTCTGGGGTGTCAGCGGCAGCGCCGGGTTCGAGTTGGCCTGTGGGTTTGCCGCTTTGCACGAGGGCAGCGACCTCGATCTGATCCTGCGTACGCCACGTCCGTTGAGTCGTGCCGACGCCCAGGCGTTGGTGGCCGTTCTTGATGCCGCCGTGTGCCGCGTGGACCTGCAATTGCAGACACCGTCGGGCGCTGTTGCCTTGCGCGAATGGGCCGGTACTTCGTCGCGGGTCCTGCTGAAAAATGCCATTCAAGCCACTCTGGTTACCGACCCGTGGAATTTGCAGGAGCAAGCCGCGTGAGCCGCTTGCTGGTGTTCCCCGGCCAGGGCGCGCAACAACCCGGGATGCTGGCGCGTTTACCTCGGGAAACATTGAACGAGGCGAGCGACCTGCTCGGTGAAGATGTGACGCAGCTGGATTCTGCGGAGGCGTTGCAGTCGACGAGGGCGGTTCAGCTTTGCCTGCTGATCGCCGGTGTCGCCGCTTCACGCCAGCTGGGCATGACCCCAGACTACGTGGCCGGCTTGTCGATCGGTGCTTACCCGGCAGCAGTGGTGGCTGGCGCCTTGGATTTCAGCGATGCGTTGCATCTGGTCAGCCTGCGCGGTGAATTGATGCAGCAGGCTTATCCACAAGGCTACGGCATGACTGCGATCATCGGTCTGGACCTGGCCACGGTGGAAGGATTACTGGCCCGGGTGCACAGCGCGCAAATGCCGGCTTATCTGGCCAATATCAACGCCGATAACCAGGTGGTGATTGCCGGTAGCGACGCGGCGATGAAAGCGGTGGCCGAGTTGGCGAAAGGTTGCGGGGCTGGCTTGGCCAAGCGTCTGGCAGTGAGCGTGCCGTCCCACTGCCCATTGCTTGAGGTGCCTGCACAACGGTTGGCCGAAGCCTTCGCCAAGGTGCCGCTGCAAACCCCGAAGATCGGTTACCTGAGCGGCAGTCGCGCGCGTCCGCTGATCAAGCCTGAAGCCTTGCGTGACGACCTGGCCTTCAACATGTGCCGCATCGTCGATTGGCGCGGCACGGTACAAAGCGCCTACGAGCGCGGCGTGCGTCTACAGATCGAACTGCCGCCCGGTGCGGTGCTGACCGGGCTGGCGCGCCGGGTGTTCGAGCAGGGCACCGTGATTGCCTTCGACGGTGCCCGGCTCGATACCTTGCAGGCGCTGATGCGTGAGGAGGGAAGCCGTCACTCTTAGATCATCCGACTTTAGGCTTCGAACAACAAAAACAACATTCGAAATGCACTTTGAGGACTACAACAATGATTATTTACGGTGTGGCGCTGTTGGCGATCTGTACGCTGGCAGGGGTGATCATGGGTGACATGCTCGGTGTGTTGCTGGGAGTGAAGTCAAACGTCGGCGGCGTCGGGATCGCGATGATCCTGCTGATCTGCGCACGGTTGTGGATGCACAAGCGTGGCGGCATGACCAAGGATTGCGAGCTGGGCGTCGGCTTCTGGGGCGCGATGTACATTCCGGTGGTGGTGGCGATGGCCGCGCAACAAAACGTAGTCACGGCGCTGCACGGTGGCCCGGTGGCGGTGTTGGCGGCGATCGGTTCGGTGGTGATCTGCGGCTGCACCATTGCCCTGATCAGCCGGACCCACAAAGGCGAACCCTTGCCCGATGAACCGGTGGATGTAACGCCGGTTGGCGCACCGGCAGGAGGTCGCTGATATGTGGGATCTCATCAAGAACGGTCTGGAGCACAACGGTCTGGTCACCGCATTCGCCTTCGTCGGCGTGATCATGTGGGTGTCAGTGGTGATCTCCAAACGCCTGACCTTCGGGCGTATCCACGGCTCGGCGATTGCCATCGTCATCGGCCTGGTACTGGCCTGGGTCGGCGGCACGATGACCGGCGGGCAAAAAGGCCTAGCGGATTTGACGCTGTTTTCCGGCATTGGGCTGATGGGCGGCGCCATGCTGCGGGACTTCGCCATCGTCGCCACGGCATTTGAGGTGCAGGCCACGGAAGCGAAAAAGGCCGGCTTGATCGGTGTGATCGCGCTGTTGTTGGGCACGGTGCTGCCGTTTATTGTCGGCGCGTGTATGGCTTGGGCATTCGGCTACCGCGATGCGGTGAGCATGACCACCATTGGCGCCGGTGCGGTGACTTACATCGTCGGGCCAGTGACCGGCGCGGCTATTGGCGCCAGTTCCGATGTGGTGGCGCTGTCGATTGCCACCGGCCTGATCAAGGCGATTCTGGTGATGGTCGGCACGCCGATGGCGGCGCGCTGGATGGGCCTGGATAACCCGCGCTCGGCGATGGTGTTCGGTGGGCTGGCCGGGACGGTCAGTGGCGTGACCGCCGGTTTGGCGGCAACGGATCGGCGCCTGGTGCCTTATGGCGCGTTGACTGCGACCTTCCACACCGGGCTTGGCTGCTTGCTCGGGCCTTCGCTGTTGTTCTTCATTGTTCGCGGGATTGTCGGCTAGGTTCAGGGGCTGAGTTGTCGGGTCTGACGCTTTCGCGAGCAAGCCCGCTCCCACATTTGGAATGCGGTCGAATGTGGGAGCGGGCTTGCTCGCGAAGGGCGCGACTCGATTTCAAGCCTGCCGATTGGCATACATCCGACACTCCGCCAGCAACGCCAGCAGATTCGGATCACGCTCCTTGGCTTTCAGGAACACCACGCCAATGTGCTGCTGCAGCCGGTACTTTTCCTGTAACGGGATCAGCTTCACCCGGTTCTCGTACACCGCCGCAATCCGCCCCGGCAGCAACGCATAACCCACGCCCGAGCTGACCATGCTCAGCAGGGTGAAGATGTCGTTGACCTGCATCGCTACCTTCGGTTCGAACCCTGCCTGCTCGAATACCCGCTTGCCGTCCTGATGAGTAGCGAAGCCCTGGGTCAGGGTGATGAAGGTTTCGTCGCGAACCTCGGCCAGGTCGACTTCGGTGCGCTGGGCAAACTTCGAGTCGGCGGGTGTGGCGAGGAAGATGTCGTCGGAAAACAGCGGGATCTGCTCGCAATCCGGATCGTTGACGCTCTCGTCCAGCGACACCAGGGCCGCATCGACTTCCATGTTCTTGAGCTTGTAGAGCAGATCGATATTGGAGCCCAGAATCAGGTCGATGTTGAGCTCGCTGCGGCGGATCTTCAAACCCATGATCAGTTGCGGCACGGTCTTCACCGTCAGTGAATACAGCGAGCCCAGTTTGAAACGTTCGGCCGAGAACCCGGCGGCTTCGCGGGTCAGGCGCACACTTTCGACCACGTCCTGAATCAGCTTCTGCGCCCGCTCCTCCAGCACATAAGCGCTTTCCAGCGGCGTCAGGCTGCGGCCTTCGTGCTTGAACAAGGGGCAGCGCAGGGCGCTTTCCAGGGAATGGATTGCCCGATGCACGCTGACGTTGCTGGTCTGCAACTCGGCAGCGGCCCGCGCCAGGTTGCCGGTGCGCATGAAGGCCAGGAACACCTCGAGTTTTTTCAGGGTCAACTCTTCATCGATCAGCATGGGGCGGACTCTTTTTGGAATGACTCGATTGTGCCCAATTACACCGGGCCCGTCGTACAGAAACATTGCGCTTTTACGCTCCAAGCCTGAGCCTTGCGCTCTGCGGCAATGAAATGCGAGGTAAGCAACGCATGTATCACGGGGAAAAACTGAACGCCTGGACGCATCTGGTCGGGGCTGTGGCGGCGTTTATCGGCGGGGTGTGGCTGATTGTGCTGGCCAGTCTCGACGGCAGCCCGTGGAAGATTGTCAGCATGGCGATCTACGCCTTTACCTTGCTGGTGCTCTACAGCGCATCGACCGTGTACCACAGCGTGCGCGGGCGCAAGAAAGCGATCATGCAGAAGGTCGATCACTTTTCGATCTATCTGTTGATCGCCGGCAGCTACACGCCGTTTTGCCTGGTGACCCTGCGCGGGCCGTGGGGCTGGACGTTGTTCGGGATTGTCTGGGGGCTGGCGCTGATCGGCATCCTGCAAGAGATCAAGCCGCGTTCGGAAGCGCGGATTCTGTCGATCGTGATTTATGCGGTGATGGGCTGGATCGTGCTGGTGGCGGTCAAGCCACTGCTCGCGGCGCTGGGTGGCGTCGGGTTTGCGTGGCTGGCATCGGGCGGGGTGCTGTACACCGTCGGGATTATCTTTTTTGCCCTCGATCATCGACTGCGCCATGCCCACGGGATCTGGCATCTGTTCGTGATCGCCGGGAGTTTGCTGCACTTTGTGGCGATTTTCTTTTATGTCCTTTAAGGCTGTACCGGGACCAGGCGATCCAGCTGCTCCCGGGCTCGACGGCTGAATACCTGCAACAGGTCGTTCAAGGTGTGGGGCGGTGGTTCGTCGGCGCGGGTCACTGCGTACAGGGTGATGGGTAGCGGCGGTGCCAGAGGGCGGATCGTTGTGGTGGCGGGAGAGGCGCCAAGGGCGGTGAACGGATCGATCACCGCCAGGCCCGCGCCAGATTCCACCATCGCCCGTGCCAGTGAGTAGGTTTGCACGGCGATGCGTACCCGGGGCGGCGGTTCGACCGCTTCCAGGTAACTGTCGAGCCGCGCGGCCAGTGGATCGGCGCTGGATAAACCGATCAGCGGCGCATCCGCCAGCGCCATCAGCGGCAACGGTTTACCCACCTCTTCCTGAGGCCAGTAACCACTCGGCGCCAGCGCCACCAGCACGCCGGACGCCAGCGCCTGGGCCTTGAGCCCCGGGTGATCGGGGCGTTGCAGGGTCAGGGCGACATCCACTTCGCGCATCAACAGGTTCTGCACCAGTTCGCGACTGTGGGCGCTGGAGAGTTCGCAAACGATGTCCGGGTAACGCCCGGTCCATTCGTGAATGGCCGGCGGCAGCAATGACAGGGCCAGCGCCGGGGTGGCACCGATGCGCAGGCTGTGGCCAGGCTCGCGGCGCAGGCTCTGCGCCAGGCGTCGCACGCCCTGCAGGCTTTCGCTGACCTTGTCCACTTCGCGCTCCAGCTCCAGCGCTTCCGGCGTCGCCTGCAATTTGCCGCGTACCCGCAGGAACAGCGGAAAACCCAATTGCTGCTCGGCGTGCTGCAACACCTTGCTCACCGCCGGCTGCGAGACGTGCAGCAATTGCGCGGCAGCGCTGATCGATCCGGTCTGGCGGATGGCCTGGAAAATCTCGATATGGCGAAGGCGCATGGCAAGTCCATAACCTTTGTTTATGGGTTTGCCATCTTTATGCATTGTTCAACGTCTGTCACCTGGCTCTAACCTTGGCCTCGTCTTCACAACGGTTTTAAGGACGGACATGGCTCAGCGTGTGTGCATCATCGGTGGCGGCGTGATTGGCCTGGCAACGGCCTATGCGCTGGTGCGCGACGGCTTCGAGGTGACGGTGGTCGAGGCACGGGACTCGCTGGGCAGCGAAACCAGCTTCGCCAACGGCGGCCAGTTGTCCTATCGCTATGTCGCGCCCCTGGCCGACGCCGGAGTGCCTTTGCAAGCCATCGGCTGGATGCTGCGCGGCGACTCACCGTTGAAGCTGCGCCCGCGCTTCGACCCGGCCCAGTGGCGCTGGATGGCGTCGTTCCTCGGCGCCTGCCGCCGTTCGGTCAACCGTGAAAACGCCGCGCATTTGCTGCGCTTGGCGCTGTTCAGCCAGGACACTTTGAAGTCCTGGCGCGAGGACGATGGACTGGCGGGATTCCAGTGGCGGCGCAATGGCAAACTGGTGACTTTTCGCCGGAACAGCAGCTTCGAGCATGCGCGCCAGGGCCTGGCCGACCCGCAGCAACAGCAGGTGTTGTCGCCGGCCGAATGCGCGCAACTGGAACCGGCGCTGATCGATGCGCCCTTTGTCGGGGCGATCTACACCCCGGACGAAGAGGTCGGCGATTGCCACGGTTTCTGCCAGCAACTGGCCGCCCGGCTGCAAGCGTCCGGCCGTTGCGAGTTTCGTCTCGGGCAAGCGGTGACCGGCATTCGCCACAGCAACGGCAGCGTCAATGCCATCGAACTGGGCGAACACGTGCTACCGGTCGAACAACTGGTGATCGCCGCCGGTCACCGCAGTCCGCTGTTGGCGCTTCCCGGGCTGCAACTGCCGCTTTATCCGCTCAAGGGCTACAGCCTGACCGTGCCAATCGTCGCCGGTCACCGGGCGCCAGATGTGAGCATCACCGACTACGACCGCAAGATCGTCTATGCCCGCATCGGCAAGCAATTGCGAGTGGCGGCGATGGTCGACATCGTCGGCTTCGACCCTGCGCTGGACCCCAAGCGCCTGGCGCTGATCAAGCGTCATGCCCATGACACCTTTCCAAATGCCGGCGCCTATGACGAAGCTGTCGAGTGGGCCGGCATGCGCCCGGCCACCCCCAGCGGCGTGCCGTTACTGGGCGCGACGGCGTATCGCAACCTGTGGCTCAACCTCGGCCACGGCGCGCTGGGTTTCACCCTGGCATGCGGCAGCGGGCGCTTGCTCAGCGAGCTGATCGGCGAGCACCGGCCTTCCATCGACCTGCGCGGTTTCAACCACCGGGCCGCCTGAACACCGATTTCTGAAGAGGAGACCGCAATGACCATTACCCGACTGCACAGCAACCCGCGCCTGTCTGGCGCCGTGACCTTTGGTGACCTGGTGTTTCTCTCCGGGCAGGTGCCGGGCGATGCCCTGGATGCCAGCGGCCAGACCCGCGAAGTGCTGGCGAAAATCGATACCTTGCTGGCCGAGGCGGGCAGCGACAAGGATCATCTGCTCTGCGTGACCATTTACCTGAAGAACATCACCGAGGATTTCGCCGCGATGAACGAGGTCTGGTCGGCCTGGCTATCGCCGGGGCAGGCACCGAGCCGCACCACCGTGCAGGCCGAACTGGCCCGTCCGCAGGTGCTGGTGGAAATCACCGTCATCGCTGCACGCGTCTGATAAACCAACACCCACAACGGAGAATAACAATGCAAAAAATCACGTTGCTCGCTTGTACGCTTGGCCTGTTGCTCGGCAGTCAGGTTCAGGCCAATGAAGCGCCGCTGACCGGCACCCTGAGCAAGATCGCCAGCGCCAACAGCATCACCCTGGGCTATCGCGATGCTTCGGTGCCGTTCTCCTACGTGGGTGATCACAGCGGCAAGCCGATGGGTTACTCGGTGGATCTGGCGGGCAAGATCGTCGAGCGCATCCAGCAGCAACTGGCGCTGCCGGACTTGAAGGTGAAGTACAACCTGGTGACCTCGCAGACCCGCATTCCACTGGTGCAGAACGGCACCGTGGACCTGGAGTGCGGCTCCACCGGCGTGACCGCCGAACGGCAGAAGCAGGTGGCGTTCTCTTATGGCTTCATCTACGTCAAAGGCCAGTTGCTGACCGCGAAGGACAGCGGGATCAAGAGCTTCGCCGACCTGCGCGGCAAGAACGTGGTGACCACCGCCGGCACCACCAACGAGCGCTTCCTGAAAAGCTACAACGTCGATCACAAGATCGACATGTTCGTGATCAGCGCCAAGGACCACGGCGAAGCCTTCCAGATGCTGCAATCGGGCCGGGCGGTGGCGTTCTACATGGACGACGCGCTGCTCTACGGCGAGCGCGCCAAGGCCAATGACCCGCACAAGTGGGTGGTGGTCGGGGAGGAGCAATCGCGGGAGATCTACAGCTGCATGGTGCGCAAGGACGATCCGCAGTTCCTGGCGCTGGTCAACGGCGCGTTGGCGGATCTGTACAGCTCGGGCGAGATCAATGGCATCTACAAGCGCTGGTTCGAGCAGCCGATCCCGCCGAAGGGTTTGAACCTTGAGTTCCCGATGACCAGCGAACTCAAGGCGATCATTGCCAAACCGGTGAGTGATCCGGTGCAGTAGCGCCAGACTTGGGTGCTGCCATCGCGAGCAGGCTCGCGATGGGGCCTAGAAATCACCCCAGAGTTGCTGGGCCACCGCCAGTGCAACAACCGGCGCGGTTTCGGTGCGCAGCACCCGTGGACCGAGGCGGGCGGCATGAAAGCCGCTGGCCTTGGCCTGATCGACTTCGGCGTCGGACAAACCACCCTCCGGACCGATCAGGAATGCCAGACTTGAAGGTTTGGCGTGGCTCACCAACGGTTCGGCCACCGGGTGCAGTACCAGTTTCAACTCGGCTTGTGTTTGCTTCAGCCAGTCGGCCAACAGCATTGGCGGATGAATCACCGGCACTCGCGAGCGCCCGCACTGTTCGCATGCGCTGATCGCCACCTGGCGCCAGTGCAGCAGGCGTTTATCGGCGCGCTCGTCCTTGAGCCGGACTTCGCAGCGCTCGGTGAAGATCGGGGTGATTTCAGTGACGCCCAGTTCCGTGGCTTTCTGAATTGCCCAGTCCATGCGCTCGCCTCGGGACAGGCCCTGGCCGAGATGGATTTGCAGCGGCGACTCGACCTGCCCGGCGAAGCTTTCATCGATCAGCACCACCACGCGTTTTTTGCCGACTTCGACCAGCCTGGCGCGAAACTCCTGGCCCGAACCGTCGAACAACTGCAACGCATCGCCCTCGGCCATGCGCAGCACGCGGCTGATGTAATGGGCCTGGGCTTCGGGCAACTCGTGCTCGCCGATGCTCAGGGGGGCGTCGATAAAGAAGCGGGACAGTCTCATGCTGGGTCTCTAAAAATTGGATCGGAATCGCATTTGTGGCTGACGGGCTTTTGTGGCGGTGCGGCGGTCCGACAAGCCCCCTCGCCACAGGGTAATCAGTGACTGTCAGCCCGGATCACGGAACCCCGGGTGGAAGTCCTTCGGCACTGCCACGCTGACGCTGTCACGGGTTGCAATGTCGATCCCTTCGCTGGCGACTTCGGCAAGGAAATCGATCTGTTCCGGGGTAATCACATACGGCGGCAGGAAATACACCACGCTACCCAATGGACGCAGTAAAGCACCGCGCTCCAGGGCGTGCTGGAACACCTTCAGACCACGACGTTCCTGCCATGGATAAGCTTCCTTGCTGGCCTTGTCCTTGACCATCTCGATGGCCAGTACCATGCCGGTCTGGCGCACTTCGGACACGTTCGGGTGGTCGACCAGATGCGCGGTGGAAGAAGCCATGCGCTGCGCCAGGGCCTTGTTGTTCTCGATGACGTTGTCTTCTTCGAAAATATCCAGGGTCGCCAGGGCCGCCGCGCACGCCAACGGGTTGCCGGTGTAGCTGTGGGAGTGCAGGAAGGCGCGCAGGGTCGGGTAGTCGTCGTAGAACGCGCTGTAGACGTCGTCTGTGGTCATGCACGCCGCCAGCGGCAGATAGCCGCCGGTCAGGGCCTTGGACAGGCACAGGAAATCAGGGCGGATGCCGGCCTGTTCACAGGCGAACATTGTCCCGGTGCGGCCGAAGCCGACGGCGATTTCGTCGTGGATCAGGTGCACGCCGTAGCGGTCGCAGGCTTCTCGCAGCAGCTTGAGGTACACCGGGTGGTACATGCGCATGCCACCGGCGCCCTGGATCAGCGGCTCGACGATCACCGCCGCGACCGTGTCGTGGTTTTCGGCCAGGGTCTRCTCCATGGCCGCGAACATGTTGCGCGAGTGCTCTTCCCAGCTCATGCCTTCGGGGCGCAGGTAGCAGTCCGGGCTCGGCACCTTGATGGTGTCCATCAACAGCGCTTTGTAGGTCTCGGTGAACAGCGGCACGTCACCCACCGACATCGCCGCCATGGTTTCGCCGTGGTAGCTGTTGGTCAGGGTGACGAAGCGCTTCTTGTTCGGCTGACCGCGATTGAGCCAGTAGTGAAAGCTCATTTTCAGCGCGACTTCGATGCAGGACGAGCCATTATCGGCGTAGAAGCACCGGGTCAGGCCTTCCGGCGTCATCATCACCAGGCGCTCGGACAACTCGATCACCGGTTGATGACTGAAGCCGGCAAGGATCACATGTTCGAGCTGGTCGACCTGGTCCTTGATGCGCTGGTTGATCCGCGGGTTGGCGTGGCCGAACACATTGACCCACCAGGAGCTGACCGCATCGAGGTAGCGCTTGCCTTCGAAGTCTTCCAGCCACACGCCTTCCCCGCGCTTGATCGGGATCAGCGGCAGTTGTTCGTGATCTTTCATCTGGGTGCAGGGATGCCACAACACGGCGAGATCGCGTTGCATCCACTGATTATTCAGGCCCATTTTCACTCTCCTGGAGGCGGTCCGTGACCGGCGCGGACAAACAATCGCGCAAGCCTATGCAATGCGTGCCGTGGGGACAACCCATTGTGTCGAATGAGCTACTTTGTACAGGCCGATAGACGTTGCTGGCGGGCGTCTGAAGGCTGACGTATCCTTCGCGGTTCTTGAGCCGTCTGGCTCGCAAAAACTGCTGTTTTCCTCGTGTGATTCCGGAGTTCGCTGAATGTCTGTCGGTTGGCTGCGCGCCTGTGCGCTGGTGATGTTGGGGCTGTTCAGCGTGTCTGCGCTGGCCAAGGATAAAACCGCGATCGTGATCGGCGGCGGCCTGTCGGGCCTGACTGCTGCGTATGAGCTGCAGAACAAGGGCTGGCAGGTCACCCTGCTGGAAGCCAAGTCAAGCCTGGGCGGCCGTTCCGGCATGGCCACCAGCGAGTGGATCGGCAACGACAAGGTCCAACCGGTGCTGAACAAGTACGTATCGAACTTCAAGCTGAGCACCACGCCAGCCCCTGAATTCGTGCGGACCCCAGGCTACCTGATCGATGGCGAGTATTTCTCTGCCGCCGATCTGGCGACCAAGCAGCCGGCCACCGCCGAGGCGCTCAAGCGCTTCGACAAGACCGTGGACGATCTGGCGCGCTCGATCGACGACCCGCAGAACCCGGCCGCCAACAACACGCTGCATGCGCTGGACCAGATGAACGTGTCGAGCTGGCTCGACAAGCAGAACCTGCCGGCCACCGCTCGCCAGTTGATCAACCAGCAGATCCGTACCCGCTACGACGAACCTTCGCGCTTGTCGCTGCTGTACTTCGCGCAGCAGAGCCGCGTTTACCGCGGCGTCTCCGATCGTGACCTGCGTGCTTCGCGCCTGGTCGGTGGCAGCCCGGTGCTGGCCCAGGCCCTGGTCAAACAGCTGAAAACCATCAAGACCAATTCCCGGGTCTCGTCGATCATTCAGGACAAGGATGGCGTGACCGTCAAAGTCGACAGCGTCAGCTATCAAGCTGACTACGTGGTGCTGGCCGTGCCACTGCGCGCCCTGAACAAGATCCAGATGTCCCCGGCGCTGGACGCCCAGCACCTGGCAGCGATCAAGGGCACCAACTACGGCTGGCGCGACCAGATCATGCTGAAGTTCAAGACGCCGGTATGGGAGCCCAAGGCGCGCATGTCCGGTGAGATCTTCAGCAACACCGGCCTGGGCATGTTGTGGATCGAGCCTGCCCTGAAGGGTGGTGCCAACGTGGTGATCAACCTGTCCGGCGACAACGCGCGGGTGATGCAGGCATTTGGCGACAAGCAGATGGTCGATCAGGTCTTGATCCGTCTGCACACGTTCTATCCACAGGCGCGTGGCTCGTTCACCGGTTATGAAATCCGTCGCTACAGCACCGACCCGTCGACTGGCGGCGCCTACCTGGCCTTCGGTCCGGGCCAGATCAGCAAGTTCTGGCGCCTGTGGGAACGCCCGATTCAGCGCGTAACCTTCGCTGGCGAACACACCGATACCCTGTATCCCGGCACCCTGGAAGGCGCGCTGCGTACCGGTCAACGTGCAGCCAGTCAGGTTGAAGACCTGGCGGCGGGCAAGTCGTTCGAACCGGCGAAAGTGGGTCCGGCCGCCGCAGCGGTGGGCGCTGGTGCGGTGGTGGCGAAGAAAGGCAATTTCTTCAGCAACCTGTTCGGCGGCTCGGATGACGAGAAGAAGCCAGAGCCAGTCAAGGCACCTGAGCCGGTAGCACCTGCTCCTGTGCCAGCACCCGCCCCGGCCGTTGCACCGGCTCCGGTCGAAGCACCGAAGCCAGCAACCCCGGCAAAAGCCGAGCCGGCCAAGAAGGCTCCGGCGAAACCAGCTGCCAAGACCGAGGCGAAAAAAGCCCCGGCCAAGGCACCGGTGAAGAAAGCCGAACCGGTGAAGAAGCCGGCAGTCAAACCTGCGGCAACCCTGGCAACGGATACCAAGGCGCAGTAAGCCCTGGGAGCAAAAAAACGCGGCGTAAATGCCGCGTTTTTTTATGCCTGAAAAAAGCCGGGAGCAAAAATCGAATAAAACATTTGATACAGGTGTTCTTCGGTTTGTATTCACTTTTCCTGACACTTTCGACTTTAATCTTTCCTTAATTCGCCTGTTTCAGACTCTTGACCGTATTTCTCGATATTTCAAAGTAAAACTTTCCGCTTTAATTCGACAGATAACTCGATAGTCTTGGGCCAGCACTTACAGGGATCTAGGCAATGCAGCTACGTAACTCTACCTCCCGCTACGGCTGGGTCAGCATCTTCATGCACTGGGGCGTGGCACTGGCCGTGTTCGGTTTGTTCGCCCTTGGGCTATGGATGGTTGGCCTCGACTATTACGACCCATGGCGCAAGGAAGGGCCGGATCTGCACAAGAGCATCGGTTTGATCCTGCTGGGGGTCATGGTATTGCGCGTGTTGTGGCGTTTCATCAGCCCGCCGCCGCCAACCCTGGCCAGCTACAGCCGCATGACGCGTCTGGGTGCCATGTTCGGCCATGCCTTTCTGTATCTCTGTCTGTTCGCTGTGATGATTGCCGGTTACCTGATTTCCACCGCAGAAGGTGCCGGGATTCCGGTGTTTGACTGGTTCGAAGTGCCTGCCCTGATTTCCGGACTACCGGACCAGGCAGATAACGCCGGTGCGATTCACCTCTACCTGGCGTGGGTGCTGGTAATTTTTTCCGTACTCCATGCGTTGGCAGCATTGAAGCACCACTTTATCGACCGTGATGTGACCCTCAAGCGAATGCTGGGTCGCAAAGCCTGAAGTTCAACCTCGACTCCCAAGGAAAAAAAGCATGTTGAAAAAGACTCTCGCCGCTCTGGCAATCGGTTCTGCTCTGCTGTCCGCCAACGTGATGGCGGCTGACTACACCGTCGACAAACAAGGCCAGCACGCCTTCGTCAACTTCAAGATCAGCCACCTGGGCTACAGCTTCATCACCGGTACCTTCAAGGACATCGACGGCAAGTTCAGCTTCGACGCTGCCAAGCCTGAAGACAGCAAGATCGAGTTCAACGTGAACACCGCCAGCGTTTTCACCAACAATGCTGAGCGCGACAAGCACATATCCGGCGATGATGATCTCCTGAACTCGAGCAAATTTGCCAAAGCCACCTTCGTTTCCACCAGCGTCACACCAACGGGTAAAAATGCTGCTGGCAAAGACACTGCTGACGTAGCCGGTGATCTGACCATGGCAGGCGTGACCAAGCCGATCGTGGTCAAGGCCACTTTCCTGGGAGAAGGCAAGGATCCATGGGGCGGCTACCGTGCCGGTTTCGAAGGTACTACCAACCTGAAGCGTTCCGATTTCGGCAAGCAAAAAAACCTGGGTCCAGCGTCCGATGCGGTCGAGCTGTACGTGACGTTTGAAGGTGTGAAAGCGAAGTAATTTTCGCGCCTGACACAAAAAAACGCCCCTGATCTTGCGGTCAGGGGCGTTTTTTATTGCGGCGATAACTCAGCGATTGCGGGTCAGCAGCGCTGGTTTCTCACCACGAGGGCGGCTTGGCAGTTGATCCAGCTGCTCAGGTGTCGGGAAGCGGTCAGCCTTCGACTCCTTGTGCATGATCTTCGGCGCGGGGCCGCGCGGGTTCTGTACGGCAGGTTCCGAAAGCGGCTGGTCGTCACGGGCCGGGCGGCGATTGCGCGAATCTTCGCGGCGGGCCTGGCCGTCGCGCGGTGCGCCACTGCGAGGGCCGCTACGCTTGGCCGGTGGTGTGCCGGTGCTGGCGCCATCGCTGTTGCGCGGACCGTTCTGGCGACCTTGTGGCTTGCCGGAACGTGGAGCGCCCGAACCTGCCGCAGTGCCTTGTGCCGGAGCACCCGGACGGCGACCACGGCCTTGCGCGGGTTTCTGCTGCGGCACGTAGTCGACGCGGTTACCGAAGTTATCGATATCGTCGTCCAGGAACTCGTCCGGGGCACGATCAGAGGCAGCACGAGGAGGCTGCGACGGACGCTGTTCGCGAGCCGGAGTACCTTCACGTGGCTTTTGCTGACGGGCAGGGCGCTCGCCGCGTTCGCCGGCCGGTTTTTCCTTGCCCTTGTCCTTGCCTTTGTCCTTGCGACCGCCACCACCACCGCTGCCGTTCGGGCCGTCGCCGCGCGGGCCGCGTGGATTGCGCGGGTTACGCATATCCGGACGCTCGCGTACTTCAGGTTTCTCGGCTTCCACGGCACTCGCATCGAAGCCCATCAGGTCGCCGTCGGCGATTTTCTGCTTGGTCATGCGTTCGATGCTTTTCAGCAGTTTTTCTTCGTCCGGGGCGACCAGCGAAATCGCCTCGCCCGAACGACCGGCACGGCCGGTACGGCCGATGCGGTGCACGTAGTCTTCATCGACGTTCGGCAGTTCGAAGTTGACCACGTGAGGCAACTGGTCGATGTCCAGGCCGCGAGCGGCGATGTCGGTGGCGACCAGGATGCGCACTTCACCGGCCTTGAAGTCGGCCAAGGCTTTGGTGCGGGCGTTCTGGCTCTTGTTGCCGTGGATCGCGACGGCGGTGAGGCCGTGTTTGTCCAGGTACTCGGCCAGGCGGTTGGCGCCGTGCTTGGTGCGGGTGAACACCAGCACCTGTTCCCAGGCGCCAGCGGTGATCAGGTGCGCGAGCAACGAACGCTTGTGGCTGGCGGCCAGGCGGAATACGCGCTGTTCGATCCGCTCGACCGTGGTGTTCGGCGGCGTGACTTCGATGCGTTCCGGGTTGTGCAGCAGCTTGCCGGCGAGGTCGGTGATGTCCTTGGAGAAGGTCGCCGAGAACAACAGGTTCTGGCGTTTGGCCGGCAGACGGGCCAGGACCTTTTTCACGTCATGGACGAAGCCCATGTCGAGCATGCGGTCGGCTTCGTCCAGCACGAGGATTTCCACGTGGGACAGGTCGACGCTGCCTTGGCCGGCCAGGTCGAGCAGGCGGCCAGGGCAGGCCACCAGCACGTCTACGCCACGAGACATGGCCTGAACCTGCGGGTTCATGCCGACACCGCCGAAGATGCAGGCGCTGACGAACTTCAGGTCACGGGCATAGACCTTGAAGCTTTCATGCACTTGTGCGGCGAGTTCGCGAGTCGGGGTCAGGACCAGTACGCGCGGCTGGCGCGGGCCGTGGCGCTGGGATTTGTCCGGGTGACCGTTGGGGAACAACCGCTCCAGGATCGGAAGGGCGAAACCGCCGGTTTTACCAGTACCTGTCTGTGCCGCGACCATCAGGTCGCGACCTTGCAACACGGCGGGAATGGCCCGCTGTTGCACCGGAGTAGGCTCGGTATAGCCCGCTGCCTCGATGGCGCGGACTAAAGCCTCGGAGAGACCGAGGGAAGCAAAGGACATGAGTAATCCTGTTTTAAGTTAGGGCTTGGCCCAATGGGAGTCTTGCCTGGCGCGAATGGCGTTTAAGAGGACGCAATCCCGTCCGGTCCTGCTGGGTCTCGAAGGCTCGTCTGCAAGCGCTCGCGCGGGCTGAAAGCTGCGCAGTAGCGGGGTTGAGATGCCTTTAACGATTCCGGGCGTCCGGGCGTGAGCCTGGCGGGAAGGCCGGAGTATAACAGAGCAATCACTGTGCGCCGCTTTCCTGCTGCTCAACGGTTTTTTCCGTGGCGGCCGTGGTCTTTTCAGTCTTCACGTTGGCTGCCGGTTCCGCGCCGTAGCGGGCACTCAGTTCAGCGTAGGCGGGCTCGCGCTTGAAGCGTTTGAGTTCGGCGCCGAAACGCTGCACCAGCAGATCCATGCCCGCATTGCGCCGCACCGCGAGAAACTGGCTTTGCTGGCTGATGATCGTGGGGTTTTCGGTGATCTTGTCGCGGATGCCCAGCTCGTCGAGCAGATGCTGGCCGACCCGGCGGTCGGTGATCAGCAGGTCAATCCGCCCGCGTACCAGTTTGCCGAAGTTGGCTTCATGGGTGGGGGCCGGCTCGCGGGTGAACAGCGTCGAATCGCTGAAATCCTTGCTGTACAGGTAACCCGGCGAGGTGCCGATGGTCAGGCCTTGCAAGTCATCGAGGGTGCGAAACGGATGGGGCCGTTCATTGGCGTAGAACATCACGAACTGGACTTCAGACAGTGGTTCGCTGGGGTAGAGCAGGGTCGCATCGCGTTCGTCGCTGTGGAAGATGTCCAGCGCGCCATCGGCCTGGCCCGATTCAAGCATCGACAGGCAGCGTTTCCAGGGCAGGAACTGCCACTCCACTTCGATGCCCAGGCGCTTGAAGACAATGGCGGTGGTTTCGTAGTCCAGGCCCAGCGATTTGCCGTTGTCTTCGTACACATAAGGCGCCCACGGCTCCGTGACAATGCGCAGCTTCTCGCCTCGGGCGGTGAAGCTCAGGCAAGTGAAGACAAGCACGGCGATTAGCTGCGTGATCAAAGGCATGGGCTTGAGATTACGACGAGAAACCGGAAAGAGCCAGAAACTGACCGCAGATGCTCTAACTCCGTGGATAGCCGCACATTAATAGTGCGTTGAAAGCAAAAGATCGCAGCCTGCGAAAGCTCCTACAGGAGCTGCCGAAGAATGCGATCCTTTGATCTTGCTTGTAGCTTTCAACTTGCAGCTTGTAGCTGCCTCAACGTGGCAACTTCAGGTTTTTCCACACCGCGAGGCTCGCTTCAGCCTGGTTCAGTGTGTAGAAGTGCAGCCCTGGAGCGCCACCCTGCAGCAGTTGTTCGCACATCTCGGTGATGACCTGTTCGCCAAAGCGCTGAATGCTCTGGGTGTCGTCACCGTAGGCTTCCAGTTGCTTGCGGATCCAGCGCGGGATTTCCGCACCGCAGGCATCGGAGAAGCGCGCCAGCTTGCTGTAGTTGGTGATCGGCATGATGCCCGGTACGATCGGGATGTTCACGCCCAACGCCCGCACGCGTTCCACGAAGTAGAAGTAGCAGTCGGCGTTGAAGAAGTACTGGGTGATCGCACTGTCGGCGCCAGCGTTGGCCTTGCGCACGAAATTGGCGACATCGTCTTCGAAATTGCGAGCTTGCGGATGCATTTCCGGGTAAGCGGCGACTTCGATGTGGAAATGATCACCGGTTTCTTCACGAATGAATTCAACCAGGTCATTGGCGTGGCGCATTTCACCGCTGGCCATGCCCATGCCCGAAGGCAGGTCACCGCGCAGGGCGACGATACGCTTGATGCCGGCGGCCTTGTACTGGGCCAGCAGGCCGCGCAGGTCAGCTTTGCTATCGCCCACGCAGGACAGGTGCGGAGCGGCAGGGATTTTGACTTCGCTTTCGAGCTGCAACACGGTGTTCAGCGTGCGATCACGGGTCGAACCGCCGGCGCCGTAGGTGCAGGAGAAAAAATCGGGGTTGTAGGCGGCCAGCTGGCGAGCAGTGGCGAGCAGCTTTTCTTGCCCAGCATCGGTCTTCGTAGGGAAGAACTCGAAGCTGTAGCGACGATCTTGGGACATGGAGGGAACCTCCAGCTACAAGCTGCAAGCCACAAGCTGCAAGAGAAGCGGAGGTGCGCTCGTCTCTTGTGCCTGGAACTTGCTGCCTGACACTGTTTTGGCAAATTGGGGCAAAGCTGCGGGCTTCGTGCGGCAAGATCGGCTTTTGGCCTGTGCTTGCCGCTTGAAGCTCAAAGCTTGCAGCTGCTCTTAGTAGCGATAAGCGTGCGGCTTGAACGGACCTTCGACGGTCACGCCGATGTAGTCGGCCTGGGTCTTGGTCAGTTGAGTCACTACGCCGCCGAAGCCGCGGACCATTTCCAGGGCCACTTCTTCGTCGAGTTTCTTCGGCAGTACTTCAACAGTCAGGCGCTCGGCCTTCTGGGCTGGCGACAGGTCGGCGTACTTCTGGCCGAACAGGAAGATCTGAGCCAGAACCTGGTTGGCGAACGAACCGTCCATGATGCGGCTCGGGTGGCCGGTTGCGTTACCCAGGTTAACCAGACGGCCTTCGGCCAGCAGGATCAGGTAGTCGTCGTTGTGCGGATCGAAATCGCCAGCGCCGGTACGGTGGATCTTGTGAACCTGCGGCTTCACTTCTTCCCATGCCCAGTTCTTGCGCATGAAAGCGGTGTCGATTTCGTTGTCGAAGTGACCGATGTTGCAGACAACAGCACGCTTCTTCAGGGCTTTGAGCATGTTCGAGTCGCAAACATTGACGTTGCCGGTGGTGGTCACGATCAGGTCGATCTTGCCCAGCAGCGCCTTGTCGATGCTTGCTTCAGTACCGTTGTTGATACCGTCGATGAACGGCGAAACCAGTTCGAAACCGTCCATGCAGGCTTGCATGGCGCAGATCGGGTCGACTTCGGAAACCTTGACGATCATGCCTTCCTGGCGCAGGGACTGAGCGGAGCCCTTGCCCACGTCGCCGTAGCCGATGACCAGCGCTTGCTTGCCGGACAGCAGGTGGTCGGTGCCGCGCTTGATCGCATCGTTCAGGCTGTGACGGCAGCCGTACTTATTGTCGTTCTTGCTCTTGGTCACCGAGTCGTTGACGTTGATGGCCGGGATTTTCAGCTCGCCCTTGGCCAGCATATCCAGCAGGCGGTGAACGCCGGTGGTGGTTTCTTCGGTCACGCCGTGGACGCGGTCCAGAACGGCTGGGTACTTCTTGTGCAGCAGCTCGGTCAGGTCGCCGCCGTCGTCGAGGATCATGTTGGCGTCCCATGGCTGGCCATCTTTGAGGATGGTCTGCTCCAGGCACCACTCGTACTCTTGTTCGGTTTCACCTTTCCAGGCGAAAACCGGGATGCCGGCAGCGGCGATGGACGCGGCGGCCTGATCCTGAGTCGAGAAAATGTTGCAGGACGACCAGCGCACTTCGGCACCCAGGGCAACCAGGGTTTCGATCAGCACGGCAGTCTGAATGGTCATGTGGATGCAGCCGAGGATCTTCGCGCCCTTGAGCGGTTGCTCTTCGGAGTACTTGCGACGCAGACCCATCAGGGCTGGCATTTCGGATTCGGCGATGATGGTCTCGCGACGGCCCCAGGCAGCCAGGGACATGTCGGCGACTTTGTAATCGTTAAAATCTGCAGGCGTGATAACAGCGCTCATGAAGAGCCTCCATTCGTAATGTATGCGAATGGGCGCCGTTGTGCGTTTAGTGTCCAGCCAGTGAAGGCCAGGCAACGCCCCATCCGAGCCTGACAGGTCGAACCTGCTGCAGCGCCCCTCGGACAGGTGGCGGGAAAACGGTATCAAGTAGAGGTTACCGTTTTGAAACGGTGGCGATTATAGCGGGCTATGCTGATCTTCCAAAGCGTTTCTGTCGGTCAATGTCCGAACGGTAATCGCGACCATAGTCGAAGCCTAATAGAGCTCTAGCCCGGGCTCTGCCATGATGCCGGGCATCAGTCGGCAGGATGGTCAGGAGTGAATATGAATTTCCACACCCGCAAATGGGTAAAACCCGAAGACCTCAACCCCAACGGCACGTTGTTCGGCGGTAGCCTGCTGCGCTGGATCGACGAAGAGGCGGCGATCTACGCCATCGTCCAGTTGGGTAATCAGCGCGTAGTGACCAAGTACATTTCCGAAATCAACTTCGTCAGCGCCTCGCGCCAGGGCGACATCATCGAACTGGGCATCACGGCGACCGAGTTCGGCCGCACTTCGATCACCCTGACGTGTGAAGTGCGCAACAAGATCACCCGCAAGAGCATCCTCACTGTTGAAAAAATGGTGTTCGTAAACCTCGGTGAAGACGGCTTGCCGGCGCCTCACGGCCGGACCGAGATCAAGTACGTCAAAGACCAGTTCAAGGATGATGACGCCACTCAGTGAGATCGGTGGCGCCACCTTCGCGAGCATACAATCAAGTTGATGCTCAGCCCGCCACATCAAGCGCAGCCGCACCGCGCCGCTGGCGATAGATGAAGAACAGTGCAGTCAACACGGTCAACCCACTGACCAGTGCACCCGTCCACGGCAAATCCGCCAGGTCCGCGCCACTGGCCACCACCAGGCCGCCGATCCATGCCCCGGCGGCGTTGCCGAGATTGAAGGCGCTCTGGTTCAAGGTTGAACCCAGGTTCGGCGCCTCGTGGGCCTGATCGATGATCAGCAGTTGCAGGATCGGGCACAGTGCAAAGGCGAAAGTCCCCCACAGCACAAGCGTGATCGCAGCCGGGATCATCGAGTGACTGGTTTGCGTGAATGCCGCCAGCACCACCAGCACCGCCAGCGCCATGCCCACCAGCGAAGGCAGCAAGCGGCTGTCCGCCAGACGACCACCGAGCATGCTGCCGGCGGTCAAGCCAACGCCGAACAACAGCAGCATGAGGGTGACGCCGTGGGGGCTGACGCCGGTGATGTCCTGCAGGATCGGCGCAATGTAAGTGAACACACTGAACAGGCTGGTCGAGGCCAGCACACTCATGCCCAGGGCCAGCAGTACATTGGCCTTGCCCAGTACCTTGAACTCGCTGGCCAGGTTGGCTTTATCCATCGCAATGTTTTTCGGCAGCCAGACCCATTGGGCAATCGCCACCAGTACCCCGATCACCGACACCGCCCAGAAGGTCGAGCGCCAACCTGCGTATTGCCCGAGTGCAGTGCCCAGCGGTACACCGAGCACATTGGCCAGGGTCAGGCCGGTGAACATCATGGCAATCGCCTGAGCCCGTTTGTTGGGTGCCACCAGCCCGGCAGCCACCACCGAACCGATGCCGAAAAATGCGCCATGGCACAGTGCCGTGATCACGCGCGCGGCCATCAACGTGGCGTAGTTCGGCGCCAGCGCGCAGAGCATATTGCCGAGGATGAACATCAGCGTCATGCCCAACAGCGTGGCCTTGCGCGGCATGTTGGCGGTGCCGACCGCGAGGATCGGTGCACCGAACACCACGCCCAGGGCGTAGCCGGTGATCAGCAATCCGGCATCGGGAATGCTCACGCCGAGGTCGCGGGCGACATCGGGCAAAAGACCCATGATGACGAATTCAGTGGTGCCGATGCCGAAGGCGGCAACAGCGAGGGCAAGCAAAGCGAGTGGCATGCGCAAGGTCTCTGTCGGTAGTCTTGACGCTGTGATCAGGCATACGCAGGCCGACGACCGTTCTCGACGAGAGCGGGCCGGGCAGAATTTTTATAGGAGTTAGTCTGTGCGCAACTGAGTGCGGCGTGGTCGCTTGCAGTATAAACAGCCACTGACATATGGCGAATCAATTCTCTGCGCGGATTTTGCCGGATCGTGGAGACAACAAAAGGAGTAGGCCGTGCTTGCGACGGCGTTGGTGTTGGTGGCGGCGCTGTTGCATGCGGCGTGGAATACCCTGATCAAGTTCAGTGCGGAGCGGCTGTTGGTGGTGGCCTGCATGGACAGCGTGGCGCTGCTCTTTGTCGTGCTGATGTTGCCGTTCCTGAGCGTGCCGCCACTGGAGATCTGGCCGTGGATCCTGGCATCGGCGGCGTTCGAATTGCTCTATCGCTATTTGCTGATCCAGGCCTATCGGGTCGGCGACCTCGGGCTGGTCTATCCGTTGATGCGCGGCCTGTCACCGTTGGTGGTGCTGGCGCTAACGCTGATCTTTGCCGGGGAGGTGCTGACCCATCAGCAGATCTTCGGAATCCTGCTGATCCCGTTCGGCATGCTGTGCCTGCTCTGGCAGGGCGGCGGCGGAGCGCGCCTTCCATGGTCGATGCTACCGGTGGTGGCACTGATCGGCCTGTGCATCGGTTGCTACACCTACATCGACGGGCAGGCATTGCGGCGCTGGTCCCATCCACTGGATTACCTGATCTGGGTCACCTTGCTCAGTGCCTGGCCGTTTCCGTTGTTGGCGTTGGTGCGCAAACGACCCGCGTTCATGTTGTTCTGGCGCGAGCAGTGGCGGCTGGGTCTGGCCGTCGGGTTCTGCGTGTTGTTCAGCTACGCTTTGGTGCTGTGGGCAATGCAGCTGGGTTCGATTGCCGAGGCAGCGGCGCTGCGCGAGATCAGTGTGATTCTGGTGGTGCTGTTCGGTATGCGTTACCTCAAAGAACCTTTTGGCGGGCCGCGCCTCTTGGCCTGTGGGCTGGTGCTGATCGGTATATTGGTCATGAAATTTTGACTGTTCTGAAACGTGAAAAAGGGACTGCTTTATGACGGTTGCTCTGTGGTGCATTTTGATCGCGATTTTCCTGCCGTATGTGTGTACGTGGGTCGCCAAGATCAGTGGCGGGTTCAGGTTGAGAGACAACCATGACCCCCGGGATTTTCTCGATTCGCTGGAAGGCTTGGGCAGGCGCGCGAATGCGGCGCAACTGAACAGCTTTGAAGTGACCCCGGCGTTCGCTGCGGCAGTGATCGTAGCGCACCTGGCAGGCAATGCCGAACTGGTGACGATCAATGTGCTGTCGGTGTTGTTCATCACCAGCCGCCTGCTCTACATCATTTGCTACCTGGCGGACTGGGCGACGCTGCGGTCGCTGGTGTGGTTCGTGGGGATGGCGTTGATCGTGAGTTTTTTTGTGGTGTCGGTCTAAAAATCTTCAGGGTTTTTGCGGGCCTCATCGCGAGCAGGCTCGCACACAGGAGTGTGCGTTCCAATGTGGGAGCGAGCCTGCTCGCGATAGCTATCTGGCAGCCACCGCTGGTTTAGGGTTTTGTCTTCTCTGCATCCGCCACCTGCGGTACTTGTGGCAGCGCCGCACCTTTGGGCCAGAGCATCCAGATCTGCCCCTGCTGTTTCATGTCCCCGGCCAGTTGCCCGGCCGCATCGCCGGTGCCCCAGAACAGATCCGCCCGAACCTCGCCGGCAATGGCGCCGCCGGTGTCCTGTGCTGCCACGGGGCGAACCAGGGCTGTGCCGTCCGGTTTGGTGGTGGACAGCCATAACAGGCTGCCCAGCGGAATCACCTTGCGATCCACCGCCGCGCTGTAACCGGCGGTCAACGGTACGTTCAGCGAACCGCGCGGACCTTCGTTGCTGTCCGGGTTGCGGGTGAAGAACACATAGCTGGGGTTGCTGCCGAGCAGTTCGGGAATCCGCGACGGATTGGCCTTGGCCCAGGTGCTGATGGCGCCCATGGTCACGTCTTCTTTTTTCAGCTCGCCCTGTTCCACCAGCCAGCGGCCGATCGGTCGATACGGATGGCCGTTCTGATCGGCGTAGGCAATACGCAACTGGCGACCATTGTCGAGCTGGATACGACCCGAACCCTGGATTTGCAGGAACTGCAGGTTCATCGGATCGGTCAGCCAGGCCACGACCGGCGCCTTGACCCCTTTGGTTTCGATGGCTGCCGCATCGTCGTACGGCTTGAGCACGCGACCTTCGAGTCGACCGCGCAGGCGTTTGCCCTTGAGTTCCGGGTAAATGCTGTCGAGGGCGACGATGATCATGTCCTCGGGCACGCCATAGACCGGGACACTGGCAGCGCTGGTCTGGGTCAGGCTCCCGGGATAGACCGGTTCGTAGTAGCCGGTGATCAAGCCGTTGGGGCTGTCGTTGGCGGCGCGCAGACCATAGACATCGAGGTTCTGTTTGAGAAAACCGCGAATGTCGCTGGCGGTTTGCGGCACGTTGGTAGCCGCGGCGCAGGTGCCACCCCAGACCGGGTCGGCCTTGAGTCGGGTGCAGGCGCTGCGCCACGAACCGAAACCGGCGACCAGGTCACTGTCGGACACCGCCGGCAGCGCTTCCCATGTGGCACTGGAGTAGGTGGCCAGGGCGTGGGTTTTCGGTTGTTGGTTGTCGCCACCGGTGCAGCCTGCGAGCAGGGCCACCATCGGCAGGGTCCAGGCCAGGCTGTGACGCCATGCCTTGAAACGGCTGTTCATGGAGTGATTCCTTTGCCGGTTGCCTGAGCGCTCCATGCGTTCAAACAACCCTTGTTGATAATAGGGCTATTGGTCTTTGCCGATGACGCGAGGATACTGGCCGCCGTTTCCCGTGACCTGAAGCCACCATGACTCTTAAAAGACTTTCTGTTGTATTGCTGGCCTGCCTGACGTTGTCCGCTTGTGGCGGCATCGACCCCAACTCGCCGCTCGGCCAGCGCAAGGCCATTTTCAAGCAGATGCTCAATACTGGCGAAGACCTGGGCGGCATGTTGCGTGGACGCATTGCGTTCGATGGCCCGAAGTTCGCCGAAGGCGCGGTGAAACTCGATGCGCTGTCCCGTGAGCCGTGGCAACACTTTCCGCAGGTCCGCGAAGAAGATCACACCAGCGCCAAGAGCGATGTCTGGGAGCAGCAGGCGCGCTTCCAGTCCATGGCCCGTGACCTTGAAAGCGCCACCGGTGAATTGGTGATCGCCAGCCAGGTTCAACCCTACAAGGCCAGCAACCTGGGGCCGGCGGTGCAGAAAGTCGAAGATGCTTGCAGTGCGTGTCATAAGGCGTTTCGGGATCATTGATTCGGCGCTACGCATAACCTGTGGCGAGGGGGCTTGTCGGACCGCCGAACCGCCCCGTTCGACGACGTAGCCGTCGTTTGTTTGAGCAGTCAGGAATATCTGACTGAGTTCGATTCAGCGATTTTGGGACTGCTTCGCAGTCCAACGGGGCGGTGCGGCGGTCCGACAAGCCCCCTCGCCACAAAAAACTGCTGCGTTACTTATCCAGCTCATCGAGTGCGTTCTGCAATTCCTTGCGGGCATCGGCGAGTTTGTCTTTGCGCTTGTTGATTTTGTCAGGGTCGCCTTTGCTCATGGCCTTGTCGAGATCCGCCTGACGCTTGCTGACTTCGTGCCTGGCGTCGAGCACCTTGTTTTCCCGTTCCTTCTTCAGCGAGGCGTCGGTGCAGTTCGCTTCTACTTCGCTCAGGG
This sequence comes from Pseudomonas sp. P4_B4, assembly GCF_056402255.1. Classification (NCBI taxonomy): domain Bacteria; kingdom Pseudomonadati; phylum Pseudomonadota; class Gammaproteobacteria; order Pseudomonadales; family Pseudomonadaceae; genus Pseudomonas; species Pseudomonas sp. P4_B4. Next base: position 53,207 of record NZ_JBFUHS010000037.1, read on the forward strand.
CCTTTTCCAGGCCTGCCTGCTGGTCGGCGTTGCCGTGGACCTTGGCCAATTCGATCTGGTTGACGATACCTTGCTTCTTGGCGGCGCAACCGGTCAGCCCCGGCGCTTCCTCGTCCGCCATCAACGGGGTGGCCAGCACGCTGCAAAGGGTCAACAGGGCGAGCGGTGAAAGAAATTTCATAAAAGCTCCATGGAAGAAAGCAAGCGGGCCGGTGTGGCAATGGCTTGTTGGAGCCCAGCGGTCCCCTGGGGTTCCCGGTGGGCGCAGGGCCGACAGCTAAAAGCCGTCAATCCCCGCATCACGTAACGTTTCACTCAAGGCCAGGACCTGCGGATCGCGGAAAAAAGCGTTCAGTTGCGCCGCGCGCCCTGGCCCGATATCGGCCTCGGCCCGCCATTGTTCGAGGTCTCGCTGCGCCAGTGCCTGCCATGCATCGCCGAGATGCGCCTGACCTGTCGGCGGCAATCCCAGGGCTTTCAGCCAGTGCGCGAACGGGCGTTGCCGGGCTTGATTGAAACTGTCGGCAAGGCGAGCCGCACTGCGCTCGCCGAAACCGTCAATGGTAGCAAGCTCTTGGGCATCGAGGGTCAACCAATCCAGCAGACCGTTCAGGCGACCTGTTGCAAGAAGTTTTTCCCAGGTGCCCGGACCCACATTGGGCAGCGCCAGGCCCTGTTTGCTGCTGAGCCAGGTCAGGCGCGCGAGAAACTGGCTCTCGCAGCCCGGAGTCGGTTGCCAGCAACTCAATGAATGAAAGTCCTCTGCCACCGGCACGTTCAATTCGGCGCGTACGCTGCTGCGCAATACAACGCTATCGAGCCTGGGAATGGTCAGCCCGGCCAGGCTGATGGCGACCTGATCACCCGGGCGTATGTCCAGCGCCTGCCAGCGTTGCAACGAACTGACGCTGACGTGTTTGATCTGCCGGTCATCGAGCTTCACCGGGGTCAGTTCAAGAACCGGGGTGATCCGCCCGGTCCGGCCGATCCTGAAGTGAACCTGGCGGACTTCGGCCAGTGCCTGTGCGAAGGGGTATTTCCAGGCGATGGCCCAGTAGGGTGACTTGGCCTGCCAGCGTTCGGCGGCCGGGCGCTGGTTCTGGCGCAGGACCACGCCATCGCTGGCAAAGGGCAGGGGGGAGCGATACCAGTATTCGCGCCAGCGTTCGGCATCGACGACGGAGGCGATGGGCTGGCTGTATGCCGTGGTACTCGGGAAGCCCAGCGCAGTCAGCGCCGCGGCACGTGCGGACACGCTCGCCGGCCCTTGGGGCCAGTCCCAGACAAACAGGCCGATGCCGGCGGCCTGTTCGGCGCTCAACACCTTGCGCGCCATCAGGCCTGCCACCGAGGCACGAGCATTGAGGCTACCGGCCCGGGCCTGCACGTGATCGGTCAGGCGCCAATACAGTTCGCCTTGCACGATCAAGTCCCGGGCCTGCGATAGCCGTTGCGGGATGGCCGGAATCTGCCGCGCAGGAACCGTCCAGTCCTGACCGCTCTCGCCGTCGCCGCGGCTGATTGCCTGGGCCAACAGACCGTTGCGGTAAACCAGGGTCACCGCCACACCATCGATTTTAGGCTGGACCCAGACGTCCACCCGGTCACGCAGCCATTTTTCCACGGCGGGCCGATCGTGCAGTTTGTCCAGGCCGGTGTGGGAGATGGGGTGGGGCAGCGTGCCGCGCGCAGTGCGCAAGGGGTCTGCGGGCGGGCTCAGGTTGAAGCAGTGGCGCCATTGGATGAGTTGCGCGCGGGACTGGTCGTAGAGTTCATCGGCAACCAATGAGCGTCCCTGACGGTGATAGCTGTCGTCCCAGTAGTCGATTTGCTGTTGCAGTTTGCCGACTTCGTTCAGGGCGCGTTCGGATGGCCAGTCCGGGCACTCGGCGGCACTGGCGGTCAGGCAGGTAAAGGTCAGTAGAGCGGCAAAAAACAGGCGCAGGTCGGGAAGCATCTTGAGCATCCTTGCTCGGTGAGGTGCTTGAAGGCTAGGTCAGTATTGGGTGGCGCGGAGAGGGGGTATTTTGCCGGGTATTTCTGGTGGTTGTGCTGGCCTCTTCGCGGGCAAGCCCGCGAAGGCCGCGACGCGGTGTAAAGCGAATCCCAATAAAAAGCCCCGCAGGGCGCGAACCGTGCGGGGCTTCGGGTGTTGCGGGGGAATCTTACAGGCCGGCAGCAGAACGCAGAGCGTCGGCGCGGTCGGTTTTTTCCCAGGTGAACGTGGTGAAGGTGTCGTCACCAACGGTCTTGGTCGCCGGGGTGCGACCGAAGTGGCCGTACGCAGCGGTTTCCTGATACATCGGGTGCAGCAGGTCGAGCATGGTGGTGATCGCGTATGGACGCAGATCGAACACTTCGCGGACCAGTTTGACGATCTTGTCGTCACTGATCTTGCCGGTGCCGAAGGTGTTCAGCGAGATCGAAGTCGGCTGGGCAACGCCGATGGCGTAGGACACCTGAATCTCGCAGCGCTCGGCCAGGCCGGCGGCAACGATGTTCTTGGCCACGTAACGACCGGCGTAGGCCGCCGAACGGTCAACCTTCGATGGATCCTTGCCGGAGAACGCGCCGCCGCCGTGACGGGCCATGCCGCCGTAGCTGTCGACGATGATCTTGCGACCGGTCAGGCCGCAGTCACCCACCGGGCCGCCAATGATGAACTGGCCGGTCGGGTTGATGTGGAACTGGGTGTCCTTGCTCAGCAGTTCGGCAGGCAGCACGTGCTTGACGATCAGCTCCATCACGCCTTCGCGCAGGTCGTTGTACGACACTTCCGGGTTGTGCTGGGTCGACAGAACGACAGCATCGATACCGACAACCTTGCCGTTTTCGTAACGGCAGGTCACTTGCGACTTGGCGTCCGGACGCAGCCAAGGCAGCAGGCCGGATTTACGGGCTTCGGCCTGGCGCTGTACCAGCTGGTGCGAGAAGGTGATCGGTGCTGGCATCAGCACGTCGGTTTCATTGCTGGCGTAGCCGAACATCAGGCCCTGGTCGCCGGCGCCCTGATCTTCAGGCTTGGCACGGTCGACACCTTGGTTGATGTCCGGGGACTGCTTGCCGATGATGTTCATCACGCCGCAGGTCGCGCCGTCGAAGCCAACGTCGGAGCTGGTGTAGCCGATGTTGGTGATCACGTCACGAACGATCTGCTCCAGGTCAACCCAGGCGGAAGTGGTGACTTCGCCGGCGATGATCGCCACGCCCGTTTTCACCAGAGTCTCGCACGCCACACGGGCGAACTTGTCTTCAGCAATGATGGCGTCCAGCACCGCATCAGAAATCTGGTCGGCGATTTTGTCCGGATGCCCTTCAGACACGGACTCGGAGGTGAAAAGGGAGTATTCGCTCATCTCGATGTTTTCCTGAAATTACCGATGGTGAGTGTCGCCAGCCGGCCGCTGAAAATGGCGGACCTGGATCTGGAAACCATTACGTAAGCCTACATAGAGGCTTTCCCCGGGAACGAGTCCCGCAGCGGTGGCCCAACGGGCCAGATCGTCCTGTTCAAACCCCAACCAGAGATCACCGCAGGCCTCCTTGGCCCAACTCTGGTTGTGGCTACATAACTCTGTCACTAACAGGCTACCGCCTGGTTGCAGCAAATTGGCCATATGCTTGAGCGCATCGGCCGGCGCGGCAAAATGGTGCAGCACCATGTTCAGTACCACGCAATCGGCCTTGAGGCTGACGCCGTTCAATGCATCGGCCAATTGCAGGCTAACGTTAGTCAGCTTGTCGCGTTCGCAGACCTGGCGCGCCAGTTCGAGCATCGCGCTGCTGTTATCCAGCGCCGTGACTTGCGCGAAGCGGCGCGCAAGTTCCGGCAGGAATGCACCATCGCCGGGGCCGACTTCAATGGCCGTGGCGTCTTTGTCGAAGCTCAGCTTGTCGAGCAGGGCCACCACGCTTTCGCGGTATTGCGGCAGGCCGGCGATCAAGTCTTGCTGGGCGCGAAACTTCTCCGCAACCCGTGAGAAAAAGTCCTGGCTGGCGGCCGCCCGTTGCCCATGGACCTGGGTGATGCGCGACTGTACGTCAGTCGGCAGCGTCAGGTTGTCCACTTCTTCGAGCAGGGCTGCGTGCAATTTTCCGCCCAGCAGTTCGGTGTGGGGCAGGGCGCGACGGTAGAAAATCGCATTGCCTTCGCGGCGCGTCGCCACCAGGTCGGCCTGGGCCAGTACCTTGAGGTGGTGGCTCATGCCTGACTGGCCGATGCCGAAGATCTGTGCCAGTTCCAGTACGCCGAACGAGTCGTTGGCCAGTGCGCGCAAGACATTCAACCGCAGGGGATCGCCGCCAGCCTTGCACAAGGCTGCCAGCTCATCGCAATCGTCATGTTGAATGGAGGGCACGCGTAAATTCATAAGGCCGGCAGTCTAGTCACGGGTCGAAGGCATCGCAAGAGCAATATCAAAAAGTTTTGATATTGCTCGATAGATGGCACGTTTTTAACGTTAGCTTCAGTCAACAAACGGGCGGCGGAAAGGTTTCACCAAACGAAACCGCCGTTATCCATTGGAAAAACGCCTTCAGATGACTATCTGTCATTGCCCCGAGGTGTCCCGGTGAGGGAAAATGCTCGCCTTTTTTCCGTTTCGTTTTATTCAAGCCCCCAGGAGAACAGCGATGCCTAGCCGTCGTGAGCGTGCCAACGCCATTCGTGCCCTCAGCATGGATGCCGTGCAAAAAGCCAACAGCGGCCATCCCGGTGCCCCGATGGGTATGGCGGATATCGCCGAGGTACTTTGGCGCGACTACCTCAAGCACAACCCGAGCAATCCATCGTTCGCCGACCGTGACCGCTTCGTGCTGTCCAACGGCCATGGCTCGATGTTGATCTACTCGCTGCTGCACCTGACCGGCTACGACCTGTCGATCGACGACCTGAAGCAGTTCCGTCAACTGCACAGCCGTACCCCGGGCCACCCGGAACTCGGCTACACCCCGGGCGTGGAAACCACCACCGGTCCACTGGGCCAGGGCCTGGCCAACGCCGTGGGTTTTGCCCTGGCTGAAAAAGTCATGGCAGCGCAGTTCAACCGTCCTGGCCACAACATCGTCGACCACCACACCTATGTGTTCCTGGGTGATGGCTGCATGATGGAAGGCATTTCCCACGAAGTCGCTTCCCTGGCCGGTACCCTGGGCCTGGGCAAGCTGATCGCCTTCTACGATGACAACGGCATCTCCATCGATGGCGAAGTCGAAGGCTGGTTCACCGACGACACGCCGAAGCGTTTTGAGTCCTACAACTGGCAAGTGATCCGCAATGTCGACGGTCACGACCCGGAAGAGATCAAGACTGCGATCGAGACGGCCCGCAAGAGCGCGCAGCCAACCCTGATCTGCTGCAAGACCACCATCGGCTTCGGTTCGCCGAACAAGCAAGGCAAGGAAGACTGCCACGGCGCCCCGCTGGGTGACGCGGAAATCGCCCTGACCCGTGCGGCGCTGAAATGGAATCACGGCCCGTTCGAAATCCCGGCCGATATCTACGCCGAGTGGGACGCCAAGGAAACCGGTCGCGCCGTGGAAGCCGAGTGGGATCAGCGTTTCGCTGCCTACTCCGCAGCATTCCCTGCCGAAGCCAGCGAACTGGTACGTCGTCTGAGCGGCGATCTGCCGGCTGACTTCTCGGAAAAAGCCTCGGCCTACATCGCCGAAGTGGCCGCCAAGGGCGAAACCATTGCCAGCCGTAAAGCCAGCCAGAATGCCCTGAACGCATTCGGCCCGTTACTGCCTGAGTTCCTCGGCGGTTCGGCTGACCTGGCCGGTTCCAACCTGACCCTGTGGAAAGGTTGCAAAGGCGTCACCGCCGAAGACGCCAGCGGCAACTACATGTATTACGGCGTGCGCGAGTTCGGCATGACCGCGATCATGAACGGCGTTGCCCTGCACGGCGGCCTGGTGCCTTACGGCGCGACCTTCCTGATGTTCATGGAATACGCGCGCAACGCGGTGCGCATGTCAGCCCTGATGAAGCAGCGTGTGATCCACGTCTACACCCACGACTCCATCGGTCTGGGCGAAGACGGCCCGACTCACCAGCCAATCGAGCAACTGGCCAGCCTGCGCTGCACGCCGAACCTCGACACCTGGCGCCCAGCCGACGCCGTTGAATCGGCGGTTAGCTGGAAGTACGCGCTGGAGCGCAAGGACGGTCCTTCGGCCCTGATCTTCTCGCGTCAGAACCTGCAGCACCAAACCCGTGATGCCGGCCAGATCGCCGACATCAGCCGTGGTGGCTATGTGCTCAAGGACTGCGCGGGCGAGCCTGAGCTGATCCTGATCGCTACCGGTTCGGAAGTCGGCCTGGCTGTTCAAGCCTTCGACAAACTGACCGAGCAAGGCCGCAAGGTTCGCGTGGTTTCCATGCCATGCACCAGCGTGTTCGATGCCCAGGAAGCCGGCTACAAGCAATCGGTCCTGCCGTTGCAGGTCAGCGCCCGTATCGCCATCGAGGCTTCCCATGCGGACTACTGGTACAAGTACGTGGGCCTGGAAGGCCGCGTGATCGGCATGACCACCTACGGCGAGTCGGCGCCTGCGTCGGCCTTGTTCGAAGAGTTCGGCTTCACCCTGGAAAACATCCTGGGTCAGGCTGAAGAGCTGCTGGAAGACTAAGTCCGACAGTGATGTTGTCTTGGCTGATGCCTTCGCGAGCAGGCTCGCTCCTACAGGGTTCTACATCGCCCATGTAGGAGCGAGCCTGCTCGCGATAGCGTCGGTTCAAACGACACAAAACTGATGGATTCACCACGGTAATCGAGAACCCCATGCCTCAACCGCGTCCCTACAAAGTTGCACTCAACGGCTACGGCCGGATTGGTCGTTGCGTCTTGCGTGCGTTGTTCGAGCGAGGCGACAAGGCTGGGTTCGAGATTGTCGCGATCAACGATCTGGCGGACATGGCCAGCATCGAATACCTGACACGCTTCGACTCCACCCATGGCCGGTTCCCCGGTGAAGTGAAGGTCGACGGCGATTGTCTGCATATCAATGGCGACTGCGTGAAGGTCCTGCGCAGTGCCACCCCCGAAGGCATCGATTGGGCGTCCCTGGGCGTCGATCTGGTGCTGGAGTGCTCCGGCGCTTACCACACCCGCGAAGACGGCCAGCGTTTCCTCGACGCCGGCGCCCCGCGTGTACTGTTTTCCCAGCCGATGGCCAGCGAGACGGACGTCGACGCAACCATCGTCTATGGCGTGAACCAGGATTGCCTGACCGGTGACGAGTTGCTGGTGTCCAACGCGTCCTGCACCACCAACTGCGGCGTGCCGCTGTTGCGCCTGCTGAATCAGGCCATTGGCCTGGACTACGTGTCGATCACCACCATTCATTCGGCGATGAACGATCAGCCGGTCATCGATGCCTATCACCACGAAGACCTGCGCCGCACCCGTTCGGCGTTCCAGTCGGTGATTCCGGTGTCCACCGGTCTGGCGCGAGGTATCGAGCGCCTGTTGCCGGAACTTGCCGGGCGAATTCAGGCCAAAGCCGTGCGGGTGCCGACGGTCAACGTGTCCTGCCTCGATATCACGATGCAGACCGCCACAGCGACCGACGCCACCGAGGTCAACCGGATCCTGCGCGAAGCCGCCACCAGCGGCCCGCTCAAAGGCCTGCTGGCCTATACCGAGCTACCCCACGCAAGCTGTGATTTCAACCATGACCCACATTCGGCCATCGTCGATGCCAGTCAGACCCGCGTTTCCGGCCCTCGGCTGGTGAACATCCTGGCCTGGTTCGACAACGAATGGGGTTTTGCCAACCGAATGCTGGACGTTGCAGAACACTATCTGCAAACAGCAATTTCAAAAAAACCGTAGGAAGTGCGACCCATGACCGTGTTGAAGATGTCCGACCTCGATCTGCAAGGTAAGCGCGTATTGATCCGCGAAGACCTCAACGTCCCAGTCAAGGACGGTGTTGTCACCAGCGATGCGCGTATCCTGGCCTCGCTGCCGACCATCAAGCTGGCCCTGGAAAAAGGCGCGGCCGTGATGGTCTGCTCGCACCTTGGCCGTCCGACCGAAGGCGAGTTCTCGGCCGAGAACAGCCTCCAGCCAGTCGCCGACTACCTGAGCAAGGCTCTGGGGCGTGAAGTGCCGCTGGTGGCCGATTACCTGGGCGGTGTTGACGTGAAAGCGGGCGACATCGTGCTGTTCGAAAACGTGCGCTTCAACAAAGGCGAGAAAAAGAACGCTGACGAACTGGCCCAGCAATACGCCGCCCTGTGCGACGTGTTCGTGATGGACGCCTTCGGCACCGCTCACCGTGCCGAGGGTTCGACCCACGGCGTGGCCAAGTTCGCCAAAGTCGCTGCTGCCGGCCCGCTGCTGGCCGCTGAACTGGACGCACTGGGCAAAGCCCTGGGCGCCCCGGCCCAGCCAATGGCGGCCATTGTCGCCGGCTCCAAGGTGTCGACCAAACTCGACGTGCTGAACAGCCTGAGCCAGATCTGCAACCAGTTGATCGTTGGCGGCGGTATTGCCAACACCTTCCTGGCGGCGGCCGGTCACCCGGTCGGTAAATCCCTGTACGAGCCAGACCTGCTGGACACCGCTCGCGCCATCGCCGCCAAGGTCAGCGTACCGCTGCCAGTGGACGTGGTGGTTGCCAAGGAATTCGCTGAAAGCGCCGCCGCGACCGTCAAGCTGATCGCTGACGTCGCTGCCGACGACATGATCCTGGACATCGGCCCGCAGACCGCGGCGAATTTCGCCGAGCTGCTGAAGTCGTCGCAAACCATCCTGTGGAACGGTCCGGTCGGCGTGTTCGAATTCGATCAGTTCGGTAACGGTACCAAAGTGCTGGCCCAGGCCATCGCGGACAGCGCGGCGTTCTCCATCGCTGGCGGCGGCGACACTCTGGCGGCCATCGACAAATATGGCGTTGCCGAGCAGATCTCCTACATTTCTACCGGCGGTGGCGCGTTCCTCGAATTCGTCGAAGGCAAGGTCCTGCCAGCCGTTGAAGTCCTGGAAAGTCGGGCCAAGGCCTGAGGGTCGCCCGTTTGACCAGGCAAGGGAGTGTTGAAATGGTCAAGACGTTAGCGCTGTTGATCGTCGCAGGTTCGTTGGTGGCGTGCGGGAGTAACCCGAAGGCCACCCCGGAATCTGCGCCGTCCGAGTCGGACAAAGGCTGCTACCAGGCTGACTGGCAGGCCGAAACCAACCCGGTGCTCAACAAGCGTTCCGGGCCGGAAGGCCTGGACAAATACGAGACCCAGGCACCCGCCAAGGAACATGGCTGCCCTTGACGGGTCTGACTCATTACTCAGGGCTGGCGGCGTGCGCCGTCAGTTGAGGGGCACGGATGAAAGGTTTTATCGCAGTTGCGGCATTGGCGTTGTTGGCGGGTTGTGCTCAGTTGAACCTGTTCCAGTCGTCCGCGCCTGTGGATAACTGGACCACCTGGACCTGCGACAGCCAGGCCAAGGTGCTGTGGCGCTACACCGACGACAGCCGCAGGGAAGTCGACGTGCGCCTGGGTGGTGCCGATCAGGTCTACCGCTTGAAGCAGGAACCGGGTGCATCAGGTTCGCTGTACAGCAATGACATGCTGGCGTTTCACATAAAAGGTGAGGAAGGCCTGGTTTACTGGGTCGCCACCAATGATTTGATCGGCCGCGGTTGTAAAGCGCAGTAACACGATTTATCTGATACGCAGAGGTCAAAATGTGGGAGCGGGGGGGGGGGGGGGGGGGGGGGGTGTAGTTCTTGAGATTTTTGCAACACCCGAATCCGCAGTCCGGGCCAACCCCCGATCTGCAAAAACTTGAATAGCCGCCGCCGCTACGGCAGGCTGGCACGATTAACGACCCTCAACCGGGAGAGATATACACAATGGCACTTATCAGCATGCGCCAGATGCTGGACCACGCAGCCGAGTTCGGCTACGGCGTTCCAGCCTTCAACGTCAACAACCTTGAGCAGATGCGCGCCATCATGGAAGCCGCTGACAAGACTGACTCCCCGGTGATCGTCCAGGCTTCGGCCGGTGCTCGCAAATACGCCGGCGCACCGTTCCTGCGTCACCTGATCCTGGCAGCCATCGAAGAATTCCCGCACATCCCGGTGTGCATGCACCAGGACCACGGCACCAGCCCTGACGTCTGCCAGCGCTCCATTCAACTGGGTTTCAGCTCGGTGATGATGGACGGTTCCCTGGGCGAAGACGGCAAGACCCCGACCGACTACGACTACAACGTGCGTGTTACCCAACAAACCGTGGCCATGGCTCACGCCTGCGGCGTTTCGGTAGAAGGCGAACTGGGCTGCCTGGGTTCGCTGGAAACCGGCATGGCCGGTGAAGAAGACGGCATCGGCGCCGAAGGCGTTCTGGATCACAGCCAGATGCTGACCGACCCGGAAGAAGCCGCTGACTTCGTAAAACGCACTCAGGTTGATGCCCTGGCAATCGCCATCGGTACCAGCCACGGCGCGTACAAGTTCACCAAACCGCCTACCGGCGACGTGCTGGCCATCGACCGCATCAAAGAGATCCACAAGCGCATTCCGAACACTCACCTGGTGATGCACGGTTCGTCTTCGGTTCCGCAAGAGTGGCTGGCGATCATCAACCAGTACGGCGGCGACATCAAGGAAACCTACGGCGTACCGGTTGAAGAAATCGTCGAAGGCATCAAGCACGGCGTGCGCAAGGTCAACATCGACACCGACCTGCGCCTGGCATCCACTGGCGCAATGCGTCGCCTGATGGCTACCAACCCGAGCGAGTTCGACCCACGTAAATTCTTCGGCGCCACAGTCACAGCCATGCGCGACGTGTGTATCGCTCGCTACGAAGCCTTCGGCACTGCCGGCAACGCTTCGAAGATCAAGGCGATCTCGCTGGAAGGCATGTATCAGCGTTACCTGAAAGGTGAGTTGAACGCCAAGGTCAACTAAGCCTGAGCGTTAAACTGCCTTGATGAAAAACCCGCCGAGAGGCGGGTTTTTTGTGGGCGAGAGAAATATATGACGCGGGCTTTTGTAGCGAGGGAGCTTGCTCCCGTTCGAGAGCGAAGCTCTCGCCTTCGGCGTTGGGGCTGCTTCGCCCGAACGCGGACCGGCCCAGCGGGAGCAAGCTCCCTCGCCACAAAGGGTTCGGGCTATTGATTGTGATCAATATCCAGCTTGCTGAACGTCACTTCCCCGCCTTCGCTTGTGTACCCCGTGTTGTCCTGCACATAGACGCCGGCCTTGAAGTACAGCGGCTTATCACGCCACATCGCGCTGATATCGGTATTCCACTGATAGCCCGCCGCACTGATGCCCAATGCACCGCCGGGGCTGAGGTGGATGAGGTAGGAGAATTCCTGATTGAGTTTCACGCCGGTGGCGATGGTGATGACTCGGGGGGTGTCGTCGGGGTGCATGCGGACTTTGGCGACGATGTTGCCGGTCGAGCTGTAGGTTTTGTATTGATACTCGACCTTCACCATGGGCTTCTGGCTGTTATAGGCGTGGATCTGGCCAATGACGATCTTGCCCGAGCTGGGTACCTGGCTGACCGAAAGGGTCGCATGCAGGGAGTTGTCAGCGTCGGGGTAGTACCAGTTTTTCAACGTGCCGTTGCTGTAGGTTTCACGCAATTCGGTGCGTGGGTAAATCGCGTTTTCGGTACGGGAGCCGGTCACGGGCGTCCAGAAAAACAACGTGCCGGTGTCGGAGTGGAAGTATTGATCCTTGAAGCCATCCACCAGTTTGGCGGTTTCGACGGTGTACGGCGGGTTGCCAACGGGAACGCTGAGGTTCCAGCTTGCGAGATCGATCATGTCGGTTCTTCCACTCGATTCATGCTGAACGGGCGTGCCAGAAGCTCTAGACCGCACCTTTGGGGCGGCCTTTATAAGCGTAGCGGGATATTTTGTTAACGCTTGTCTGACGGGTGGTTGACGTCAACATCCTGTCTAAGATGCCATCTTCCCGGTTTTCATGGAACTGAACCATCGACCGCTAGTCGGTAAAAAGACACAATGATTATATGATGGCTTACTGACACCTTCTGCTTTTGCAGAACCGGGTCTAGAGTGATGGCACCGTATTTGTCCGGTTTTCACGAGAAGCCGGCCTGACACCCCCGCAATTAGAGAGGCAGCATGGAATGCGCGCAACCCACGCCAGTAGAAGGCGGCTCGACCCTTTTAGTCGTCGACGATTACCCTGAAAACCTGATCAGCATGCGCGCGTTGTTACAGCGCCAGGACTGGCGGGTCATTACTGCCGCCTCGGGTTTCGAGGCCCTCGGCTTGTTACTTGAACACGACATCGACCTGGTGCTGCTGGATGTGCAGATGCCGGGCATGGACGGCTATGAAGTGGCGCGCCTGATGCGCGGTAGCCAGCGGACCCGTCTCACGCCGATCATTTTCCTGGCCGCCAACGAACAGTCCCGGGACGCCGTGATCAAGGGCTATGCCAGTGGTGCGGTGGATTACCTGTTCAAGCCGTTCGATCCACAGGTCTTCACGCCCAAGGTCCAGGCGTTACTCGAACACCAGCGTAACCGCCGAGTCTTGCAGCGCCTGAGTCATGATCTGGAAGCCGCTCGTGCCTTTAATGCGTCGGTGCTGGATAACGCTGCCGAAGGCATTCTGGTATTGGGTGAGGACGGTCTGATTCGTTTTGCCAATCCGGCGATGTCACGCTTGCTCAATGCCACGGTGCAGGAACTGCAAGGCAAGGAGTTTGTGGACTACCTGCAAAAACCGCATATCCCGATCTGGGCCGATTCCGAGTTGCTGGCCGGATACAAACGCGGTGAAACCCTGCGCCTGCACGATGCCCTGCTACGAACGGCGCCCGGCCAGCAGGTACCGGTGGCCTTGTCCTGCGCGCCATTGCCCGCCGAGCAACAGGCGATGGTAGTGACCGTGCTGGACATGTCGGTGGTGCGCCATCTGCATCAGCAACTGGAGTTTCAGGCGGTCACCGATCCGCTGACCGGATTGCTCAACCGCCGGGGGCTCTACCAGACCGTAGAGAACCTGCTGTTGCGCGGTGAGCGTTCCGACAGTTCCTGGGTCTTGATGTACCTGGACCTCGACGGCTTCAAGCGAGTCAATGATTCGCTCGGGCACGATGCCGGCGATCGGGTGCTGCGCTGGGTCTGCGAACAGTTGAAGGCTTGCCTGCGGCCCTTCGACATTCTGGCGCGGATGGGCGGCGACGAATTCATTGCGTTGCTGGATCTGGAGTTCCCCGAGCAGGCGGCGAAGATTGCCGAGAAGCTCATCGAGCGAGTGTCGATCTGTCAGCAGATCGACGGCTTCGATATCGCCCTGGGTGCCAGCATCGGCATCGCCACGTTCCCTGATTGTGGCGCCAACCTCGACGGGATGCTGCGGGCGGCCGACATCGCCATGTACGAAGCCAAGCGTGCCGGCCGCCAACAATATCGCTTCTACGATCATGAAATGAACGGTCGGGCGCGCTCGCGACTGATGCTGGAAGAAAGTGTGCGCACGGCCATTGAGAACCGGGAATTCAATCTGGTGTATCAGCCTCAGGTTGCGATTGTCGACGGGCGGACTCGTGGCTTCGAGGCCCTGTTGCGCTGGCAGCATCCGAGCGTTGGCGATGTCCCCCCAGGGCTGTTTTTGCCATTGCTGGAGGAGGTGCGGTTGATCAGTCGCCTGGGCAGCTGGATTTACCATCGCGGCATCGGGCAACGCAAAGCCTGGGGGGCTCTGTTTACCGAGGACCTGGTGCTCGGCGTCAGCTTGAGCAGTACGCAGTTCGGCATGCCCAACCTGGTCACCGAGTTGCGCCAGGTGCTGGAGCGCCATGGCTTGCAACCGCGTCATCTGGAAGTCGAGGTCACGGAAGAGGCCTTGATGCTCAACCCCGAAGAAACCCGCAAGCAATTGCGCCTGCTGCACAATCTGGGCGTACGAGTGGCATTGGATGACTTCGGGGCCGGCCCCTGCTCCCTGACGCACTTGCGCGACCTGGAGCTGGATACCCTCAAGATCGATCGCCATTTGATTGCCCGGTTGCCAGAGTCGGTACGGGATGCGGCGCTGGTGCGCAGTGTGATCGACCTGTGCAAACAGTTCGGGATGCTGGTGATTGCCGAAGGGGTGGAAACCGCCGCGCAGTTTGAATGGCTGCAAGCCAATGGCTGTGAATATGTGCAAGGTTTTCTGGTGGCCCGGCCGATGATGGCCGAAGACACCGGGGTCTTTGTCCAGCCGTTTGACTGGAGCGCGCTGCCCCGCTGAATTCGCTACACTGGCGACCTTTTAGTGACCTGTATTGCCGCCCCGATGACCGTGTTGAAATATCTCCAGGCTTATCCCGCTACCTTGCAGGATCAGGTGCGCCAGCTGATCGCCGACGGTCGGCTGGGCGATTACCTGAGCCAGCGTTACCCGCAAAAGCACGGGGTGCAGAGCGACAAGGCGCTGTACACCTATGCCCTGGACCTCAAGCAGGAATTCCTGCGTAATGCCCCGGCCATCGACAAGGTGCTGTTCGACAACCGCCTGGACCTGACCCACCGTGCCCTTGGCCTGCACACCACGATTTCCCGGGTGCAGGGCGGCAAACTCAAGTCCAAGAAGGAAATCCGCATCGCGTCGCTGTTCAAGGAAGCGCCTTGCGAGTTCCTGAAAATGATCGTGGTGCATGAACTGGCGCACTTCAAGGAATCGGACCACAACAAGGCATTCTACAAACTGTGCGAACACATGCTGCCGGGTTATCACCAGGTGGAGTTTGATGTGCGGGTATACCTGACGTGGCGGGACATGCAATAGCTATCGCCGCCGAGAATCGCAACAAGGAGTGTGTGGATGGACGTGAGCAAGACCAAGAGCAGCTTCTATCGTCGGTTGTACGTGGCGTACCTGATCGACAGCGGGCTGGCCAGCAGTGTCCCGGCGCTGACCGAGGTCACCGGCATGCCCCGGCGCACGGCACAGGACACCATCGCGGCGTTGGCGGATCTGGATATCATTTGTGAGTTCGAGCAGGAAGAGGGCGCGCGCAACCATGCGGGGCGCTATCGGATTCGCGAGTGGGGGGCGATTGATCGCGGGTGGATCGAGCGTAATCTGCGGCAGATCAAGGCGGTGCTGGAGTATCCCTGACGCCAGTGGTGACTGAGCTGACGCCTTCGCGAGCAGGCTCGCTCCCACGGTTGATTTTGGTTGTGAACGCAATCCAGTGTGGGAGCGAGCCTGCTCGCGAAAGGGGCTTCAGGAACGACGCATCCCGATGTGTGGAATGCCATCCTCGACAAACTCCTCGCCCGTCACGACAAACCCGTACCGCCCGTAATACCCCTGCAAATGCGTCTGGGCCGAGAGGTAGATCGGCGTTTCCGGCCAGCGTTCTTCAATCTGTTTCAACGCCTGGTCCATCAACTCATGTCCAAGCCCGGCGCCTCGTGCGTGTGGAGCAATGATCACCCGACCGATCACTACGTCCCCGCCTTGCAGTTCCGGGTCGAGCAGCCGCAGATAGGCCACCAGTTGATTGCCGTCCCAGGCCATCAAGTGGCAAGTGTCACCTTCCAGGTCCTGGCCATCCACGTCTTGATAAGCGCATTGCTGCTCGACGACGAACACTTCTGCACGCAACTGCAAAATGGCGTACAGCTGCTCCTTGCCCAGGTCGCTGTGGTGTTTGCAGATCCAATCGACTGTCATGTTTTGATTCCCTGAAAACGTCGTTCCGATACTAAGCGCACTCACGTCAGAAGTCTTTATGGTGGAAGAATCTGTGACAAAGGCCAAAATGCCATCATTCATTTCTCGCGCAGATGTCTTCTTTGTGTAATCTGGATCGAAGCGCTGTGCTGTGGCGTCGATGAGCTAATGTTGAGTACCCGGGTCTTGCCGGTACAGGGGCCTTGGGGTTTTGGCTGAAAACACGTCGGGCAACCCGCCCGCTAAGGATTTTCTAGCATGCCGCGATTGCATCGAGCTTTGGCCTTGATTGGATTGCTGTTGCTGGTTCAGGGAGCGGCGGCAGAAAAACTGCGGTTGGTCGCTGATGCCTGGCCGCCCTTTACCGACGCCACGCTCGTCAATGGTGGTTTGGCCACGGACATTGTCAGTACCGCGCTCGCCAGGGCCGGCTATGCCAGTGAGTTCGAGCAGGTGCCCTGGGCACGGGCCTTGATGGGATTGGGTGAGGGCCGATACGACGTGCTGGTCAACGCCTGGTACACCGAGGAGCGGACCAGGCTTGGCCAGTTCTCCGGCGAGTACCTGCTCAATCGCGTGCGCTTTCTCAAGCGCAAAGACGAGCCCATCGAATTCAATAACCTGCAGCAATTGCACACTTATCCGATCGCTATCGTGCGTGGATACGCGTATTCGCCCGCGTTCGACAACGACGACTCGTTGCAGAAAATCCCTGTACACAGTTTCGCCATGGCGGTGCGCATGCTCGCGGCCGACCGGGTCAAGCTGACGCTGGAAGATGAATTCGTCGCCCGCTACTACCTGGCCCGTGAGTCACCCAAGGTGCGAAACGCCGTGGAATTCCTGCCCAAACCATTAAGCGAGAACAGCCTGCATATTATGGTCAGCCTGAAGAATCCCGAGCATGCACGGATCGTCGCCGGTTTCGACCGCGAGATCGCGGCGATGAAGGCGGACGGGAGTTATGACAAGTTGATGAGGCAGCATGGGATGTAGAGGGGCAGCTTCAAGCCGCAAGCATCAAGCTATAAGTTGATCTTTGGCGCGGCGAAGTTTCTTGTGGGAGCGGGCTTGCCCGCGAAGGGGCCCGCCCAGACACAAGAGATCTCAATCTTCACTGGTGTCCTTGATGAGATGCGCCGCCAACGTCCGCAACGGCCCCAACTGCCGACAAATCAACGCCAGTTGCGTCTGCACCAACCGCTGCCCCTCATCGATTTCATCAGGCATCTGTTCCAGTTCATTGGCCAGTGCTTCTTCTTCATCGCTCTGAATCGCAATCGAAGACTTGCTCGCCAGCCTTTGGGCGATCTCGTCGATACTGGCGGCCAGTTTCACCCCGGCCCCATCGATCAAATGCTCGCGCACGTCCGCCGGCAGTTGGGTTTCCCGGTGCGCGCCCAGGCCCGACAGGTAACTGAGCAGCGTGTGCGACAGCACCAGGAAGCGGAAGCCCACATCCGCTTCCTTACGAAAGTGTCCCGGCTCCATCAGCATGTTGGCCAGCGTGGTCGACAGCGCCGCGTCGGCGTTGTGCGCGTTGCGGCGGGCCAGGCGGTAAGCCAGGTCGTCGCTTTTGCCTGCCGCGTATTGCTGCATGATCTGACGCAAGTAAATGCTGTTGCAGGCCAGGGTGTTGGCCAGCACTTTGTTCAGGCGTCGGCCCTGCCAGTCCGGCAGGAACAGGAACACCGCCAGCCCGGCAATGAGGCTGCCGAGCAAGGTATCGAACAACCGTGGCAGGAACAGTCCGTACCCGTCGCCCACCTGGTTGAAGCAGAACAGCACCATCAAGGTGATTGCCGCCGTCGCCAGGGTGTAGCGGGTGGTGCGGTTGGTAAAGAACACCACGCCGGCGGCAATAGCGAAACACGACTGGATCAGCGGGTTCGGGAACAGGTCGAACAGCGCCCAGGCCAGGGTCAGGCCGATGGCGGTGCCGATGATTCGTTGACCAAGTTTGCGGCGGGTGGCGCCGTAGTTCGGTTGGCAGACGAACAGCGTAGTGAGAATGATCCAGTAGCCTTGGGACGGGTGAATCAAATGCACCATGGCGTAGCCGATGCTCAAGGCCAGGGGCAATCGCAGGGCATGGCGGAACAGCAGCGAGGTCGGCGTCAGCTGCGTGCGCAAGCGAAGCCACACGTCCTTGAGGCTGCGCGGCGAACGGTCGAGCAGGCTGCTGTCGGTGGCGTCGGCCAGGGCGTCGGGGTTACTGGCATCGCTGAGCAAGCGGTCGAGAGTGCCGAGGTTGGCCGCCAGTGCCCGCAGTGAACGCAGCAAACCGCGCCAGGCCGGGTTGCTCTGGATGCGCAGGTGTTCGAGAGAGGCATCGAGGTCGCTCAGGGCCTCGGCGAAACTGGCGTCATAGGTGAACGGCTGGCGCATCTGGATCGACTCGGCCAGGGCCCGGCAGGCCTTGCCTTGCTGGCGCAACAGGCGTTGGCAGCGGAACAGTACGTCGCTGTGGAAGAAGGCGTCGGCCAGGGCGTTATACGGGTAGTGCGATGAGCTAGCGCGTTCGTGGATGTCCTGGGCGAGGAAGTACAGCTTGAGGTAGCGGCTGACTTTCGACCCCGGGCGACCGTTGCCGACCCGGTGCAGGATGATCTCCTTGGCGGCGTTCAATGCCGCCACTACCCGGCCGTTCTGCTGGGCCAATTCCAGGCGCCGCGCCTCCACGTCCATCTGCCGGATCGGCTCGAACAGCGAGGATTTGAGCTTCAGGTAAAAGCCCAGCTCGCGGAACAGGCGCGCCAGGCTCTGCTGCACCGGCTGATTGGAAAACAGCGCCTGCCACAACACCGACAGCAACCCGTACCAGGCAGCACCGGCCACCAGCAGCAACGGCTCGTGCCAGACATCGGTGACCGCGCCGCCACGCTGGTCCACGCCGATCATGGTGTAGACCGACAGAATCAGCGTCGCCGAGGCAATCGCGCCGTAGCGCTCGCCGAGGGCGCCAAGCATGGTCAGGCAGAACGCGGCCAGGGCGAAGGCGATGATAAACAGCGAGGGGTAGGGGAAGAGCAGTTCGACAGACAGGGCGGCAACCGCGAAACACACCAGCGTCACGGCCAGCGCGTTGATACGGCCCTGCCAACTGTCGTCGGTTTCGGCCAGGGCACTGGCGATAATCCCCAGGAACAACGGGATCAGCAGGCCCATTTCATCCTGATACCAACACAGCGCCATGGTGCCGGTCAGGGCAATGAATACCCGCACGCTGTAGCTGAATTTATCCAGCGCCCAAAGGCGACGCAGAGACTGGCGGAACGAAGTCGATGACATGAAATGCGAAGGCCTTCCGAGGCAATGACGCTAAATTGAGCCACTAATGACGCCGACGCAATGGCGTCGATCACATCAGACAGCAAAATCTGTTCCTTCCTTGTGCGAATACAATCTGCAAATCATCACAGATCCAATGTGGGAGCGGCGGTGCGGCGATCCGACTTGCTCGCGAAAGCGTCCTTTCAATCAACATTGATGTTGAGTGTTATGGCCCCTTCGCGAGCAAGCCCGCTCCCACATTTTGATTTGTGTTTATCAGACGTACTGCGCGGCGGCGTAACCGGAAGCCCACGCCCACTGGAAATTGAACCCGCCCAGATGTCCGGTCACATCCAGCACTTCACCTATGAAGTACAGCCCCGGGCTTTTCAGCGATTCCATGGTCTTGGACGACACTTCATTGGTGTTGATGCCGCCCAGGGTCACCTCGGCGGTGCGATAGCCTTCGGTGCCGGCGGGCACGACTTTCCAGCTCGCCAGTTTCTCCGCGATATCGGCCAGTTCCGCGTGGGTGTACTGCTTCATCGGTTTGGAGACGAACCAGTTGTCCGCCAGCAGGTTGGCCATTTTCTTGGTGAAGATTTCACCGAGCAGGGTTTTCAGCTCGCTGTTGGGACGTTCGGCTTGCTGCTGTTGCAGCCAGTCCGGCACGTCGTGATCCGGCAGCAGGTTGATCTCGACGGTATCGCCGGACTCCCAGAACGACGAAATCTGCAAAATCGCCGGACCGCTGAGGCCGCGGTGGGTGAACAGGATGTTCTCGCGGAAGCTCTGGTCGTTGCAGCTCACCAGGCAATCCACCGACGTACCGGACAGCTCAGTGCACAAGGCCTTGAGCTGATCGGTGATGGTGAATGGCACCAGGCCGGCGCGGGTCGGCAGTAGCTCGTGGCCAAACTGCCTGGCCACCTGGTAACCGAAACCGGTGGCGCCCAGGGTCGGGATCGACAGGCCGCCGGTGGCGATCACCAGCGATTCGCACGTTATCTGGTCGAGCGTGGTGTCCAGCAAATAGCCTTTCTCAAGCTTCTCGATGGTCTGGATCGAGGTGTCCAGGTGCAGGCTGACGCCGACCTGATCGCACTCGTTGAGCAGCATTTCCAGGATGTCGCTGGATTTGTTATCGCAGAACAGCTGGCCGAGTTTTTTCTCGTGGTATGGCACGCCGTGCTTGGCCACCATGCCGATGAAATCCCACTGGGTGTAACGAGCCAGGGCGGATTTGCAGAAGTGTGCATTCTGCGAGAGGAAATTGCTCGGTTCTGTGTACATGTTGGTGAAATTGCAGCGGCCACCGCCCGACATCAGGATTTTCTTGCCGGCCTTGTTGGCATGGTCGAGCAACAACACTTTGCGCCCACGCCCGGCGGCGGTCAGTGCACACATCAACCCTGCGGCGCCAGCGCCAATGATCACGACTTCGGTAGAGCGCAAAACGGTGTCCTCTTGATGTATCACCACAAAACAAACTGTGGGAGCGAGCCTGCTCGCGATGGGGCTGCACATTCAACATAGATGTTGTTTGACAGTCCGCTATCGCGAGCAGGCTCGCTCCCACAGGGGATCTTCTTTGGTTGGAAGATCGCTTACAAAATGCGAACGCGCAACGAACGGCCTTTGATCTTGCCGTCGTTCAAGCGCTGCAAGGCCTGCTTGGCAACGCCGCGCTCCACGGCCACATAGGCCTGGAAGTCGAAAATCGCGATTTTGCCGACCTGGGCACCGGGGATGCCGGCGTCACCGGTCAGTGCGCCAAGAATGTCGCCCGGACGAACCTTGTCCTTACGGCCGGCAGCGATGCACAGGGTGCTCATCTGCGGCAACAGCGGGCCACCACCCTTGGAGGTGAGGTTGTCCACCTGGTCCCAGGTCAGTGGTGTCTTCTGCAATTGCTCGATAGCCTGGGCGCGCTGCGCTTCGGACGGCGCCACCAGGCTGATGGCGAGGCCTTTCTCACCGGCACGGCCAGTACGACCAACGCGGTGAATGTGGATTTCCGAATCACGGGCCAATTCGACGTTGATCACCATGTCCAGGGAATCGATATCGAGGCCGCGTGCTGCGACGTCGGTCGCCACCAGCACCGAAGTGCTGCGGTTGGCGAACATCGCCAGCACCTGGTCGCGGTCACGCTGTTCCAGATCGCCGTGCAGGCCGACGGCGGAAATGCCTTTGGTGGTCAGGTGGTCGACGGTTTCCTGAACCTGCTGCTTGGTGTAGCAGAAAGCCACGCAGGAGGCCGGGCGGAAGTGGCCAAGCACCTTGGTCACCGCACTCATGCGGTCATCCGGGGAAATCTCGTAGAAGCGCTGCTCGATCTGCGTGTCGTCGTGGAACGCCTCGGCCTTCACTTGCTGCGGGTTGCGCATGAACTTCGAGGCCAACTGCTTGATGCCTACCGGGTAGGTGGCGGAGAACAGCAGGGTCTGGCGACGTTCCGGGGCCTGCATGATGATTTCTTCGATGGAATCGTAGAAGCCCATGTCGAGCATACGGTCGGCTTCGTCGAGAATCAGCGTGTTGAGGCCGTGGAGTACCAGCGAACCCTTGCGCAGGTGCTGCTGGATGCGTCCAGGGGTGCCGACGATGATGTGCGCGCCGTGTTCCAGCGAAGCGATCTGCGGGCCGAGGGACACGCCGCCACACAGGGTCAGGACCTTGATGTTGTCTTCGGCACGGGCCAGGCGACGGATTTCCTTGGCGACCTGGTCAGCCAGTTCGCGGGTCGGGCACAGGATCAGCGCCTGGCAACCAAAGTAACGCGGATTGATCGGATTCAGCAGGCCGATGCCGAAGGCGGCGGTCTTGCCGCTGCCGGTCTTGGCCTGGGCGATCAGGTCCATCCCCTTGAGGATCACCGGCAAGCTTTGCGCCTGGATCGGCGTCATCTGGGCATAACCGAGGGAGTCGAGGTTAGCCAGCATGGCGGCGGACAGCGGCAAAGTATTAAATTCGGTGGCGATGGTGGTCACGGGACTGGCCTGCAAAACAAAATGTCGCGCAGTGTACCAGTCCGGTGGCCATTCGCCCTAAGGCTCTATGTGTTCTTCCGGACGCTTAACTCGCCGTCCGTCATTTTTTGACAGTTGCGAGAAGATCGTAGCGGCCAGCATCGCCATGATTCCTACGGTCACGAAGGTCAATTGGAATGCCCCCAGAACCGTGTCCACGCCATCATTGCCAATCTCCGCCGTAAAGCCACCGAGCAATGCACCGGCACACGCAACCCCCAGGCTCAGGGACAATTGCGCGACCACCGACAGCAGGCTGTTGCCGCTACTGGCGCTGGCGTCATCGAGGTCGATCAGGGTCACGGTGTTCATCGCGGTGAACTGCAAGGAGTTGATCGCGCCAAGGATCGCCAGCAGGCACAGCAACAGCCAGTACGGCGTCTGCTCGCTGACCAGGCCCATGCTCGCCAGCATGATCCCCAGCGCCAGGGTATTGCCGGTGAGCACGATGCGGTAACCCAGACGTTCGATCAGCGGCCGCGCCACCCACTTGGCGATCATCGCCGCCGCCGCCAGTGGCAGCATGCTCATCCCGGCCTGGGACGGCGAATAGCCCAGCGCCACTTGCAGCAGCAATGGCACGAGGAACGGCAGGGCGCCGCTGCCGAGGCGGGCGAACAGGTTGCCGAGAATGCCCACGGCAAAGGTCCGGGTCTTGAATAGCGACGGCGCAAACAACGGGTTCTCGATGTGACCGGCGCGTAGCCAGTACGCCGCCAGGCACGCCATGCCACCGAACAGCAACAACATCACCCGCAGGTGCGGCAGGTGCAATTCGCCCAAGCCTTCCATGGCGATGGTGATCAGAATCATCGCCGCGCCGAACAGCACGAAGCCCAGGCTATCGAAACGCGTGCGTTCGGTTCCACGCAGGTCCGGGATGTATTTCCACACGGCGTAGCAACCGACCAGCCCCACCGGCAGGTTGATCAGGAAGATCCAGTGCCAGGTCAGGTATTGCACCATCCAGCCGCCCATGGTCGGGCCGATCAAGGGGCCGAGCAGCCCGGGAATGGTGATGAAGCCCATGATCCGCACCAGCTCTGAACGCGGGTAGGCGCGCAACACCACCAGCCGCCCGACCGGCAACATCAACGCGCCGCCCAGGCCCTGGATCACCCGGGCGCCGATCAGCATGCTCAGGCTGCTCGACAATGCGCAGAGCAGCGAGCCGAGGCTGAACAGCAAAATCGCACTGAAGAAGATTTTCCGGGTGCCGAAGCGATCGGCGATCCAGCCCGAAGCGGGAATCAGCAACGCGACGGTGAGCATGTAGGCGATGATCACGCCCTGCATGCGCAATGGGTCTTCGGCCAGGTCGCGGGCCATGGCCGGCAGGGCAGTGTTGAGAATCGTCCCGTCGAGGGACTGCATGAAGAAGGCAATGGCGACAACCCACGGTATCCAGCGGGCTGTTACAGCGTCGAGAGGTGGGCGGTTGGGCATGGGACCTCTAGATTGATGAAGTTAATGCAAGGTCATGGCGGGTCGAGATTCATGTGGGAGCGGGCTTGCTCGCGAAGGCGGTGTATCAGTCACCAAATAGATCAGCTGAAAGATTGCATTCGCGAGCAAGCCCGCTCCCACAGGTTTGCTGTGCTCTTGAGACTTGTGTTTACAGCGTCAGGGTCAATCGGCTGACCAATGCCCCCGGCAACAACGCCGAAGCCGTCGCCCGCTGGCTGTAGGTACTCGCCGACAACAACAACTCCCGCTCCTCGGTCAACGCTTCCAGTTGCGAACCGAGCAGGCTGAAAGCGCTGTCATCAAAACGCATGGTGCTGACCGGTGCCTGAATCTCGCCGTTCTCGACCCAGAACGTGGCAAACCGGGTCATGCCGGTCAGGCGTGCGGCCGGTTGATCCGAGAAGTTCAGGTACCACAGGTTGCTGATGTACAGCCCCGTGCCCAGTTGCTTGAGGATGTCCGCGTCAGGCAATGCCCCGGCTTTCATGTTCAGCGCGCTCGGCGATTCACCGCCGCTGGCGCCATTGGCGGTCAAACCGTATTCCGCGGCGCTGCGCGAGCTGACCAGCTGTGCCCCGGCCTTGCCATCGACGATCAACCCCAGATCGCTGCGTGGATAACCCTCATCGGAAAATGCCGGGCTCAGCGAGCCGCTGACTTTTTCATCCAGCGAGACCAGCGGGCTGAACGCGCTGTCGCCACCGTAGAGCTTCTGCAGCGGGCTGCTTTTGCTGGCAATCGACTGTGCCGAGAATCCACCCCAACACAGCATGCCCATGATTTCTTCCAGCGCCGCCGGTGCCAGGTAGGCGCGGTACTGGCCGGGCGGCAAAGTGCGCAGCGGCCGGCCCAAAAGCTCAAGCTGCTCGCGGGCTTGCTGGAAGCGTCTGGCAAAGCCTTCGCTGTTCCAGTCGTGCCCGGCGTAGCTGGCTTTCACGGCCTGGCCGTTCTCGTGGAACAGGCTGAAGTCAAAATTGAAACTGTTGGCCTGATGCCAACCGAAGGCGCCCGAAGAACTGGCAAAGCCACGACTGATCGGGCCGGCAGCGTAGAAGCCGACAAGATCCAGGCCTTCGGCGGCCTGGGTGATTTGTGCGACCACCTGTTCGGTGTCCGGCAGCGGATGCGACTGCACGTTGTTGCTCTGCCAGCCGTTGTGGTTGAGCAACAGGTACGGGTCCGGAGGCAGCAGCGGCAGGGTTTCGCGCAACTGTTGCAGGCCTTCGCTCAGGCGCTGCGCATCCACCTGCGGATCGCCGGCCAGGGTGATGTGCAGGTCGGCATGGCGGCCTTCGTTGATCAGTTTCAGGCCGATGCTCGCCTGCTGCACCTGACCGGCCTGACGCACCTTGGCGTGGTTGAAACGCACGAAGGCCGACGATTCGGCGGCGTAGCTGAGGGTGAACTGCTCGGGCTCGTGAAGCGCTGCACGAAGGCTGTTGACCAGCGCCCTGAACGACGTGGACTGACTGTTTGAAGGATTCATCAGGCGTCTCCTCCGAATACATCAATGTTGCTGAACACGCAGGCCGGTGACGCGTGGCCGACGCGGATCACCTGGTTCGGTTCGCCCTTGCCGCAGTTCGGTGTGCCGAGGACCCTGAAGGTACTGGCATCGCCGACGGCGCTGAGGCTCTTCCAGAACTGCGCTGAGATGCCCCTGTAATTGGGATTCTTCACCACGCCCTTGAGTTCGCCGTTTTCGATCAGTTGGCCCCATTCGCAGCCGAACTGGAATTTATTGCGCGCATCGTCGATCGACCAGGAACGGTTGGTCGACATCAGCACTCCGTGTTCGATACTGCCGATCAACTGTTCGATGGACTGATCGCCTGGCTCGATGTTGAGGTTGGCCATGCGGTCGATCGGCGGGCGGTTCCAGCCGCAGGCACGGCTGTTGGCGACGCCGTCCATGCCGGCACGGAATTGCGACAACGCACCGCCCAGCGGACGTAGCAGCAGGCCTTCGCGGATCAGGAACTGCTTGCTGGCGGGCGTGCCGTCGTCGTCATGGCCGTAGCTGGCGAGCTCCTCGGGGATGTCCGGGTCGAAGGTCACGTTGAGCAGGCCGGAACCGTATTGCAGACGGCCGAAATCACTGGCTTTGACGAAACTGGTGCCCGCGTAATTGCGCTCGTCGCCGAGGATGCGGTCCAGCTCCAGCGGATGGCCGATGGACTCGTGGATTTGCAGCATCATCTGGTCGGGCATCAGCAGCAGGTCGCGCTTGCCTTGCGGGGTGTTTGGCGCCAGGAGCAATTGCAGGGCCTGATCGGCCACCTGGGCACCGGCACCGATCAGGCCGCAGCGGCTGATGACGTCCGCCGCGCCTTGCTGGCCGAAGTTCTCGCGGCCAAGGCTGCGGGTCTGGCTGTCGTTACCGTCGTAGGCCGTGACGTCCAGGCCAGGGTACACAAAACGTTGGGCCTGGCGCAGTTCGGCTCCGGCGCTGTTGAGGTAGATCTGCTCGGCGTGGGTGATGCCGAGGCTGACCTGCCAGTTCACCAGGCGCTCGTCCTTGGGCACGGCGGCCGACTCGGTGCCAAGCAGTTGGAAGCAGTCGCTCAGGGACAGGAAGGCCTGGTCGAGGTTGGGCGAAAAGTAATCGGCGCGGTCGCTGGAAACAGCCTGCTCGCGCAGGTCCAGCAAGGCGTGGGGCTTGAGTCGACGGGCCTGGAGTTCGGCGCGTTCGAGGGCGGCCTGCAGGCCTTGTTGCGACAGATCGTTGGTGGCCGCATAGGCCTCGACGCCATTGACCCGTACGGTCAGCATCGCCCCTTCGTCTCGGCTCAGGCTTGGCGGTTCGGCGACGTTCTTGCGCACCGACAGGTACTGCCCGGATTCGCGCACATAACGCAGGGAAAAGAATTCGGCACCCGTGCGCAAGGCAGCGAAGCGCTGCTTGAGCTGGGGGTAGAAATCGAACATTCGTGAACCTCCTGGGTATGGAGTGGCGGTGGAGCGGTGCTGCGAGGGGAGGGGTGAAACGATTGCGTGGCGCTAGATTAGGCCTGCAAGGGGGGAGGGATCAAGGATGGAGCGGTCTAGAGCGGTGGATACTTTGGGAGGGGTGGTGGCTGACAGGGCCCCTTCGCGAGCAAGCCCGCACACATTTAATCCCGGGTGTTCACAAAATCTGTGTCCACTGGAGATCAAGTGTGGGAGCGGGCTTGCTCCGGGCGGCGTTCCGACGAAGGCCGCACCGCGGTGTAACGGTTGTTAAGCGATCTGGCTCACTTCCCGCACCGGCTTGCCCTTCACCGGCGCTTCACCCGCCACATAGTAAGTGGCAGTGCTACGCGGCAACGGCTTGCGGCCACGGATCTTGTCGGCGATTTTCTCGGCCATCATGATCGTTGGTGCGTTGAGGTTGCCGGTGGTGATGATCGGCATGATCGACGCATCGACCACCCGCAGGCCTTGCATGCCATGCACGCGACCTTCGCCATCGACCACAGCCATCTTGTCGGTGCCCATCTTGCACGAGCAGGACGGATGGAACGCGGTTTCCGCGTGTTCGCGGATGAACTTGTCCAGTTGCGCGTCGCTCTGCACGTCGATACCCGGGCTGATTTCGCGACCACGGAAGGCGTCCAGTGCAGGCTGCTGCATGATTTCACGGGTCAGGCGGATGCCGTCGCGGAATTCCTGCCAGTCCTGTTCGGTGGCCATGTAGTTGAACAGGATGCTCGGGTGCTGGCGCGGGTCCTTGGACTTGGCCTGGATGCGCCCGCGGCTTGGCGAACGCATGGAGCCCATGTGCGCCTGGAAGCCGTGCTCTTTCACGCCGTTGCTGCCGTTGTAGTTAATCGCCACCGGCAGGAAGTGGTACTGGATGTTCGGCCATTCGAATTCCGGACGGGTACGGATGAAACCGCCGGCTTCGAACTGGTTGCTGGCGCCGATGCCGGTGCCGTTGAACAGCCACTCGGCACCGATGGCCGGCTGGTTGTACCAGAGCAGCGACGGGTACAGCGAGACCGGTTGGGTGCAAGCATATTGCAGGTACAGCTCAAGGTGATCCTGCAGGTTTTCACCGACGCCCGGCAGGTTGTGGACCACCGGAATGTCGAGCTTGTTCAGCAGCTCGGCCGGGCCGACGCCGGAACGTTGCAGGATCTGCGGCGAAGCGATGGCGCCGGAGCACAGCAGCACTTCCTTGCGAGCTTTGACTTCAACACGCTCTTCGGCAGCGCCGACCAGGTAACGCACACCGACCGCACGCTTGCCTTCGAACAGGATCTTGTCAGTCAGGGCGTGGGTGACGATGGTCAGGGTCGAACGCTTCTTGGCCACGTCCAGGTAACCGCGGGCGGTGGAGGCACGACGGCCCTTCGGCGTCACGGTGCGGTCCATGGGGCCGAAGCCTTCCTGCTGGTAGCCGTTCAAGTCTTCTGTGCGCGGGTAACCGGCCTGCACGCCGGCTTCAACCATGGCGTGGAACAGCGGGTTGTTGCCGGCTTTCGGCGTGGTCACGCTGACCGGACCTTCGCCACCGTGGTAGTCATTCGGGCCGATGTCGCGGGTTTCCGCTTTACGGAAATACGGCAGGCAGTCGAGGTACGACCAGTCCTCAAGGCCTGGCAGTTTCGCCCAGCCGTCGTAGTCCATGGCGTTGCCGCGGATGTAGCACATGCCGTTGATCAGCGAGGAACCGCCCAGGCCCTTGCCGCGCCCGCATTCCATGCGACGACCGTCCATGTGTGGCTCAGGATCGGTTTCGTAGGCCCAGTTGTAGCGACGGCCTTGCAGCGGGAACGCCAAAGCGGCCGGCATCTGCGTGCGGAAGTCGAAACGGTAGTCCGGGCCGCCCGCTTCGAGCAACAGGACGGTGACGCCTGCGTCTTCGGTCAGACGGGTCGCCAGGGTGTTACCGGCCGAGCCGGCACCGATGATGATGTAGTCGAATTCTTGGGACATAGGCCCTCCGGGGGGATTCAAGCTGCAAGCTTCAAGCTGCGAGTAAGAGCAGCGAGCGGTGCATAGAAGAAGGGGGGGCGGCAAACCAAACTGCTTTTAACTTGCAGCTTGAAGCTTGCCGCTAGAGGCTTCTCAGAATACTGAGACGTACTCGCCCAGCTCGACCTGTACCGATTTGATGCGGGTGAAGTTGTTCAGCGAGCTGATCCCGTTCTCACGGCCGACACCCGACTGCTTGTAGCCGCCAACCGGCATCTTCGCGTCGGACTCGCCCCAGGCGTTGATCCAGCAGATACCGGCTTCCAGTTGATGGATCACGCGGTGGGCGCGGTTCAGGTCCTTGGTGACGATACCGGCGGCCAGGCCGAAGTCGGTGTCGTTGGCGCGACGGATCACTTCTTCTTCGGTTTCGTAGGACAGGATCGCCATCACCGGGCCAAAGATTTCTTCGCGGACGATGGTCATGTCGTCGGTGCAGTCGGTGAACACGGTCGGCGCCACGAACGCACCCTTGGCGAATTCGCCGTCGGTCAGGCGCTCACCGCCACACAGCAGGCGGGCACCTTCTTCCTTGCCCTTGGCGATGTAGCCCAGCACGCTTTCCATGTGCGCAAAGCTGACCAGCGGACCGAAGTTGGTGTTTTCGTCTTGCGGGTTGCCGATGCGGATGCGTGCAACGCGCTCAGCGATCTTGGCTTCGAAAGCGGCCTTCAGGTGAGCCGGTACGAACACGCGAGTGCCGTTGGTGCAAACCTGACCGGAGCTGTAGAAGTTGGCCATCATCGCGGTGTCGGCAGCGCGATCGAGGTCGGCGTCGTCGCAGATGATCAGCGGCGACTTGCCGCCCAGTTCCATGGTCACGTCCTTGAGCGAAGAGCTCGAAGCGCTGGCCATGACTTTCTTGCCGGTGTCGGTGCCGCCGGTGAACGAGACTTTCTCGATGCGCGGGTGTTCGGTCAGCCAGGTGCCGACTTCACGGCCGCTGCCGGTCAGGACGTTGAACACGCCGTTTGGCACGCCGGCTTCGGTGTAGATCTCGGCCAGTTTCAGGGTGGTCAGCGAGGTGACTTCACTTGGCTTGAAGATCATCGCGTTACCGGCCGCCAGGGCTGGCGCGGATTTCCACAGGGCGATCTGGATCGGGTAGTTCCACGCGCCGATACCGGCCACGACGCCCAGCGGCTCGCGACGGGTGTAGACGAACGAAGTGGTGCGCAGCGGGATCTGCTCGCCTTCGATGGCCGGTACCAAGCCTGCGTAGTACTCCAGCACGTCGGCGCCGGTGACGATGTCGACGTAGCGGGTTTCGGAGTAGGCCTTGCCGGTGTCCAGGGTTTCCAGGGCGGCCAGTTCGTCGTTGCGCTCACGCAGGATTTCCACGGCGCGACGCAGGATGCGCGAACGCTCCATGGCGGTCATGGCGGCCCAGATCTTCTGGCCCTTTTCGGCGCTGACGACGGCGCGTTCGACGTCTTCCTTGGTCGCACGTTGCACTTTTGCGAGGACTTCACCGTTAGCCGGGTTGATGGCTTCGAAAGTGGCGTCGCTGCTGGCGTCGCTGTACGCGCCATCGATGTAGAGTTTTTGCAGTTCGAAACGGGCCATAAAGTCCTCGCAAGAGCATTAAGTGGCTGGCGCGGTTCGGTGGTTGAGCGTTTATGTGTGCTCTAACTCACCCGCTTGGCCAGTTGGGTATCCATGTATTCGTAAGCAATCTGTTGCGCCTGCCCGGTGTCGAAAGCGTCTCCCGACAGCGCACCGCGCAACCACAAGCCGTCGATCAACGCTGCCAGGCCTCGGGCGGCACTGCGCGCATCATTGAGCGGCAGCACGCGGCGGAACTGGCAGCACAGGTTGGAATACAGGCGGTGATCGTTGATCCGCTGCAACCTGTGCAAAGACGGCTGGTGCATGCTGGTGGCCCAGAAGGCCAGCCAGGTTTTCATTGCCGGGCCATTGACCTGGCTGGCGTCGAAGTTGCCCTCGATGATCACCTGCAGATGCGCCCGCGGGCTGCCATCTGTCAGCGCCTGTCGGCGCAGGGTGACGTTCTCGCTGAGGACGGTCATCAGGTACCCCATGGTGGCGGCAATCAGGCCGTTCTTGTCCTGAAAGTAGTGACTGATGATGCCATTCGAGACACCGGCCAAACGGGCGATCAGCGCAATGCTGGCGTCTCCCATTCCGACTTGATCGACTGCCTGCAAAGTGGCTTCGATCAATTGCTGGCGGCGGATGGGTTGCATACCGACCTTGGGCATCTTGCACATCTCCTTAGGCCTTCCGGTGGGCGTGGAACGGCTACCGGGTTGAAGGCCAGTCTATTTTGTTTTGATTGAACGTTCAATCAACAAAGAATAAGATCTGCGACAAATCGTCGCTGCCTACAGATTTTTCCTACATGTAGCTGCGGAAAAAACGACTTCCGAAACTGCTCGAAACCTACGCGCTGCGGCGCTCCAGGGGTTTCGGGCTTTTTTCGGGCTGTCTTTATATCACCCGCCGGTCGGCTGCCCACTAACCGATTGGTCGGGTAACTCGTTTGTCTTGCGTTCTTCTCTCGCACTGCCCGGAGCATCTGTGCCATGAGTTCTGCCTCGCTAATAAAGACCCCACCCGAGAAGGTGACGGTCAACGGTTGGGTGTTCTACACCTCTACCGCGTTGATTCTGTTGTTGACCGCCATTCTGATCATCGCCCCGCAAGAGGCCGGCAGAATGCTGGGTACGGCGCAAGCCTGGTTGTCCCGCAGCTTCGGCTGGTACTACATGGTGGTGATTGCCGCCTACCTGATTTTTGTCGTCGGCCTGGCGTTTTCGTCCTACGGCAAACTGAAACTGGGCAGCAAGGACGACACCCCGGACTTCAGCTACGGCGCTTGGGCGGGGATGCTGTTCTCGTCGGGTATCGGCATTTCGCTGCTGTACTTCGGCGCGTCCGAGCCGCTGGACCACTACTTCAACCCGCCGGAAGGCGTATCCGCCAGCAACCTTGCCGCCCGTCAGGCGGTGCAGCTGACGTTCCTGCACTGGGGCCTGCATGGCTGGGCGATCTATGCGCTGGTGGGGTTGGCCGTGGCGTACTTTGCCTACCGGCATAACCAGCCGCTGGCGTTGCGTTCGGCGTTGTATCCGCTGGTGGGCGAGCGTTGGGTCAAGGGCGCGGCCGGGCATGCGGTGGACGGCTTCGGCATGTTCGTCACCCTGCTGGGGCTGGTGACGAACCTGGGGATCGGTTCGCTGCAAGTGTCGTCGGGGCTGGAAAACCTGTTCGGCATGGAGCACAGCAACACCAACCTGCTGATCGTGATCATCGTGATGAGCACCGTGGCGACCATCGCCGCTGTGTCGGGCGTGGAAAACGGCATCCGTCGTTTGTCCAACCTCAACATCGTGCTGTTCAGCGGCCTGCTGATTTTCGTCCTGTTGTTCGGCCCGACCTTGCACCTGCTCAACGGCTTCGTACAGAACGTCGGTGACTACCTGAACGGCGTGGTGCTGAAGACTTTCGATCTGTATGTGTACGAAGGCGACAGCGAGAAGTCCGACCGCTGGCTGGGCCTGTGGACCCTGTTCTACTGGGCCTGGTGGATTTCCTGGGCGCCATTCGTGGGCATGTTCATCGCGCGTATTTCCCGTGGTCGCACCGTGCGTGAGCTGGTGGCCGGCGTGCTCCTGATTCCGCTGGGCTTCACCCTGGCGTGGTTGTCGATCTTCGGTAACTCGGCTTTGGACCTGGTGATGAACCATGGGGCGGTGGCGCTCGGGAAGACGGCGCTGGAACAGCCGTCCATGGCGATCTACCAGTTGCTTGAGCATTACCCGGCGTCGAAGGTTGTGATCGGCGTGTCGATCTTTGTCGGTTTCGTGCTGTTCCTGACCCCGGCGGACTCCGGCGCGGTGATGATGGCCAACCTTTCGTGCAAGGGCGGCAACGTCGACGAAGACGCGCCGCACTGGCTGCGGATCTTCTGGTCGGCAGTGATCACCCTGGTGACCATCGGCCTGCTGTTTGCCGGCAACTTCGAAGCCATGCAAACCATGGTGGTGCTGGCCGGCCTGCCGTTCTCGGTGGTGCTGGTGTTCTTCATGTTCGGCTTGCACAAGGCCATGCGCCAGGACGTGCAGATCGAACAGGAGCAAGCGGAACTGGCGGCACGCGGTCGTCGTGGTTTCAGTGAGCGCTTGACCCAACTGGACCTGCAACCAAGCCAGTCGGTGGTGCAGCGCTTCATGGACAAGCACGTGAGCCCGGCGCTGGAAGATGCGACGGCGCAAATGCGTGCTCAAGGCCTGCAAGTGCAGACGCTGCTGGGCAAGTCCAAGCGTTGCATGGGCGTACGGGTGGAGATGGAAGAGGGCAACCCTTTCGTCTACGAAGTGAGCCTGGATGGCTACCTGGCCACGCCGACCGAGTCGGCGCAGATCGATGAGGTGCGGGCCGATGAAGCGCGTCAGCGTTTCTATCGCGCCGAGGTGTACCTGCACAACGGCAGCCAGGACTACGACTTGATGGGTTTCACCCAGGATCAGATCACCCGTGACGTGCTCGATCAGTTTGAAAGCCATCGGCAGCTCCTTGGCCGGGTTTATAGCTGAGTTGTGAGGTCTGCGGTGGCGTCAGTTGCACCGCAGATCTTATGTGGCGAGGGAGCTTGCTCCCGTTGGGCTGCGAAGCGGCCCCAAAACCAGAGACTGCGGTAGTTCAGGCAGAACGCACTATCCGGATCTACGACTGCTTCGCAGCCGAACGGGAGCAAGCTCCCTCGCCACAGTTGTCAGTATTCCAAGTCTTATATCTGCACTAACAAAAACGCCGCGATTCTCTCGCGGCGTTTTTGCATCTGTTGCCTTACCCCAGGTTCTTGCCGAGCAGTGCGTGATACAGCTCGCTGTCGCCAAGAATCCCCACCACATGGTTGTTATCGTGCAGCACCAGTTTGTTGCCGGTCTGATAACGAATCTGCAGCGCATCGCGCATGCCGATGTTCGAGTCCACCAGGGTTGGTCGACGACCCAGGCCTTCAACGGCCTGACCCGGTACCCAGTTCTGCAAGTCCAGCGCAGACCCGTTCTGGCGAGCGCCCTTGATGGTGTTGCCCTCGGCCAGGTCCAGCCACGAATCGCCACCTGGATCCAGGCATACCGAACCGTTGATGCGTTTGCAGTTGTCCAGGCTGCGCATCAGGCTGCGGCCGCACAGCACGTTCAGCGGGTTGGTGTGGGCTACGAAGGTCCGCACGTAGTCGTCCGCCGGGTTGAGGACGATTTCTTCCGGCTTGCTGTACTGGATGATCCGGCCGTCTTTCATGATCGCGATACGACTGCCGAGTTTCAGCGCTTCATCAAGGTCGTGGCTCACGAAGACGATGGTCTTGTGCAACTTGCGTTGCAGTTCCAGCAGCTCGTCCTGCAAGCCCTGGCGGATCAGCGGGTCGAGTGCCGAGAACGGTTCGTCCATCAGCAGAATGTCGGCGTCCATCGCCAGGGCACGGGCCAGGCCCACGCGTTGTTGCATACCACCGGACAGCTCGTTGGGTTTCTTGTTGCGCCACTGGGTCAGGCCCACCAGCTCAAGCTTGTCGTCCACCAGCTTGCGGCGTTCTTTCTCGGGACGACCCTGCATTTCCAGGCCGAAGCTGATGTTTTCGCGAACGGTCAACCAGGGCATCAGGGCGAACTTCTGGAACACCATCGCGATGCGCTTGGTGCGCATCATTTTCAGTTCTGCCGGCGTACACGAGGCAATGTCGATCTGCTTGCCTTCGTGCTCGACGAACAGCTTGCCGCGACTGACGGTGTTGAGGCCGTTGATGCAGCGCAGCAGGCTGGACTTGCCGGAGCCGGACAGGCCCATCAGTACGCAGATTTCACCTTTTTCGATATCCAGGCTGGCCTTTTCGACCCCCACGATCTGCCCGGTCTTTTTCAGGATCTCGTTACGGGTCATGCCTTGATCCAGCAGCTTGAGCGCCTCGCGTGGATCCTTGGAGAAGATAACGTCAACGTTCTCGAAGCGAATAATGCTCATGCGTCACCCCCTACTTTGGCGTCGGGTTGTTTGCAGATACGGTCGAGCATGATCGCCAGCAGTACGATCGCCAGGCCTGCTTCGAAGCCCAGGGCGATATCAGCAGTGTTCAGTGCGTTGACCACCGGTTTGCCCAGGCCATCGGCGCCCACCAGTGCCGCAATCACCACCATCGAAAGGGACAGCATGATGCACTGGGTGATACCGGCCGCGATGCTTGGCATGGCGTGGGGCAGTTCGATTCGCGAGAGCAGCTGACGTCGCGAGCAGCCAAAGGCTTTGCCTGCGTCCATCAATTCTTCCGGAACATCGCGGATACCCAGGTAGGTCAGGCGGATAGGCGCGGCAATCGCGAACACCACCGTGGAGATCAGGCCCGGGACCACACCCAGCCCGAAGAGGGTGAGGGTAGGAATGAGGTACACGAAGGTCGGTACGGTCTGCATCAGATCGAGTACCGGACGCATTAAAGTATAGAACATCGGCTTGTGCGCGGCGACGATGCCCAGCGGCACGCCGATGACCACGCAGACCAGGGTGGCGAACAGCACCTGGGCGAGGGTTTCCATGGTTTCCTGCCAGTACCCCAGATTGAGGATCAGCAGAAAGGAGGCAACGACAAACGCGGTCAGACCCCATTTGCGTTGAATGAAGTGTGCCAGTAGTGCGATTAGGCCGATCAGTGCCAGCGGGTTGAACCAGGTCAGCGCAAACGTCACGCCGTGGATCATCGTTTCCAGTGTCACGGCGATTGCGTCGAAGGTGCTGGCGCCGTGTTGCGTCAACCATTCAACGAAGCTCGCGATGTACTGGCCTAAAGGGATTTTCTGATCAATCAGCATGGTAGTGAACGTCCGCATGCAAGGAAATAAACAGCCCGGACGGCCGAGGCCGCCCGGCATAAGCGATTACTTGGCCAGTTTGGCTTTCACGGCCTCCAGGCCTGGTTTACCGTCAATGGTGGTCACGCCAGCGAGCCAGGTATCGAGCACCTGTGGATTGTTTTTCAGCCAGGCCTTGGCAGCCGCGTCAGGCTTCATCTTGTCGTCCAGGATGTTGCCCATCAGCGAGCTTTCCATGTCGACGGTGAACTCCAGGTTCTTGAGCAACTGGCCGACGTTGCTGCATTCCTGCGCATAGCCCTTGCGGGTGTTGGTCGCCACGGTGGCGGCACCGAAGTCCGGGCCGAAGAAGTCATCACCACCGGTCAGGTATTGAATTTTGAAACGCTTGTTCATCGGGTGCGGCGCCCAGCCGAGGAACACCACGGCGGTGTCGCGTTTCTGCGCGCGGTCGACCTGCGACAGCATGCCTGCTTCGGAGGATTCGACGACTTTGAAACCGGCGGTCTTCAGGCCGAAGGCATCCTTGTCGATCATGCTCTGGATCAGACGATTGCCGTCGTTGCCAGGTTCGATGCCGTAGATCTTGCCGTCGAGCTCTTTCTTGAATTT
The DNA here is from genome assembly GCF_056402255.1 of Pseudomonas sp. P4_B4. Taxonomy (NCBI): domain Bacteria; kingdom Pseudomonadati; phylum Pseudomonadota; class Gammaproteobacteria; order Pseudomonadales; family Pseudomonadaceae; genus Pseudomonas; species Pseudomonas sp. P4_B4. The sequence goes on from NZ_JBFUHS010000037.1 coordinate 89,050, forward strand.
GGCGATGTCGGCGAAGTCATGCAGCCCCTTGTCGTACAGCGCTTGAGGGACGGCGAGGGTGTACTTGGCGCCCTTGAGGTTGGTGCGCACGGTTTCCACGGTGCCGGCATCGCGATAGGCCTTGATGTCGTTTTCCATGGTCGGCATCCAGTTGCCCAGGAACACGTCCATGTTCTTGCCGTCGGCCAGGGACTTGTAGGTCACAGGCACGGAAATCATGGTGGTCTTGGTCTTGTAGCCGAGGGCGTTGAGCACGACGCTGGTAGTCGCGGTTGTCGCGGTGATGTCGGTCCAGCCGACATCGGAGAAGTTTACGGTGCTGCACTGCGCCGGTTCTGCGGCTTGCGCCAGAACCGGCAGACTAAGCATGGCGGCCAACAACAACGACGGGGAACCTTTCATGGATGGACTCCTTGGTGTTTTTTTTGGCAGTGTTCCGACTGGACCACCGCACTTATAGGTTGCGGTTGGATGGCGTTCTGGAGACAGCTCTACCACTGCGCCTTGCAATCGAGTCGATATGATCATGTACCAGTGAAAATCTGACGCCTACAGGGTGCGTCGTATCCAGTACAGGGATGGTCGCATCCAGTGTCGGTGACGTCGTTTACAGATTTTTTCAGCCCGTTTTCCCCCTCTGAACCGCAAAAAAACGGTGAAAACACGGCGTAAAAGACACGCGGCGCTGGTGGGCATGAGTGCGTCGGTTAGAGACGTCGAACAACTGGATAAAAGCTTGATGATGCGGTCATCTCGGCGGATTGCAGCTTGAGCGTAGCAGCTCCGTCACCGTGCGTTTTTGCGTGCGCAGTGGGCCCATTCAGGAGTTCGGCAGTAATGGCTATCAGTGTTTTCGACCTGTTCAAAATCGGCATCGGCCCTTCCAGTTCTCACACCGTGGGGCCCATGCGGGCGGCGGCGTTGTTCGTGCAGGGCTTGCGCGAGCGCGGATTGCTGGAGCAGGTGCGGCGTGTCGAAGTCCAGCTGTTCGGCTCGTTGTCGGCCACCGGTATCGGCCACGGCAGCGACAATGCCGTGATCATGGGCCTGATGGGCGAGTGGCCGGATGCGATCGATCCGTCGCAAATCGGCATTCGTATCGCCACCCTGCGTGAGACCGATACGCTGCTGCTCGACGGTCGCTTGCCGGTGCCCTTCATCTGGGCCCGGGACATGCGCCTGATCGATGAGAACCTGCCATTCCATCCCAACGCCATGACCCTGATTGTCGAGGGTGATGACGGCGAGTTGTATCGCGACACCTACTATTCGGTCGGCGGCGGTTTTGTCGTCGATGAGGCTCAGGCCTCCAGCGGTGTCGTCGACCTCGACCGCACTGTGTTGCCATATGACTTTTCCAGTGCGGCCGAGCTGCTGGAACTGTGCAAAAAACACAAGCTGCGCGTGGCTGAGTTAATGATGGCTAACGAGAGGGTGTGGCGCAGCGAGGACGAAATCCGCAGCGGCCTGATGAAGCTCTGGCGCGCCATGCAGGATTGCGTTGAACAGGGCCTGAAACACGAAGGCATCCTGCCCGGCGGGCTGAACGTGCGCCGGCGTGCGGCGAAACTGCATCGCAGCCTGCAGGAGCTGAACAAACCCAACGTGATCGGCTCGACCTTGAGCGCCATGGAATGGGTCAACCTGTTCGCCCTGGCGGTCAACGAAGAAAACGCCGCCGGCGGGCGCATGGTTACGGCACCGACCAACGGCGCGGCGGGGATCATTCCGGCGGTGCTGCACTACTTCATGAAATTCAGCGAGGTCGTGACCGACGCCAATGTCGTCGACTACTTCCTCGGCGCGGCGTCAGTGGGAATCCTGTGCAAGAAGAACGCCTCGATCTCCGGTGCCGAAGTCGGTTGCCAGGGCGAAGTAGGTTCGGCCTGCGCCATGGCGGCGGCCGGGCTGGCGGAAATCCTTGGTGCTACACCAGAGCAACTGTGCAACGCGGCGGAGATCGGTCTGGAACACAACCTCGGCCTGACCTGCGACCCGGTGGGTGGGCTGGTCCAGGTGCCGTGCATCGAGCGCAACGCGATTGCCGCGGTGAAAGCGATCAACGCTGCGCAAATGGCATTGCGCGGTGATGGCCAGCACTTTATTTCGCTGGATCGGGTGATCCGCACCATGCGCGATACCGGTGCCGACATGCATGACAAATATAAGGAGACATCGCGGGGTGGGTTGGCGGTGAGTGCGGTGGAGTGTTGAGTCAGTAGTACCGAGTCGCATTCTTCGCGAGCAGGCTCGCTCCCACAGGTGGAGCGCATTCCAAATGTGGGAGCGAGCCTGCTCGCGATAGCGCCAGACCAGTCAAAACTGCGCGCTAAGTGAACACCAGCTCGAAAACGCGCCACCTTTTAGCGCGTCGCTCACAGATAAATTGTCTTGCCACTGATCGAGAGCCAACCAGCCTTCGACCGCCCGTCACCCGTGCCTGCGGTGACACTCTTTTCCATCGCGGCGCAACGCCGTTCCCACAAGTGCTACCGAATTGCTCACAGCTTGTGGGCCGGGGTGCTTGCCAGTCCTGATGGCCATTTAAATCCCCACGCCTTGCAAGACATATATAGACACATTCCGACGTCGTTTTTAGGAGTTATTGAACGCGCATTCAAATTTAGGCATGGCAATTGCTCTGTCATTACAAAGCCCGTCTCCCACGCGAGAACGATGGCAATAAAAAGAGCCTCCGCCTGAGGCCATCACCCGCTTTGTGTGAGGAGATACCGCGATGACGACGTTCAACTCCGGGGCCCAACCCCAGAACCGTGCGCCTCAATCCATCGGCTTTCTGCTGCTGGACAATTTCACGCTGATTTCTCTGGCCTCCGCAGTGGAACCCCTGCGCATGGCCAACCAGTTGTCCGGTCGCGAGCTGTATCGCTGGACCACCCTCACCGTCGATGGCGGCCAGGTCTGGGCCAGTGACGGCCTGCAGATCACCCCCGACGCCTCCATGCACAAAGCCCCGCCAATGGACACCGTCATCGTGTGCGGCGGCATCGGCATCCAGCGCACTGTTACCCGCGAACACGTGTCATGGCTGCAAAGCCAGGCCCGCCAGTCCCGCCGCCTCGGCGCGGTGTGCACCGGCAGTTGGGCCCTGGCCTGCGCCGGCCTGCTCGACGGTTTTGATTGCAGCGTGCACTGGGAATGCCTGGCGGCGATGCAGGAAGCTTTCCCGCGTGTAGCGATGAGCACCCGCTTGTTCACCCTCGACCGTAACCGTTTCACCAGCTCCGGCGGTACCGCGCCGCTGGACATGATGCTGCACTTGATCAGCCGCGATCACGGCCGTGAGCTGTCGGCGGCCATTTCGGAAATGTTCGTCTACGAGCGCATCCGCAACGAGCAGGATCACCAGCGTGTGCCGCTCAAGCACATGCTCGGCACCAACCAGCCGAAGTTGCAGGAAATCGTCGCGTTGATGGAAGCCAACCTCGAAGAGCCGATCGACCTCGACGAACTGGCGGTGTATGTCGCGGTGTCCCGTCGTCAGCTCGAGCGGTTGTTCCAGAAATACTTGCACTGTTCGCCGTCGCGTTACTACCTGAAGCTGCGCTTGATCCGCGCGCGCCAGCTGCTCAAGCAAACGCCGATGTCGATCATCGAAGTGGCGTCGGTCTGTGGCTTCGTGTCCACGCCGCACTTCTCCAAGTGCTACCGCGAATACTTCGGCATTCCGCCGCGTGACGAGCGCGTAGGGTCCAACACCACCCAACAAGTGGCGATGATGCCTTTGCCGCAAGCGCTGGTGCTGTCACCGTTGTCCGGGCCGTTGTCGGCGCTGAGTCAGGCGCGTAATGAGTCGACTTTTGCCAGTGTAAGGCTCTAGACCGAGGCGCTGCATTCGCGAGCAAGTCGGATCGCCGCACCGCCGCTCCCACATTGGAATGCATTTCAACTGTGGG
>NZ_JBFUHS010000038.1:0-44937 GCF_056402255.1 Pseudomonas sp. P4_B4
CTTCTTGAAGGGCTCACCCAGAGGCGCAGGCTTGTTCCTATCGTCGGTCTAGCCAGATGCATTCTTTATCGGCGCTTGGGTGAAAGGAGGAGGGGCGAAATCTCCCACGGATCTGTACTGCGCTAACAGTCAGAATCGAGCCTTGTCCCTCCTCCTCCCTTCAAGTCCTAGCATACAAGCGAGCCTGCTCGCGATGGGGGCGACTCGGTCCTTGGGTTAACCGAAGCGGTAAATGTCCATGCCCAGCGCACCCATGGTGAACCCTTGGTGAGCAACGCTGAACTGCCCCCCGGCAGCGCGGGCAAAATACAACGGCAACAAGTGCTCATCACTCGGATGATTGCGTACAGCGTTTGGCGCCTGCGCGCGATAGTCGTGCAGCGCGGCTTCGTCATTCGCTGCGAGTTTCTCGATCATCCAGTCGCGAAATGCCTGGGCCCAGGGCTCAACGCTCTCGGGGCCGGCATGCCAGTCCAGTTCCCGCAGGTTGTGGGTTATGCTGCCGGAGCCGATCAGCAGGACGCCATGGTCGCGCAGGCTGGCCAGCGCGTGGCCAACACGGGTCTGCAGGGCGGGACCGCCACGGGTGGGCAGCGAAACCTGGACAATCGGGATGTCTGCTTGTGGGTACATCAGCGATAAAGGCACCCAGACGCCATGGTCGAAAGGCCGATTGCTGTCGATACGTGCTGGAAAGCCAGCGGTTTTCAATAACTCGACAACCTCTGCGGCGAGTCGTGGGTCGCCGGGAGCCGGGTACTGGACTTCGAACAGGGCTTTGGGAAAACCACCGAAGTCATGCCAGGTTTCCGGTTGTGGATTGCCGCTGACCAACAGCTCATTGCTTTCCCAGTGCGCAGACACAATCACGATGGCTTTTGGCTTCGGTATCTCGGCGGCCAGGCGGGCGAGTGCCGGCCCGCTGGCACCGGGTTCCAGGGCGAGCATGGGGGAGCCGTGGGATATGTACAGGCTGGGGAACATGAATGAGCTCCTGAGAGTTAAGATGCAACATCTTCAGTCAGATCATTAATCTAAATCTAATATAAGTTTTAGGGTGTTTTGATCGAATTTTCGGGGTTAATTATGCAGCCTGAGTTTTGGCACAAGAAATGGGCGGCGAACCAGATCGGCTTTCACCTGCCGCAGGTGAACCCTCATCTGAAGCGGTTCTGGCCAGCGTTAATCCTTGAAGAAGGCGCACGCGTGTTGGTGCCGTTATGTGGAAAAAGCCTGGATTTGCTATGGCTCGCCCATCAAGGCCATGAGGTCTTGGGGGTCGAACTGTCGGAAAAAGCCGTCGAGGAGTTTTTCAGCGAACATGGCTTTGATCCGGCCGTCAGCGAGCAGGGGCCGTTCAAGGTTTATCGGGCAGGTTCCATTGAACTGTGGTGCGGCGATTTCTTCGAGCTGACGGCAGGCGATGTGGCTGATTGTTCTGCACTTTATGATCGCGCGGCGTTGATCGCGCTGCCGGCGGAAATGCGAGAGCGCTACGCCGCCCATTTGAAGCGGATACTGCCGAGGGAGTCCCATGGCCTGGTAATTACCCTGGACTATGACCAGGCACAAATGCCCGGCCCGCCGTTTGCTGTACTCGATGATGAGGTGCGGCGGTTGTTCGGGGATTCATGGGCGCTGAAGATCCTGGAAGATCAGGATGTGTTGAGCGAGAGCGGGAAGTTTCTGGAGGCGGGTGTCACGCGGCTGGAGGAGCGGGTGTATCTGGTTTCCAGTCGGTAGGAACGGTTAGCTGCACTGGCCCCTTCGCGAGCAAGCTGCCCGCGAAGAGGCCCTAAAAAACACCGAAACATTCCAGCAGACAAAAAAGGCCCGCATCGCTGCGGGCCTTTTGCTTTGCTGTGGAGTGTATTAGCCCCGGCGACGAGCCAGAGCATCGATACGCTCTTCCAGCGGCGGGTGGCTCATGAACATGCGGGCAAACCCTTGCTTGATGCCACCGTTGATACCGAAGGCGTTCAGGGTGTCAGGCATGTGCACCGGCAGCCCTTGTTCTGCCCGCAGGCGTTGCAGGGCGCCAATCATCGCGGCGGTGCCGGCCAGGTTTGCGCCAGCTTCGTCGGCACGGAACTCGCGCTTGCGCGAGAACCACATGACGATGGCGCTGGCCAGGATGCCCAGAACCAGTTCGGCGAAGATGGTCGCTACGTAGTAGGCAATGCCCTGGCCTTCTTCGTTCTTGAAGATCACCTTGTCGACGAAATTGCCGATGATTCGTGCGAAGAACATCACGAAGGTGTTCACCACGCCCTGGATCAGCGCCAGGGTAACCATGTCGCCATTGGCTACGTGGCCGATTTCGTGGGCCAGGACGGCTTTCACTTCATCCGGCGAGAAGCGCTCGAGCAACCCTTGGCTGACCGCGACCAAAGCGTCGTTCTTGTTCCAGCCGGTGGCGAAAGCATTCGCCTCGTAGGCCGGGAAGATACCGACTTCGGGCATCTTGATCCCGGCTTCGCGGGACAGTTGCTCGACGGTTTGCAGCAGCCATTGCTCGTGACGGGTGCGTGGCTGGGTGATGATCTGGGTGCTGGTGCTCATCTTCGCCATCCACTTGGAGATGAACAGCGAGAACAGCGAACCGGCGAAACCAAAGACCGCACAGAAGATCAGCAGCTGATTGAGGTTGAGGTCAACCCCATTGGCCGCCATGAACCCGTTGAAGCCGAAAAGGCTCAGGGTGATGCTGGCAATCAGCACGACCGCCAGGTTAGTGGCCAAGAACAGCAGGATGCGCATCATGGTTGTAGAAATCTCCTCATGCTAAAGATGTAGCGTACTGCGGGGTATATAAGGTGCTGCACCGGGGTATTCAACTGGGTGACTATTTCAAACTGTGTCCTACGGCAACAGTCTAGCTGCTTGCAGGGCATTTCCGACGAGTATGCGGGAAGAGTTTGTCAGTCAATTCATGTCGAAGGCCCCGCCTTTGTTAGGCGCGAGCAGGCAAGACGCTGTCTGGTAGCGACAAAGCGACGGCCAGTGGCGCATTGCAAACAAATGTTGCGGGATGAATCATCGCGCGACGTTCGAGAACGTCGCACGGTGACGGATCGCTTACTGGCGGTAGGACTTGAGGAAGCCGCCGATGCGTCCGATGGCCATCTCCAGGTCATCGACACGGGGCAGGGTCACGACGCGGAAGTGGTCTGGCCATGGCCAGTTGAACGCGGTGCCTTGAACCACCAGCAGCTTTTCGGAGAGCAGCAGGTCGAGAACGAACTTTTCGTCGTTATGGATCGGACAGACCTTGGGGTCGATCCGCGGGAATGCATACAGTGCCCCCATCGGCTTGACGCAGCTCACGCCCGGAATGTCGTTGAGCAACTCCCAGGTGCGGTTGCGTTGCTCCAGCAAGCGGCCCTGCGGCAGCACCAGGTCATTGATGCTCTGATAGCCACCCAGGGCGGTCTGGATCGCATGCTGGCTCGGCACGTTGGCGCACAGGCGCATGTTCGCCAGCATGTCGATGCCTTCGATGTAGCTCTGGGCGTGGTGTTTCGGGCCGGAAATGGCGATCCAGCCGGAACGGAAACCGGCGACGCGATAGGACTTGGACAGACCGTTGAAAGTCAGGCACAGCAGGTCCGGCGCCAGGGAGGCGGTGCAGATGTGCACGGCGTCGTCGTAGAGGATCTTGTCGTAGATCTCGTCGGAGAACACCACCAGATTGTGCTGGCGGGCGAGTTCCAGCATGCCCAGCAGCACTTCCTTCGAATACACCGCGCCGGTCGGGTTGTTCGGGTTGATGATCACCAGGGCCTTGGTGTTCGGGGTGATCTTGGCCTTGATGTCGGCCAGGTCCGGCCACCAGTTGGCTTGCTCGTCGCACAGGTAATGCACCGGATTGCCGCCGGACAGGCTCACGGCAGCGGTCCACAGCGGATAGTCCGGCGCCGGCACCAGTACTTCGTCGCCATTGTTGAGCAGGGCCTGCATCGACATCACGATCAGTTCGGAAACGCCGTTGCCCAGGTAGATGTCTTCAATGCCGACGCCTTCTACCTGCTTTTGCTGGTAATACTGCATCACGGCCTTGCGCGCACTGAACAGACCCTTGGAGTCGCTATAGCCCTGGGCGGTCGGCAGGTTGCGGATCACGTCCTGGAGGATTTCATCCGGTGCTTCGAACCCAAAAGGCGCCGGGTTGCCGATGTTCAGCTTGAGGATGCGATGGCCTTCCTCTTCCAGGCGTTTGGCGTGCTTGAGCACCGGGCCGCGAATGTCGTAGCAGACGTTGGCGAGCTTGTTCGATTTGCTGACCTGCATGGCGATGTGTTCCCGAAAATGAACGATCCAGACGGCGTTTGGGCAACCGTGCTGGGAATCCTGCGTATTCACACAGGCCTGACGCCTTGAGATGCAGCACCCATATTTCCGTTTGAATGCGCGTGGTCTGGCTGCCAGACTGGCGTTTGACGAGGCGCAATCATACGTGCCGCCCGATCCGTGGAAAAGGTACAGATCGGGCTTTTTCAGCCGCTGAGGTGTGATCATGGAAAAGTTGGAAAAAACCCTGGAAGAATGGAAGGCGATGCTCGATCCAGAGCAGTACAACGTGTGCCGCCTCAAAGGCACCGAACGTCCGTTTTCCGGCAAATACAACGCCACCAAGACCGACGGTGTCTACCACTGCATCTGCTGTAACGAGCCGCTGTTCGACTCCAGGACCAAGTTCGATTCCGGCTGCGGCTGGCCGAGTTTCTATGCGCCGATCGGCGACAGCGCCATGACCGAAATCCGTGATGCCAGCCACGGCATGATCCGCACCGAAGTGGTCTGCGCCAAATGCGACGCGCATCTGGGGCATGTATTCCCTGATGGTCCGCCGCCGACGGGCCTGCGTTATTGCATCAATTCGGTGTGCCTGGACCTGGTACCGCGCGAGTAAGTCCCCGAAGCGATCCGATGATCGCTTTCCCGATATTTAAATTGCACACAATTCAATTGCTCGCTATTTTGTTATCTCTGCCATTCACTTGGAACCTCAAACATGAGCGACAACCTGCTGAGCATCCCTTGCACCACCATCAAGGGTGAGCAAAAGACCCTGGCGGATTTCGCCGGCAAAGCCGTGCTGGTGGTCAACACGGCCAGCAAATGCGGTTTCACTCCGCAGTACAAAGGCCTGGAAGAGCTGTGGCAGACCTACAAGGACCAGGGCCTGGTGGTGCTCGGTTTTCCCTGCAACCAGTTCGGCAAGCAAGAACCGGGCAACGAAGGGGCGATCTCCGAATTCTGCGAGCTGAACTTCGGTGTCAGCTTCCCGCTGTTCAAAAAGATCGACGTCAATGGTGCCGACGCCCATCCGTTGTTCGTGCAATTGAAAAAGCGCGCACCGGGGGTGCTGGGTTCCCAGGGCATCAAGTGGAATTTCACCAAGTTCCTGATTGGCAAGGACGGGCAACTGGTCAAGCGCTTCGCCCCGGCGACCAAGCCGCAGGACCTGACCCGCGAGATCGAAGCCCTGCTCAAATGAACACCTTGTCAGTCGATTCCCTGAAGCTCGACAGCCAGCTGTGTTTCAAGCTGTACGCGGCTTCCCGGGCGGTGATTCGCGCCTACAAGCCAATGCTCGATCAGTTGGGCCTGACTTACCCTCAGTACCTGGCGATGCTGGTGTTGTGGGAGTGGCAGGAAGCGGCCCCGGAGCAACCGACCGTCAAGGCATTGGGCGAGCGTTTGGCCCTGGATTCCGGCACGCTGACACCCTTGCTCAAGCGCCTCGAACAACTGCAACTGGTGCAACGTCAGCGTTCAGCGCGCGATGAGCGTGAAGTGCACCTGAGCCTGTCGCCAGCCGGCACGGCCTTGCGCGATCAGGTCGGGCCCCTCAAGGCGCGCCTGTTGTGCGACAGCGGGGTCGATCTGAATCGTCTCAACGACTTGCGCGATGGCCTCGATCATCTGTTGGGACAGATCAAGGCACTGTCGTAACGGGGATCCATAAGTCCAGCAGGGCGGCCAGTTCTTCGCGCCGGAAAGGTTTGGCCAGGTAGTCGCTCATGCCCGCGGCACGACAGCGTTCGCGCTCCTCCGACATGGCGTTGGCCGTCAGGGCGACGACGGGCAGTTGGGGCCAGCGTCCGCTACGGCGGATTTGCCGGCTGGCTTCATAGCCGTCCATCACCGGCATGTTGCAGTCCATCAGCACCAGGTCGAAATCCCGTTGCTCGAGTTGATCCAGGGCCTCTCCACCATGAGCCGCGGTGGTGACCTCGCAGCCGAGTTTGCCGAGCATGCCCTTGGCCACCAACTGGTTGACCGGATTATCTTCCACCAGCAGCACGCGCCCGCGGCGTTGCGGGCATTGCGTGTCGAGTCGGGCCTCGTTGATCGGGTGGGTTTGCGGTTGCAGGATTCGCCGCAACGTCTGAAGCAGCGTATTGCGGGCCAAAGGGCGGGCCTGTTGTTGCAAGGGGGCGAGGGCGTTGGCCTCTTCGCTGGGCATGAAATTGCCATAAGCGGTGATCAGCAGGATCGGCGCGCTGAGGGTGGGGCGCAAAATGAACAGGCATTCAGGGCAGTCGGTGATGAGCACGTCGGCTGCCAGGCCAAGCAGTGGGTCATCCATGGAGCGCCGTTCATAGTCCAGCCCCCAGCCAGGCAACAGACTGTTGAGCAGTTCGCCCAGCCCGCTGCTGGCGGCCGTGATGGCAATGACTTTGCCCTTGAGCGAAACAGCAGTTGCACGGGTATGGCTGGGCAATGGCAAATCCGCGCAGAACTGGCTGCCAAAACCCGGCTCGGAGCTGATCGTCAGGCGCCCTTGCATGGCCTCGCAAAGGTTGTAGGTCAGGGCCAGGCCCAGCCCGGTGCCGCCAAACTGGCGGGTAATACCGACACCGGCCTGGGTGAAGGGCTGCAAGATTTTGACCTGGGCATCCTGTGGGATGCCGATGCCGGTGTCGCACACTTCGATTCTGACGCCGTCGCCGAACGTCGACAGGCGCACGTCGACCCGCCCGAAACGGGTGAATTTGAGGGCGTTGGACAGCAGATTACTGACGATCTGCCGCACCCGGGTCGGGTCACCGAGCACCAGTGCCGGGAAATGCGGATCGATCAGGCAGGTCAGTTCGACGCTGGGGGCGGCGTTCTGCGACAACAGGTTGGCGGTGTCTTCGATCAGCGAACCGAGGTCGAAGGGGATGTGTTCGAGTTCGAGTTGGCCGGCATCGAACTTCGACAAGTCGAGAATATCGTTGAGCAGTTCCACCAGCACTTTGCCCGAGTCATGGGCGATCGACAGTTGCTGCTGTTGTTCGGCATTCAGCGGCCCGTCGAGGGACAACGCGATCATCCCGAGCAAGCCATTGAGGGGGGTGCGGATTTCATGGCTCATGTTGGCCAGGAACACCGAGCGGGCTTCGGCCATGTCGAGGGCGGTACTGCGGGCGGCTTCCAGTTCCTCGTTGGATTGGCTCAGTCGGGCATTGATCGCCTTGAGTTCGGCAGTGCGGGCCGAGACGATGTTTTCCAGTTGGCCGAGGTACTCGGTCAGGCGGTTTTCCGCGTTGCGCCGCTGCTGGATTTCGGTGGTGATGTTCTTGAATTGCTGGTTGGCAACCTTGACCAGCACTCCGATCTCATCGTTGGCGTGCCCGGTGGGACACTCCAGTGAGGTCGGCTCGGTGCTGCTCGGGTCGCGACCGCTGAGTTCACGGATGACCCGCACCAGGGGTTTGGTCAGCATCACATAGAACAGTGCCAGCAGGATGCCGGACAGCAGCAGGCTGCGGGCGAACCCATTGAGCAGGGTCACTTCGGCCCGGCGCAGGAACCGGTCGCCGAAGGCGTAAGTGTCGACGTTAAGCCGCAGCGTACCCAGGGATTCGTTGGGTAAATGATCCAGGTAAAGTCGGTCTTCGAACTGTCGATTGGCGCCGAACAGGAAGTCACTGAGCATCCGGTAACCGTTTTCCACACCGGGTCGCTTGACGTTGGCCAGCACAATGCCGTTGTTGTCGGTCAGTTTCGCGCCAATGATCGCTGGCGAGCGCAGCAGGCCCTGGGTCAGTTCCTTGGCGAGTTCGGCGTCGATGTTGTAGGCGATTCGCGAGGCCGGATTGTGGCTGATTTCCAGTAATGAAAGGATTTCACGATTGATGGAGGCGTCTTCACTGGCATAATCGATGCCTATTTGCAGCAGGCTGAGCAGCGTGCCCAGAATGAAACCGACCAGCACGGTAAGCCGGGCTTGCTTGAATGACAGCCGGTTGGTGAATTTGATATCCATGGGGGGGTGAACCACTTCTGTTTCCTTTCGCTGCTCAAGCATAGCCGATCATGCCTGCCTACTGATGTTCTCGCGAGGCCTGTACTGCGGGGGCAGCCGCTTGTCTGACGCTGTGTTTCGTCGCTGTATCACCATCATTACTGTGAACGTGCCCGAGGAGAAGTCGTGGATTCCCGATTGAATGCTTTTCTTGAACGCGCCGATGCCGTTCTGGCCCGCATCGAGCCGTTGCTGCCGGCACCGCGGCCAGCCATCGACTGGACGCAATGCCTGGCCGCGCGCTGGCAGCGTGAGTCGCGCGGCGGTTATCTGATGCCGCTGGAGGTCAGCCTCGACATGCGTTTATCGGACCTGATCGGCGTCGACCGGCAAGTCGAGCAGCTTGGGCGCAATACCCGGCAGTTCCTCGACGGCATGCCGGCCAACCACGCCTTGCTCTGGGGCTCGCGCGGCACCGGCAAGTCATCGCTGGTGCGCGCCTTGTTGGCCGAGCACGCTCAAGCCGGTTTACGCCTGATCGAGATTGAGCGTGATCACCTGGCAGACCTGCCGCGAGTGGTCGAACAGATCGGCAAACTGCCCCAGCGTTTCGTGCTGTTTTGCGACGACCTCTCGTTCGAGTCGGGCGAGGGTGATTACCGAGTGCTCAAAAGCGTCCTTGATGGCTCGCTGGAACAGGCGCCGGACAACGTTTTGCTGTACGCCACTTCCAACCGTCGCCACCTGGTGCCGGAAATGGAAAGTGACAACGAAAACTGGAAACGGGTCGACGGCGAACTGCATCCGAGCGAGGCGGTTGAAGACAAGATCGCGCTGTCGGACCGCTTCGGCCTGTGGCTGTCATTCTATCCGTTTACCCAGGAACATTTCCTCAACGTCGTCGAGCACTGGATCGGCCAGTTGGCCGGCAAGGCCGGACTGGCGTGGCAGCGCAACGAAGAACTGGACATTCTGGCGGTACGCTGGGCCACCGGCCGAGGCAATCGCAATGGACGTTGCGCCTATCAATTTGCCCGTTATTGGGTCGGGCTGAAGCTGTTGGAGCACAAGGCATGATCGATTTACAAAAAAGCGGCCAGGGCCTCGAAGGCTACGGCATGCTGCACGCGCAGCTTGAGTCCTTGTTGGCGGACGAGCGGGATTTTATCGCCAATGCCGCGCAGTTCTCAGCGTTTCTGTTCAATCAGCTCGATGACTTGAATTGGGCCGGTTTCTACCTCAACCGTAATGAAGAGCTGGTGCTGGGCCCGTTTCAGGGGCAGATCGCTTGCGTGCGAATTCCGTTCGGCCGTGGCGTATGCGGGACGGCGGCAGCCACCTTGCAGACCCAGCTAGTCGAAGATGTGCATGCGTTCCCTGGTCACATTGCCTGTGACAGCGCCTCGAACAGCGAACTGGTGGTGCCGCTGGTCAAGGACGGCCGATTGATCGGAGTGCTCGACCTCGACAGTCCGAAGCTCGCCCGCTTCACTGCGCAGGACCAGGCCGGAATCGAACAGCTGGCGGCGATTTTCCTGCGCCTGACTGACTGCTGATCAAGACGCCAGGCTGGCCTTGGCCAGCAAGCCCGATGTGGTGCATCGGGCGTTAGGGTGAAACAGGTGTAAACCTATTTCAGGACTAGACACGTTACCGCCCAGGGCAATGGCCTGCCAGTAGCTGATCCAGACATCGCGCTTGCGGGTTTCTCCATGACGGTCAACACACTACCGAGGGTCCGAGCATAGTTAAGGCTCTTTCACTTTGCCTTCGTCGTAATGCTCGATCTGACGTAGTAACGCGCCCTCCAGCTCAAGCATGGCGCGCTCCATGGAATTGCAGCATCCAGCTACTTTTTCGCGATCGAAATCCTCATGGCAGGCTGCTTCGAGCGCCTCGCAGCAGTCGATCAAGCGGGAGGCCTGCACTATCCGGGCTGCGCCCTTGATTTTGTGGGCAATGTCCTGCAACGCCTGCTTATCCCCGGAGCTGGATAGTGGCAACAGTGTTTGCAGATCCTGGCGGTTGCTACTCACCAACTCGTTGAGCAATCGCCGGTTCAACATCGGGTTGCCTCCGGTCATCAGTTTCAACCCGTGCAGGCTGAACGCCGGGGTTGCATGGGTGGGTTCAATGCCTTCCACCCATTGACTCAAGGCACCGAGGCTGAGGGGTTTGAACAGGCAGTCGTCCATTCCGGCCTGTTTGCAGCGTTGTATTTCTTCCGGTTGGGCGTTGGCGGTAAAGCCGAAAACGGTGCAGGGAGGACGATGGTTTTGTCGTTCATGCTGGCGAATGGCACGGGCCAGCTCGTAACCGTTCATGACCGGCATGTTGCAATCTGCGATCACCAGATCAAACGGTTGGTCTTTCCATGCCTGAAATCCCTCCTGCCCATCGGCCGCGACGGTAAATCGATGTCCAAGAAACTCCAGTTGCTGGCACGTGAGCAAACGATTGGCCGAGTGATCATCGACTACCAGAACATTCAATGGGGTTGTGGCGACGACGATTTGCGCCTCCGCCACCTGGGCTGACTGTTGCAGCGGCAACGTTTCCAGCTGCAGCAACACCTCCACCTGAGTGCCGACGCCCGGCTCGCTGCGCAATTGCAGACTGCCGCCCATCATCTCGCAGAGGTTGTGGCTGATCACCAGTCCCAGCCCTGCGCCCCCCCTGGCCGATTGTATGGCGTTGTCGGCCTGAGCGAAGGGTTCGAACAGGCGTTGTTGATCCTGTTCGCTGATCCCGATACCACTGTCGTGAACCTGCACCCGCATTTGTACGCGCTCAGGTTGCGTTGCCGGGTGCAGGTCGACAATGACCCGGACCTGGCCTTGCTCGGTAAACTTGATGGCATTGCTGACCAGATTGGACAGCACTTGCTTGAAGCGCAATGGGTCCAGCAACACATCGAAGGTCGGGTTGGCCGATGAAAACTCCAGCACCAGCTCGAGTTCTTTCTGTCGGGCCAGGCCTTCGAAAATCCGCACGACCGAGGCCACAAGTTCACCCGGATTAACGCGCTCCGGGCTCAGGCTCAAGCGTCCTGATTCGATTCTGGCAATGTCGAGAATATCGCCGATCAGTTCCAGCAAGCCTTTCGCCGAGTTGTACGCGACATCGATGGCCGGACGCTCCGGGTGCTGATGATCAAGACGCTTGAGTGCCAGTTCAAGCATGCCAATGATTGCATTCATCGGTGTGCGGATCTCATGGCTCATCGTGGCCAGAAACGTGCTTTTGGCCCGATTGGCGTTATCGGCGCGCTCTTTCGCGCAACGCAGATCATCGAGCAGTTGCCGCCGTTCGCTGATGTCGATCCAGCCACCGATAATGCCTTGCACTTTTGCGCTGGAATCCCGATAGGGAAGAATCCAGTGATAGATCGTCAGCCGCCGGCCACCAATGTGCAGCTCGCGATCGACAATCAACGGTCTGCCCTCGGCCACCACACGCTGGTAGTCAGCCTGGTACTCCCGGGCTTCGAACACATTGCTCATCGATCCCTGCATGACGCTTTTGCCAATGACATCTTCACGCCTGGCGCAGAACGCTTGCAGGTAACTGTCGTTGCAACTTTGCAGCAGCCCCTGGCGATCACGTACGTAGATCGGATGGGGCGTGCCATTGACCAGCGATCGCATGAACTCGAACTGATCGTTCAACGCACGCTCGGCGGCCTTGCGCTGCTTGATCTGGCGTCGCATGTAGTCGTTCCACGCAATGGAAATCAGCAATAGCACGCCTGCACCGATGACAATTTGGTAGAACAGCCTTTGATAGTTGCGCCAGGTACTTTGCGAGGACGCCGAATAGCCGCGCCAGCGACTGTTGATGATGCCCAGTTCCTCCGGCGAGATGCTCAATAACGCTTTGTCGAGAATCGCATTCAGCTCTTTGGCGCCCCGAGCGGTGGCAAGGGAAAACGCCGCCTGCTCGGTGCCGATGGTGGTGCTGATTTGCAATGTGTGCTCGAACAGCCGCGAGGAAATGAAGTAATTGGCAATGACCAGTGAGTTCACCGCGCCCTCGGCCTGGCCTTCGGCGAGTGACTCTACGGCGCTGAATGTGTCCGGGGTTTCGATCAACTTGATCCGGGGAAACTCTTTGCGCAGGTAGTCCATGAGTGGATTGCCGCGGGCAATGGCCAGACGCTTGTCCTGTAACTGCGCGAGGTTGGTCGGGCTGTCGGCGGCTTTGCGGGTCAGCAGGACGTAGGAATTTTCCAGAAAGGGGCGGGTAAAGTTCAGTTGGGTTTGACGTTGGGCGCTGGGAAGCAACGCGGCGATCACATCGGCCTTGTTGTCCTTGATCTGTTTGATCATTTCGTCATCGCTTCGACTGCGCCGGATGTCAAAGCGCAAGCCGGTGCGCAGCCTGATCAGCTCAAGCAAATCCGCGGTGACCCCGCGAAAGTTGCCATTGCTATCGAAAAACGTCAGTGGCGCAAAGGCTTCGTTGACGACGACGCGCACAATCGGGTGGTGTGCCAGCCAGCGTTCTTCCCGGTCAGTGAGTTGCAGCTTTTGATCGGTCAGCAGAATGTCGCTACCGGCGCTCCAGCGTTTGGCGATGTTTTCTCGTTCACTGGAAGGGATGGCCGTGATCATCGCGTTGATGATGCCGAGCAGTTCGGGGTTGTTCCTGTTAACGGCGAAGCTGAAACCATAGGCTTCATGTTTGCCGAAGTTGGCCATGCGGATGTTGTTCAAGTACCCCTTGTTGATCATGTAGTGAGTTGAAATGGTGTCACCGAGAAAAACGTCCGCCTGATCGAAAGCAACGGCATTGATCGCATTCTGGTAGGACGGATAGGACGTGATGATCGCCTTCGGGTACAACGCCCTGACTTCCGCCAGCGGCAAGTAGTGATACACCATGCTCAGGCGCAATCCGGCCAAGCCATTGGTGAGGGATCGGGTTTCCCCTTCGCGGGTCACCAATACGGGTTGGTCGACGGCATAGGGTATGGACAGTGCAATGTCGGTATTGTCAGCTTCGAATCCATTGGCGGTGCCAAGCAGATCGACTTCGCCGTTCTTCAGCGCAGCGATCGCGGCCCCTCGGGAATCGAAACGCTGAACCGTGACGGGCAAACCGGTTACTTTTCCCAGGAGACCAGCGTAATCGGCGGTAAACCCTTCATAGTCCTGACCACTGGTGGTCAGGTCGAAAGGGGGATAGTCCGGGGCCGACGTACCGAGCCTTAGTTGATTTTTATTTTTTAGCCATTGTCGCTGGGATTCATCCAGCCGAACCTCCAGTGACCCGGC
Organism: Pseudomonas sp. P4_B4; assembly: GCF_056402255.1. Taxonomy (NCBI): domain Bacteria; kingdom Pseudomonadati; phylum Pseudomonadota; class Gammaproteobacteria; order Pseudomonadales; family Pseudomonadaceae; genus Pseudomonas; species Pseudomonas sp. P4_B4. The sequence continues at coordinate 13,516 of NZ_JBFUHS010000038.1, forward strand.
GTTAGAGCGGCTGAGCAGCGTGTAGTGTTCATTGCCCAGTGCCCCGAACAACGAGGTGCTCACGCATAGACCTGCGGTCACTTGAATCAGATAGACCTTCAAACGGCTGGGCATCGAGGTTCTCACACTAGCGCGTTACGTTTTGCCATCTCGATCAGTTCAACCAGGGATTTGGCTTTGAGTTTCTGCATGAGGCGCTTTTTGTAGGTGCTCACGGTTTTGTTGCTCAGAAACATGCCCTTGGCAATTTCCTTGTTTGTGCGACCTTGGGCAAAAAGTTGCAAGACCATCAGCTCCCGGTCGTTTACCGATTTGAACAGTTCCAGTTCGATACAGCGTGTTTCATCTCCGCGGACGGGGTTCAAAGCCTCGCTCGGGAAATAGTTGTAACCTGCAAATACCGCTTTTATGGCGCTGACCAGTTCACTGATGTCCTCTTGTTTGCAGACATAGCCCGATGCACCGGATTGCATGCAACGAATACCGAAAAGTGTCGGGCATTGTGCTGTCAGTACCAGCGTTTTAAGGGGGGTACTCATTGCGTTGAATCGTGATAGCACTTCCAGGCCATCCAGTTTTGGAATGCTGATGTCGAGAATGACAAGGTCCGGCATGCATTCGCGAACCATCTGCATGGCGTCGACCCCATTGTCAGTTTCGCCGACGACTTTGTAACCTTCATGTTCCAGTAACATTCGAACGGCAAGGCGGATAACCGGGTGATCATCGACAATAAAAACGGAGTTCATAATCAAGTCCCATGCGAGCTCAAATAAAGCGCGCACCATAGCTCAGATACTTGAAGGGACGCATGAACTGACCGAGCTGTAGCGGCAATATAGGAGAAATCCTACAAGTAAAAAAGAATGGGACTACGTGTTAACTAGGTTTCTTATTAGGAAAGCTGAAAAAGCCTAATGCTTTGGTGCACTTTAAAAGGAAGTTTCTTGTAAGTTTTTCGCTGTGTGTTTGTCGGATTTTATATGTGTTTTTTCGATAGTGATGCCGAGGTCAATAAGCCTCTAAATTCAAATTGTTTCAATGGTTTTATCAAGTAACCCAATAATGGCAGCGCGTGTTCAATGGCCGTTTTTTCAAGTTCATCCAGTTCAGAGGTCGTCAGGCTACTCAGAATGATCGCCTGCCTGATCAGCCCTCTCTGGCTGGCGAACCGGACCAGATCGAGTCCCGTCAGATCGGGCAGGCATTGATCGCATAAAAGGATGTCGAACGGTTGATCGGCCCCGAGCATTTGCTGCATGGCGCTTTTGGCGCTGTCGGTGGTAGTCAGTCGGGTGAAGCCATAACTTTCCAGCAGGTATTGAGTGGCTATTAGTTGGAAGGGGTGGTCTTCCACCACGAGGATGCGTAGATCGTCTTCGGCCATGGGGAGCACTTCATCTGTCGAACAGAAGGGAGGGCGATTGTTTCGCGAGAGTACCGGGCAAGCGATCAGTTTGCTCGCCATGTGCTGTAGGGCGATTCGACGAAACTTGAGTGCTGTTGGAAGTTGAAGGGGGGATCAGCCATAACGAATGCCGTAATGGCTGATCAATCGATACACCTCAGTGGCTGGCGCGGCCGGTCATTTCCAAGGCCATGTCACTGGCATAGCTGTCGGTCATGCCGGCGATGAAATCAATCATGCGCAAAAACGAAGTGTGCAATGGGCCGTGTGGATCGGGTGCATTGTTACCCAGCAGGTCAAGGATGCGGCGGCTCTTGAATGACGGGGTCCGACCGTTGTGCTGCTCCAGTGCTGCACCGCAAAAGGCATTGAGCAGGATTTCCAACGTGGTGTAGGCGCCGATCTCGTGCAGGGTCTTGCGCTTGTCCTGGAAGATTTTCTTGCGAGCCATGTCCTTGGCATTCAGCACGCAACGCTTGGCGGGACCGTGCATGTGTTCCACCAGATCGCCGGGCAGTGTACCGGCCAACAGCGCCTCTTGTTGCTCGACGAAGGCGCGGGCCGCGGCATTGGTCAAGTGCTCGATGGCTTTGCCGCGCAGGATCGCCAGTTTGCGTCGACGTGAATCGCCGGGACCGAGCTGGCGGTAGGTCTCCGGCAAGTCATCGCCCACCAGTCCCAGCAGCAGGGACTCGACTTCGGCGTATTCCAGCAACTCCATTTCCAGGCCGTCTTCCAGGTCGATCAGCGCATAGCAGATGTCGTCGGCGGCCTCCATCAGGTACACCAGCGGATGCCGCGCCCAGCGTTGCTCCTCCAGTTGCGGCAGGCCGAGTTTATGGGCGATCTGCTCCAGCAGCGGCAGCTCGCTCTGATAACACCCGAACTTGTGTTTCTTGTATCCCAGCGAGTCGGCGTGCCTGGCCGTCCATGGATACTTCAGGTACGTGCCCAGCGTTGCATAGGTCAGTCGGGTGCCGCCGTCGAACTGGTGATACTCCAGTTGAGTGAGAACCCGAAAGCCTTGGGCATTGCCTTCGAAATTCAGGAAGTCATTGCGCTCGGCTTCACTCATTGCATCCAGCCAGCCACGGCCGGCGGCTTGCTGGAACCAGTGACGGATCGCGTCTTCACCAGAATGGCCGAAAGGCGGGTTGCCGATGTCGTGTGCCAGGCAAGCCGATTGCACCACCATCCCCAGGTCGCCGGGTTCGCACCAGTCGGGCAGGGCGCTGCGGATGGTTTCGCCGACCCGCATGCCCAGTGAGCGACCCACGCAGCTGACTTCCAGTGAGTGGGTCAGGCGCGTATGAATGTGATCATTGCTGGACACCGGATGGACCTGGGTCTTGCGCCCGAGGCGACGGAAAGCCCCCGAGAAAATGATGCGGTCGTGGTCTTTGTGAAAAGGGCTGCGGCCGAGCTCTTCAGGGCTGTGCAGAGGTTTTCCAAGGCGTTCGCGGGTAAGCAGGGTGTGCCAATCCAAGGCGGGGTCTCTCCGTCAGGTGACTGATGGCCTAGCTTCCCGGTTCGCGCCATGACCTGCAAGCGGAACTACAACCTGGCGGCGTCGATATCGAGGCCTCCTTGCAAGATTTTTTTTGGAGGGTGCCTGTTGACCGGGTAGGCGCACAGGATTGCCCCCCTCGATAGAGGGGGGCATCCCGTCGACATGACAAGAATACAGCCAGAAAAAGCTGATCAGTCTTTGCGTGAGGAGCCCTGCATGATCAGTTTGATCAGCGGCCCCAGTGTGGTGCCGAGGCGGATCAGCCGGGTCAGGCTGCTGAGGCCACCACCGTTCTTCGCACCCTTGCCGGTCAGAAAGCCCAGCAAGGTGACAGCGGCCACGCCCCAGAGTGGCGCGTGTTTGATGCCGAAGCCGTCCTGCAGGTTTTGCGTCATCCCGCGCACCCGTTGCAAAGGTTGCAGCAGTTGCGCGGATTCGTGGCGGATTTCCTGACGATGCATTTCCATGCGCAGGCGGATCAGGGCCTTGCGCATTTCCGCGCGCGAGCTGTTGTGTGGCAGTTCAGGCAGGCTCATGGCAGCAGGCGCTCCCGATCGTTGGCCAGCTCTTCCAGGGTGCCATGGAAGGGCGAGGACTCATCGAAAATCGCCGCTCTCAAGCGCATTCCACAGAATATGGCGGCGAGGGAGTAGAACACACAGAGCCCGATGATGGCGGTCAGGCGATACGTGTCCCAGAACAGGATAAGCACCAGCGTCGACAAACCCACCAACAGCAGCAACGCAAACACCAGGGCCAGGCCGGCAAACAGCAACAGGCTGACGGTGCGGGCTTTTTGTTCCTGCAATTCGATGCCGAACAGTTCGACATGGCTGTGCAGCAACCCAAGGAAGGCAGCACCCAGGCGCCGCGATGAGGAGCTTGCTCCCGTTACAGACGGGCCAGATTCACCGATCGCCATATCAGCGCCGGCTGGCCAGCAGGCCGATCAGGAAGCCCACTCCGGCCGCGATCCCGACGGATTGCCAAGGGTTGGCCTGGACATAGTCTTCCGTGGCGGTGACAGCAGCCTTGCCGTGTTCGCGCAGGGAGTCTTCGGTCAGTTTCAGGGTTTCACGGGCACGCAAGAGACTGTCGTGAATCTGCTCGCGTAATTCGTCGGCCTGATCGCCGGCCAGGTTCGCGGTGTGCTCCAGCAAGCGTTCGGTGTCACTGACCAGTGTCTGAAAGTCGTTCATCAGGATTTCTTGAGCAGTCTTTGCCTGGGTGCGGGCCATGGGTGATCTCCATAAGTGGCTTTCTGATGCGTTCGAGTATGAGCCTTCGGCGAAGGTTCAGTACAAATGACTGGTACAACTTTTGCTGGGTCGTGGTGCGCCGGTCCGCACCATTGCGCTATTGCCGGGCATGATTTCAGTAAAACCGTAGGACCAACAATCAAAAACTCGCGTAAACGTCCGGGGCGCGTTTTTCCTGGGCGGCGTCCGTGCGCCAAAGTGGTTCAACGAGATCAGTGCGCTGATGCGTTGAAGCTGCAACTTGGTGCATGGGCAGTCATCGCGAACTGCTTTGGTGCTTTTTTTCTGCCATAAGGTCTGCCCATTCCATGGAAAATCTGCAAAGCGCTGTGGACACCCTGGTCCATAGCTCCAACACGCTGTTCATTCTGATCGGTGCGGTCATGGTTCTGGCCATGCACGCCGGTTTCGCCTTTCTTGAAGTCGGAACCGTGCGACAGAAAAACCAGGTCAATGCCTTGTCGAAAATCCTCAGCGACTTCGCTGTTTCGACACTGGCCTACTTCTTTATAGGCTATTGGATTTCTTATGGCGTGACGTTCATGCAGCCCGCGGCCGTGCTCAATGCCGACCATGGCTATGGACTGGTGAAGTTTTTCTTCCTGCTGACCTTTGCCGCGGCGATCCCGGCGATCATTTCCGGAGGGATCGCCGAGCGTGCCCGGTTTGTTCCCCAGCTGTGTGCAACCGCGTTGATCGTCGCGTTCATCTATCCGTTCTTCGAAGGCATTGTCTGGAACGGCAACCTGGGTTTGCAAGCCTGGTTGCTGGAGCGCTTCGGCGCCGGTTTCCATGATTTCGCAGGCTCAGTGGTGGTGCATGCCATGGGCGGTTGGCTGGCACTGGCGGCGGTGCTGTTGCTCGGGCCGCGTAATGGCCGCTATCGCGACGGTCGGCTGGTCGCGTTCGCGCCATCGAGCATCCCGTTTCTGGCGTTGGGCTCGTGGATCCTGATCGTCGGCTGGTTCGGCTTCAACGTCATGAGCGCGCAAACCCTGCAAGGTGTCAGCGGACTGGTGGCGGTGAACTCGTTGATGGCTATGGTTGGCGGTACGGTGGCGGCACTGATAGTCGGGCGCAATGACCCCGGCTTTCTGCATAACGGCCCGTTGGCGGGGCTCGTGGCAATCTGTGCCGGTTCCGACCTGATGCATCCTGTGGGGGCGCTGGTCACCGGTGCCGTCGCGGGGGCGCTGTTTGTCTGGTGCTTTACCGCGGCCCAAGGCAAATGGCGCATCGACGATGTGTTGGGTGTGTGGCCGCTGCATGGCTTGTGCGGCGTGTGGGGCGGCATCGCCTGCGGCATTTTCGGCCAGAGCGCTTTGGGCGGGCTGGGCGGGGTCAGTCTGATCAGCCAGTTGATCGGCACTGCGCTGGGCATCACTGTGGCACTGACCGGCGGATTTGCGGTGTATGGCGTGATCAAGGCGCTGCATGGATTGCGCCTGAGTCAGGAAGAGGAGTATTACGGCGCGGACCTGTCGATCCACAAGATCGGTGCCGTGAGTCAGGACTGACAAGGGTCTCTTTATCGTCGGTGGCATCAGGGCAGGGGACTCAATGGCTCGACGGTTTTTTGGGGCAGGCCTAGAATGGTCACTTAATTTTCTGGTTGAGCGCTCATGCTTCCCGAATGTCAGCTGTTCGGCACCCCTGGATGCCATCTCTGTGAAGTAGCCGAAGCCATGTTGATGGAGTTCGTCGAGCGCGGCCTGCTGGTGGAACTGGTGGACATCACTGAGGATGAAACATGGTACGCAGCCTACAGCCTGCGTATTCCGGTGTTGCGACGAGTCGATACCGGTGCTGAACTGGGCTGGCCGTTCAGTACCGATCAGGTGGTGGCGTTCCTGCGTTGAGTGGCTCTTGCGCTGGCGGTATGTCCCGCCTGTCGAACTTTGCGATTGATCCCCTTGGCTTATTCGGTGTTGATCGGATACTGTATGCGTATACAGTTATTCGCGGTGCCTGCCTTGCCGTTCCTGATTTTCGGGAGTGAGCAGGCAAGCCCGGGCGTCAGAGGGATGAATCGTGGTCAATGTCGAACAGTTGAAGAACAGCGTGAACCGGATGTCTGCAGACGTCGTGCGCGAGGCTGTCCTTGAGTTGCGTCTGGATGGTCTGGTGACCGAGGGGAAAACGCCCTTCAACAAAACGCATTTCAATACCTGTTTCGCAGAAATCGAAGCCTTGTTTCAACGCGCGGGTTATCACCGGCAACTCGATGTCGTGGGTTATCAGGGATTGTTGTACGCCCTCTACGACCCCGCTCGCTGGGAGGCGGTCGATGTACTGCGCTGGCTCAAGGAGTACACCGAAGCGGCGGCGCGCACACAGATCCCGGCTTGAGGAATCTTCTCTAGGTTCCTTCCCCCCTGCTGTTGGATAATGCCGCCCTGCACTGAGGGTTAGAGCTTTCGTATGTCCACTTCATCTTTTTCCGCGGCACACAGTCAGGCCAGTACGCTCTACTTGCCACCTGGCCCGTGGCAGACCGTTGTCGATTGCCTGTGTGAGCATTTCAGCGCCATCAGTCGTGAACAATGGCTGGACAGAATAGCCCGTGGCCGGGTCCTCGATGGGCAGGGCATGCCGATTGCCCTCGATCTGGCCTACAGGGAAGGTTTGCGGATTCATTATTTTCGCGAAGTGCCGGATGAAAAGCCGATCCCGGTGATCGAGTCGATCCTGTACGCGGACGAGCATCTGGTGGTGGCCGACAAACCGCATTTCCTGCCCGTGACGCCGGCTGGCGAATACGTCGAACAGACGCTGCTCAGGCGCTTGATCCGTCGCCTGGACAATCCGCACCTGGTGCCATTGCATCGTATCGACCGGCATACCGCAGGGTTGGTGCTGTTTTCCGCCAATCCGCAGAGTCGTTCGGCTTATCAGTCGTTGTTTCCAACCCGGCAGATCGAAAAGCGCTACGAGGCCATCGCGGCGCCGTTGCCTGACCTGGCTTTCCCGTTGGTGCATAAAAGCCGACTGGTCGATGGCGAACCGTTCTTTCGCATGCAGGAGGGCTCGGGAGCCAGCAACACGGAGACTGCGGTCGAAGTCAGGGAGAAACGGGGGGATCTCTGGCGTTATGGCCTTTACCCGGTGACGGGCAAGAAACATCAGCTGCGGGTACATATGGCAGCGTTGGGTGCCGCTATCTGCAACGACCCGTTTTACCCCGAGGTGCTCAAGGATGCACAGGATGACTACGCCAATCCTTTGAAACTGCTGGCTCAGGGTCTGAAATTTATCGATCCGGTCACAGGCCAGGCGCGAGAGTTCGAGAGTGAAATCACCCTGAAATGGTGATCAAGAAGCGACCCTGAAGTGCTTTTCTTCAGGCATGAAAAAGCCCGCATCAAGCGGGCTTTTCTGTATCCGGCGGCGCCAGGATTACAGCTCTTTAACTGTACGAACCTGGTCTTTGTTGATGCGGGTCTGTTTGCCGTCGAGCTGTTCGAATTCGTAGAAACCGGAATCCTTGTCGAACTGTGGCGTGTCGACGGCCTGGATTTCGCGACCGTCATTCAAGGTGATCACCGTAGGCGATGCACAACCGGCGAGAGTGGCGAGGCCGAGTGCGAGCATGAAAGTGGCGAGGGTCCGTTGAGTCATGTGTGTGTCTCCGAATAAGAAATCTTTGGTTACTGAGTTTGAGACGTGAACCGTCCGTGCAAGTTCCTGATTAATCTCAGTCTGACACAGTGTCATGACCGCCTAACAGTTCCGGCGTGTTGAGGTTGGCCAGCCGAGGGTCTTTGTCGGGGCATTGCAGCGCGGTCGCACCGAGCTTGCGCATCAACCGGCCAGGGCTGCGCTCACCTTCGTTCCAGGCATTTTCAATTGCTGCCCTGTGTAGCACAGGAATCACGCACAACAACGGTTCCCAGTGGTCATCATGCCGCACCATCAGCGGCTTGTCCGGATGCAGGTTGGCGGCCTCGCGCATATTGTCGATCAGCGCCGCATCAATGCCCGGAACGTCACATGGCAAGACCAGCAGATGGCTATGGCGAGCAGCTTTCAGGCCTGCGCGAATACCGGCCAGCGGCCCGGGGAAGTCACCTTCATCATCGTGGACCAACTGGTCGGCGTAGGGTGCGTACTTCTCAAGGTTGCGATTGCAGGAGATGATCAGGTCATCGCTCAGCGGGCGGGTCTTGCGATGCAGATGCGCAATCAGGGGTTCGCCGTGCCAGTCCAGCAACCCTTTGTCTCGACCACCCATACGTTGGCCGCGACCGCCCGCCAGGAGCAGAATGGAGCAGGGTGGCAATTGTGAATTCGTGGTCATGGCAGGCCTCCATGGGGGCGGCGAAAAAACGGAGCGCTGTGATATAACACCGGGCTGTTTCTCCTACAACTGGACGAGCCTATGAAAGCCAAGGCTGATGTACCTTTCGCACCGCTGAATATTGCAGTGCTGACTGTCAGCGATACCCGCACACTGGAAACCGACACCTCAGGTCAGGTCTTTGTCGACGGCTTGACCGCCGCCGGTCATTACCTGGCAGCCCGGGTGTTGCTCAAAGATGACCTCTACAAAATTCGCGCGCAAGTCGCCAACTGGATTGCCGACGATGTCGTGCAGGTGGTGCTGATCACCGGCGGCACCGGTTTTACCGGGCGTGACAGCACGCCGGAAGCCGTCGGCTGCCTGCTGGACAAACAGGTTGATGGATTTGGTGAACTGTTCCGCCAGATCTCGGTTGCCGATATCGGCACCTCGACCGTTCAGTCCCGGGCGTTGGCCGGTCTGGCCAACGGCACGCTGGTTTGCTGCTTGCCAGGCTCGACCAATGCCGTGCGCACCGGTTGGGACGGCATACTGGCCGAGCAGCTGGATTCGCGGCATCGCCCGTGCAATTTCGTGCCTCACTTGAAACAGGCTGCGCCTTGTGAATCCCGTGGGTAAGCCTGGCAAGTCAGGCAGTCTGATGCCTGTCGAGCAGGCGTTGGCGCGCCTGCTGGAAATGGCCGAGGCCTCAAGGATTGTCGAGCGTGAACGCTTGCCGTTGGCGCAGGTACAGGGCCGTGTATTGGCTGAAGATCTGGTGTCGACGCTTGATCTGCCGCCCTGGCCCAACAGTGCCATGGACGGTTATGCCTTGCGCATGGCTGACTGGACGGGAGAGCCGTTGGTGGTCAGTCAGAAGGTGTTTGCCGGCCAGGCTCCCGATCCGTTGCAGCCAGGAACCTGTGCGCGCATTTTCACCGGGGCGCCTGTTCCCGCTGGTGCCGATTGCGTCGAGATGCAGGAAAACGCCGAGGTTCAGGCCGATGAGCGAGTCCGTTTCACTCAAGCCTTGACCCCAGGCCAGAACATCCGTCCACAAGGCCAGGAAACCACCGTCGGCGAGTTGATTCTGCCGGCAGGTACACGGCTGGGGCCGATCGAGCAAGGATTGGCTGCCTCCTTGGGATGCGCTGAGCTCGAGGTGGTTCGCAAGGTGCGTGTGGCGGTGCTGTCTACCGGCGACGAATTGATTGAGCCGGGGCAGACACTGGGCCCGGGACAGATCTACAACAGCAACCGGGTGTTGTTGTGTAGCTGGTTGCAGCGTTTGGGTTGTGAGGTCGTCGACGCGGGAATTCTGCCGGACAATCTGGAAACCACTCGCTCCCGATTGGGTGAGTTGAAGGATGTCGATCTGATCCTCTCGACCGGTGGCGTATCGGTAGGGGAAGCCGATTTTCTGGGCATCGCCTTGCGCGAAGAGGGCGAATTGACGCTGTGGAAACTCGCCATCAAGCCCGGTAAACCGCTGACGTTCGGGCATTTTCGCGGTGTACCTGTGATTGGCTTACCAGGCAATCCGGCATCGACCCTCGTGACCTTTGCGTTGTTGACCAGGCCCTATCTTTTGCGCCGTCAGGGTGTGCAAGACGTTGAGCCGCTGAAGGTGCAGGTGCCGGCAGGGTTTGACTGGCTCCAACCCGGCAATCGGCGTGAGTATTTGCGCGCACGGCTGGAAAACGGCAGGGCGACGATCTACAAAAACCAGAGTTCCGGTGTGCTTCGCAGCGCTGCATGGGCTGATGGACTGGTAGAAGTCCTGGAAGGTCGCACGCTGGTTCAGGGCGAAATCGTTTACTTCATTCCGTTGAGCGAAGTCCTGAGCTGATAGCTACAACGGCTTAGTCACACAAGACCCGGTTGATTGAACCGGGTCTTGTGTTAATGGCAACTCAATGCGCCAGAAGCAATGAAATAACCTGCTCGAAACGGCTATTGGCAATCCAGCCAAGGAGGCCGAGGATCACCACTGTTCCACCGGCGGAATAGGCAAGCCTGTGTTTGATGGATTTGACGTCACCCCGGACTTCGTCCATGTCTCTGCGTATGTGCTTGAGGTGTGTTTCCAGCTCGGTGACGCGAGGTTCCATATCGACTTCTCCCGTGGTTTTTGTGCTGTTGCTGCATTCAGCTCAATGGCCTGCATTTTTATTATCTATGAGCGGCAAGACCGAAATGGCCGGTGATGCGAGGTTTTGGCATTGCATGGCACGTCCTTGTGATGTGCTGCAGCCCAAGGTCTACCAATTCGGATTTGTGGTCAATTGAGCCGATTCCTCACGTTTTGTAAGAAAAATCCTGCCGTGTGGGTGGGGATCAAGACTGTCCGACTGGAAGTAATTCGTTTTCTTGCGACTTTTAACGGGGGGCTTCTGGCGTCGACAGCATGTTTATTCGTGCGCGCCTGCCCTGGAAGGGGACAACCTGCGGTTCTCGGTGCGGCCAGCGGCGTTACTCGTGCATCTGCCTGACGATTCGCCGCTGTTACGTGTTGGAGAAGTGCCTAGTCATCAAGGCTGATGATTTTTTCACGCACGGCAAACAGCACCAGGCCGGCCACATCGTAGATCTGCAAGCGCTTCATGATCTGCGAACGGTGGGTTTCGACGGTCTTGACGCTCAGCCCCAGGCCGTTGGCGATCTCTCGAGTGGATTTTCCGCGAACGATCAATCGCAGGATTTCCAGCTGACGTGCCGTCAGGTTGTGCGAGTCGGCAGGTTCGGGTTGGTGCTTCTGGTTTCGGGTCAGCGCCTGATTGATCACCGTGTGGGCAATGGCCGGGCTCAGATAGCGCTCATTGTTGCGCAAGGCCTCCAGTGCGTGTTCGAGTTCGGTGGCCGTGGTGTCCTTGAGCAGGTAGCCATGGGCTCCGGACTCCAGCGCCTGCATGATCAGGGCCGGGTCGGTGTGCATCGAGAGGATCAGGACCTTGCTCTGCGGGCGCACTCGCTTGAGCTGCTGCAAGGCTTCGAGGCCGCCGGTCTGGCGCATCGAAATATCCAGCAGGACAATATCCGGGGACAGGTGCCCAACCATTTCCAGCAACTGCGAGCCGTCACTGGCCTCACCGATGACGGCATAGCCGGGCAGATCCATTACCAGGGCGCGCACGCCAGCCCTGATCAGCGAGTGGTCATCCACCAGTAGTAAATTACAAGTCAATGCATAACCTTATTCGAACTGGCCCGTTCGAGCGCACGGGGCGCCCAGGGAAAAAGAGCTTCGATTTGAGTGCCTTTGCCCGGCTCGCTGGTAACGCTCAATGTGCCGCCCAGTTGATCGACCCGTTCCGACATCCCGGCCATACCGCGTTGCCCTTCACGACCTGGGTCTGTTGTGGGCGCAAAGCCCTGACCGTCATCGCTGATCTGCAACTTCAGGCCTTGGGGCCGGCGCTGCAGGCACACCAGCAGATTTTTGGCCTGGGCATGTCGCAGGATGTTGGTGACCGCTTCCTGGGTGATGCGGAAAGCCGCCACGGCCATTTCCTCCGGTATGCCGGTCAGGCGCTGCTGGCATTCCAGGCTCCAGTGCACCGGGGTGTTGGCCAGGGTCTTGAGCAGGTGTGCCCGCAGACTGGCTTCCAGCCCGAGGCTGGTCAACTGCCGGGGATTGAGAATGGCGGATACGTCACGAACTTTGGCCAGGGTTTCTTCCAGCGTGTCGCAGAGGACCGAGCATTGCTCCTGGAGTTCTTCGGGCATCCGGCGTTTGAGCCAGTCACTTTGCAGTTTGGCGGCGGTCAGCAATTGACCGATGTCGTCATGCAGTTCCCGGCTCAGCCGGTGACGCTCGTTTTCCTGAACCTGCAACAGCCGGTCGGCCAGTTCCTGAGGCTGGAATTTGATGGATTTGCGCGAGAGGCAGTACTGCACGGCAACACTGGCCAGCGCTGCAACGCTGAGCACCAGCAACGACAGGGGCAACGGGATGGACAAGCCATAGACCAGTAGACTGCCGAGGGTCGAGCAGGCGCATAGCAACAGCGTGAATGTGCGTGCATATGCTCGGGAAGGTGGCCACATGGCGATTGACTTGAGGCTGGCGTGCATAGCGGATGGAGCCAATGGATGTTCGCTGCGGGCTGACCGGTCATGCTGGCTGACAGGCCCCTGTTTTTAATGTGGAGCGCCGACTTCAACGGGATGTACTTTTTGCTGGAGAGTTCAGCTCCGAACCGGAGCGAGCTGTATCCGGCTGCATTCACACTGCCATTAATTGGCGTCAACTAACAGGCGGCATAGTAGCACTTAAGATACCGTTGGTCGCGTCCGTATGTATGTCCGAAAAGTCAGGAGTCCAGTCGTCTGGACGACGGTTCCATAATGAAACAAGTTGGTTGTTGCCGTCGCAAAATGCCGATTGCCCCTGGGTTTTGTTGTTGATACCAGGCAATGCCCTGGTCAAGACCAGCGCGCAATTGTCGAAGGGCAATAGTGGTTGTTAATAGATGTCGCTTATAGCTATGAAATATTCATCTGCGACATGTGCGCACTCAAGTTACAGCGCGGTATTGATAACCAGAACACGTCATACGGCATGGTTTGGCAAGTTCAGGCCTGTCGTTCCGAATAGGATACGAGGGTGAACGGCCTGGAATTGACCGGTGGTCGAAATCGGCTTTGCCCGACCTGAAAGGCAAAGGCTTCGATCAGGGTGACCTGCTCGCTGTCGTCGAGACTGAGCTGTCCGGTGGTCTGGTCGATGAGTTCGAGTTGCCAGGCAATCAGGGTCAGGCAGTCTTTCAGGGCACTCAGCGCCTCGTCGTGCAGGCTCATGGTGTTCTGGGCGTGGTTCAGCAGGCCATGAATATGCAGAGAAAATTCTGACACGGCCGCCAACGCCAGGGCATCGGCCTTGTTGGCCAGCTTGAGCAGTATGCTGAGCATGCAGTCGATGGCGTCCTTGTCATTGCTGATCAACTGCAGATGACTCAGGCATTCCTCGGTTTTAGCCAGGAGTGTTTCAGCTTCGACGAGAAACTCGGGGAGCCGCTGGGCCCACTCTTTACGGTCGTTCGGCATACTTATCTCCACAACGTCATTTCAAATGAGGGGATATCGTGTGTGTCGACAAGGGCGGTCGGGACCCCGGCATTGCCGAGTCGTCGGGTGAACGAACTGCGGCTGGCCCGGAAGCAGGCTGGGGAACACGAGAGGGTGGTTGGCCACTTACTTGCGATCGCACACAAAAGCCTGACTCCGTTCATGCAATGAGAATGGCGTCACATTAATGGCTATTGGATATTGCGAACATCAGGTTGCACCTGATTGTTGATAGGGGAATCCCTTACACAGGGGAACCTTTCGCACGAACAAGGGGCGCGTGGCGCAGAAGTGCAGCAGATGTAATCACAGCGCCAGTAAAGCATGATGTCAATATGACATCAATGCCCGGCGTGGCATTTTAGAGAGGGTCAAGCTTCGGCAAAAACAGCCGATAACCTTTCTTAAGTGAATTCATCCGAACAAGACCAGGAGTCATTGATGGCCGGCATTCTCGACACGGTAGACCAACGCACGCAACTGGTGGGTGAGAATCGCCTGGAAATCCTCATGTTCCGGCTCGCTGGACAGCAATTGTTCGCGATCAACGTCTTTAAAGTACAGGAAGTCCTGCAACTGCCAAAGTTGACGCTGATGCCGCAGCGCCATCCTTTTGTGTGCGGCGTGGTCAACCTGCGTGGCCAGACCCTGCCGGTGATCGACCTGTCCCAGGCCATTGGCATGCGCCCGTTGGTGCCGGGGCCTGGCAGCACGATTATCGTCACCGAATACAACCGTTCGGTTCAGGCCTTCCTGGTCGGTGGTGTGGACCGGATCGTCAACATGAACTGGGAAGCCATCCTGCCGCCTCCGGGCAGCGCCGGTCGCGAGCACTACCTGACGGCCATCAGCAAGGTCGATGATCAACTGGTGGAAATCATCGACGTCGAAAAGGTCCTGGCCGAAATCGTCCCGTACAACGCCAAAGTCTCCCGCGATAAGCTCGAAGATCCGGTGCTGGAACGTGCCCATGGCCGTGAGGTGCTGCTGGTGGATGACTCGAATGTGGCCCTGGCGCAATTGCGCGATACCCTGGGACAGCTGGGCGTGAAGATGCACATCGCCAGCGACGGGTTGAAGGCCTTGAACATGCTCAAGGCCTGGGCCGATACCGGCGTACACATGACCGACAAACTGCTGATGGTCTTCACCGATGCGGAAATGCCGGAAATGGATGGCTATCGCCTGACCACCGAGATTCGCAACGACCCGCGCCTGCGTGGCTTGTACGTGGTGCTGCACACCTCGCTGTCCGGCAGCTTCAACGACTCGATGGTGAAAAAGGTCGGCTGCGACAATTTCCTCTCCAAATTCCAGCCGGACAAACTCGTCGACGTGGTGCGCCAGCGCCTGATGTTAGACGAAGTACCGGCCTAAGCAGGTCTGCACAACTGTGGGAGCGGGCTTGCTCGCGAAGGCGTCGGCACATCCAAGACTGATGTGACTGATACACCATCGCGAGCAAGCTCGCTCCTACAGGTTTTTGGTCTTTGATTCAGCCTTCAAGCTCGTATAGGGTGGCTTTTTTAGCCTACCAGGGAGCTGGCCATGTTGCGTCTGAGCGCGCTGTATCGTTATCCGTTGAAGTCCGCCAAGGCCGAGACCTTGCAAGCGATCGGTCTCGATAAACTCGGGCTGGACGGCGATCGCCGCTGGATGCTGGTGGACGAGGCCAGCGGGCGCTTCCTGACCCAGCGTGCGGTGGCGCAGATGAGCCAGTTGTCGGCTTTGTGGAATGCCGAAGGCGGCTTGACCCTCAGCGCGCCCGGCCATTCGCCGCTCGACATAGCTTTGCCTGGTAACGATGCACAACTGCGAGGCGTGACGATCTGGCGCGATACCTTGCGAGTCCCCGATACAGGCGATGAAGCAGGGGCCTGGGTCAGCCAGTTCATCGGAAAACCGACACGCCTGGTGCAAGTGCCGCTGGATCGGGCACGGATGACGGAGGCCGGCTACGGCAAGGATGACGATCAGGTGGCGTTCGCCGATGGCTATCCGCTGTTGCTGATTGGCCAGGCCTCTCTCGAGGACTTGTCGCAACGGGTCGGGCGTCCGTTGGAGATGCTGCGTTTCCGGCCGAATCTGGTGATCGAAGGCAGTGCAGCGTTCGCCGAGGACGGCTGGAAGCGTATCCGCATCGGCGAGGTCGAGTTCCGCGTGGTCAAGTCCTGTTCGCGCTGCATCCTGACCACCATCGACCCGCAAACCGGGGAGCGCAGCGACGACCGCGAACCCTTGGCCACTTTGCAGAAATACCGTTCCCAGGCGGACGGCGCAATGTTCGGCCAGAACCTGGTCAACGACGGCAACGGTCGACTCGAAGTCGGCATGCCGGTGGAGATCCTCGAGTAATTTTGCGCAGAATAAAAAATGCCCGTGTCGAAAAACACGGGCATTTTTTATTGCGGCGACTTTTTTGGTTGAGGCCCCGCAGGCTTAGCCGCGGTATTCGCACAGGTAAGCGGTGTCGACGGCAACTTTCAGTTGGAACTTGCTGTTGGCCGGCACGTTGAACTGGCTGCCGGCGGCGAAGGTTTCCCAGTCGCTGCTGTCGGGCAGTTTGACGGTCAATGCGCCGCTGACCACGTGCATGATTTCACGCTGGCTGGTGCCGAATTCGTACTCGCCCGGAGCCATGACGCCGATGGTCGCTGGACCTTCTGCGGTGCCAAAGGCGATCGACTTGACGGTGCCGTCGAAGTACTCGTTGACTTTAAACATGGGCGATTCCTCGAAAAGGGCTAAAAAGGGCCGGCCAGTATGCACAAGGCCCTGAGTGTCGTCACCTGTCTAAAGCGGAAGAACCAGCGGCAGCAGGCGTGCGGTATTGCGCGCATCTTCCAGCGCCCGGTGTTGCTGGCCGGTGAACTGCAGGCCGGCCAGTTGCAGGGCACCGTTGAGCCCCAGCGGGCGTTCCAGGCGTCGGGCCTTGGCAAAGCGCTGTTTGAGGTTCATGTGCGGCACGTTGGCCAGCATGCTGGCGAGTCCCAACTGCTGCCAATCCTGGAGCAGTTGTTTGCGATCGTAATCGCCCCAGCTGGCCCAGCCTTCAAGTCGTGTGTGGTGTTGGCCGAGCCAGCGTTCAAACGCCGGCCAGACTTCGCCCAGCGGTTGCGCGGCATCGATGTTGGCTTGGGTGATGTGCGTCAGCTCGCGGCAAAACGGCGTCAGCAACGGCCGCCGCAAAGGCCGGACGAAGCGCTGGAACTGGTCCAGTTCGCGTCCCTTGCGATCCACCAGGGTGGCGCCGATTTCAATGATTTCCATATCCGTTACGGGCCAACCCCCCTCATCGGTGGTGGCCTCCAGATCAATAACCAGCCAGTGAGGCATTGCAGGTTTCCTGGTATCCGCGTCCTGATAGGCTTTGAGCGTAGCCAAACCCGGCGGTTCCGCCTAGCGGCTTATTCGACCTCCAACAGAATCTGCCGGTTTTTCACCTGATCCCCGATTTTGACTTGCAAGCGTTTCAGAACACCGTCGATGCCCGACTTCAATGGGTGCTCCATTTTCATCGCCTCCAGTACCACCAGCAGTTGGCCCTTGGTCACCTGGCTGCCTTCGTTGACCAGGACGTCGACAATCGCGCCGTCCATCGGCGCCTTGAGGGTGCCAGAGCTGACACTGGCCTGGCCGGTAACTTGCGCCTGGGTGCGATCCACGAACTGCAGACTGCCCGGCCGGGTAAACAGCCAGAGACGCCCGGCCTCCAGGCGATAAGCGTGGCGTTGGCGAACGCCTTCGATTTCGAGGGTGGCCCAGCGTCCGTCGCTGTGGATGATCTTCAGTTCGAGGCTGCGCTCGGCGACCTGAATGCGCAACGGCTGGCCCGGGATCGCCTGCAACGCTACCGGCCAGTCCTGATCTTCAAGGCCGATGCGATAGTGCAGCGGCACGCTGGCGTTGTTGCGCCAACCGCAAAGTGGGGCCGGGTGAGCCTGTGCCGCAGCCTGATAGAACAGGGCGGCGGCGATGGCCAAGTGGTGTGCGCCTGGGGTTTCGGGATGCAGGCAGGCGTGGTCGGCGAAATGCTGCGCGATGAAACCGGTACTGAAATCACCGCTGGCGAACTGAGGGTGTTCCAGCAGGCTGGCAAGCAGGCGTTGATTGCTTTGCAGCCCCAGCAGCACGCTGTCTTGTACGGCCCGCAGCAGTTTGCGCCGGGCTTCTTCGCGGGTGGCACCGTGGGCGATGAGCTTGCCGAGCATCGGGTCGTAGAAAGGACTGATGACCTGGCCTTCGATCAGGCCGTGGTCGATCCGTACGCCGTCCTGTAACGCCGGCTCCCAGGCCACGACGCGCCCGGTTTGCGGCAGGAAACCCTGGGCCGGGTCTTCGGCATACAAGCGCACTTCCATGGCGTGGCCCGTGAGTTGCACCTGTTCCTGGCGCAGCGGCAATGGTTGCCCCTCGGCGATGCTCAACTGCCAGGCCACCAGGTCCAGCCCGGTGATCAGTTCGGTCACCGGGTGCTCCACTTGCAGTCGGGTGTTCATCTCCAGGAAATAGAACTGCCCGCGCGCATCCAGCAAAAACTCCACGGTGCCCGCACCGACGTACTTCACCGCTCGCCCGGCCTTGAGCGCCGCTTCGCCCATGGCTTGGCGCAGCTCAGCGGTCATCACCGGGCAGGGGGCTTCCTCAATGACTTTCTGATGCCGGCGCTGCACCGAACAATCGCGCTCGCCGAGGTAAATCAGGTTGCCATGCCGGTCACCGAACAACTGGATCTCGACGTGACGGGGTTCGACCAGTGCCTGTTCGAGGATCAGTTCGTCGCTGCCAAAACCGTTCAGGGCTTCGGAGCGCGCGGTGCGAATCTGTTCCAGTAAATCGCTGGCGTCGTGCACCAGGCGCATGCCGCGTCCACCGCCGCCAGCGCTGGCCTTGATCATCAACGGATAGCCGATGCGCTCGGCTTCGCGGCTCAGGGTGGCGTCGTCCTGCCCAGCGCCTTGATAACCGTTGATGCACGGCACACCGGCTTCGATCATGGCGATCTTCGACAGGCGCTTGCTGCCCATCAGTTCGATGGCCTCGGGGCTGGGGCCGATGAAGGTGATGCCGGCGTCGCGGCAGGCGAGGGCAAACCCGGCGTTTTCCGAAAGGAAACCGTAGCCCGGATGGATTGCATCCGCGCCCGTGCGCCGAGCCGCGTCGAGGATGGCCGGGATGTTCAAATAAGACTGTTGCACCGGGGCCGGACCGATGTTGACCGCCTCGTCGGCCATCTGCACGTGCAGTGCATCGGCGTCGGCGTCGCTGAACACGGCGACCGTGCGATAGCCCAGCGCCTGGGCCGTGCGCTGGATGCGGCAGGCGATTTCACCGCGGTTGGCGATGAGGATTTTTTTGAGTCCGGGCATGGGTTGTTCCCTTGGTTTTGCGATGTCTGTTCGGGCCTCTTCGCGAGCAAGCCCGCTCCCACAGGGGAATGCATTCCAGTGTGGGAGCGGGCTTGCTCCGGGCGGCGTTCCGACGAAGCTTTTAAATGGCCCACCCCGGTTTGCGCTTTTGCACGAAGGCCATCGTTCCCTCGATGCCTTCGGCTCCGGTCACTGCCTCGCTGAACCATTCAGCCGCTTGATCAAGCAACTCATCCGACGGCTGTCCGGCACTGGCCAGCAACAGTTTTTTGGTCATCGCATTCGCCCCCGGCGCACAACACAACACATGGGCCAACACCTCATCGAGACGTTCGGCCAGGGCCTGCGGATCATGCTCGACAAAATGCACCAGCCCCATGCGCCGTGCCTGGTGACCATCAAAACGCGCCGCCGTCAGGGCCAGGCGCCGGGCCTGGGTCAAGCCGATGCGTTGCACCACGAACGGCGCGATCTGCGCAGGCAACAGGCCGAGGCTGGTTTCCGGCAGGCCGAATTGCGCCTGGTGATCGGCCAGGGCGATATCGCTGACACAGGCCAGGCCGAGACCTCCGCCGAGCACCGCCCCCTGCAGCACCGTGATCACCACTTGCGGTGCGTGTTGCACCTCTTGCAATAGCGCGCCGAACACCCGGTTCAAATCCCGGTGCGCAGTTGGGCCTTGAGCGCGGGCGTTGGCCATGTCCTTGAGGTCGCCGCCGGCACAGAAGTGCCCACCGACGCCGCCGATCACCAGTGCGCGAACGCCTGGTTTATCGCGTACCGCGGTCAGCACCGAGCGCAATTCGGCGACCATTTGCAAGCTCATCGCATTGCGGCATTCCGGGCGGTTGAGGGTGATGTGCAGCACGCCGTTGTGCAGTTCCAGCAGCAAAGTCTGGCAAACCGGCAGGTTGTTCATTTCTTTTTCCCCGGCAGAATGCCCATCAGTTTGCAGATGATCCCCAGCATGATTTCGTCGGCGCCGCCGCCGATCGACACCAGCCGTACATCGCGGTAAGCCCGGGCCACCGGGTTGTCCCACATGAAGCCCATGCCGCCCCAGTATTGCAGGCAACTGTCACTGACTTCGCGGCCCAGCCGCCCGGCCTTGAGCTTGGCCATGGAGGCCAGGCGCGTGACGTCCTGGCCTTTGACGTATTGCTCGGTGGCTTGATAAACCAGCGCCCGCAGGCATTCGATTTCGGTTTGCAGTTCAGCGAGGCGGAAGTGGATCACCTGATTGTCGATCAGCGCGTTGCCGAAGGTTTTGCGCTCCTTGCAGTATTCGATGGTGCTGTCGACGCAGTACTCCAGGCCCTTGATCATGTTGGCCGCGCCGAACAGGCGTTCCTCCTGGAACTGCAGCATCTGCATCATGAACCCCGCACCTTCGTGGCCGATGCGGTTGCGCTGCGGTACGCGCACGTTGTCGAAAAATACCTGGGCGGTTTCCGAGCTGCGCATGCCGAGCTTGTCCAGGTGCGAGCTCAAGCTGATGCCCGGCGTGTTCATCGGCACCATGATCAGCGACTTGTTGATGTGCGGTTTGTCGTCCGAGGTGTTGGCCAGCAGGCAGATGAAGTCGGCGCTCGGCGAGTTGGTGATCCACATCTTGCTGCCGTTGATCACGTAATCGTCGCCGTCCTTGCGCGCCGTGGTTTTCAGCCCGGCGACGTCGGAGCCGGCGCCGACTTCGGAGACGCCGATGCAGCCGACCTGCTCACCGCTGATGGCCGGGCGCAGGAATTCTTCGCGCAGCTCATCGGAACCGAATCGGGCCAACGCCGGGGTGCACATGTCGGTCTGCACGCCGATGGACATCGGTATGCCGCCGCAATGAATGGTGCCGAACTCTTCGGCGGCGACGATCGAATAGCTGTAGTCGAGCCCCATGCCGCCGAATTTTTCCGGTTTGGAAATGCCCAGCAAGCCAAGATCGCCGGCCTTGCGGAAGATGTCGTGGATGGGGAAGCGCCCGGCCTTTTCCCATTCCTCGACGTGCGGGTTGATCTCGTGCTCGACGAATTGGCGCACGGTGCGGCGCAGTGCTTCGTGTTCCTGGGTGAAGATCATTTTTATTGTTCTCCTTGAGCCGGCCTAGAGCCGGGCTACGCCAAAACTGTTGGCTTGCAATGGCCGCACCTGGGCCTCGTGACAGATATCCAGCAGGTAACCAAGCAAGGTCCGGGTATCGCGCGGGTCGATCAAACCGTCGTCCCAGAGGTTGGCGCTGCCGTAGAGCGCCGTGGCCTGGCTGTCGAGTTTCTGCGCGGTGACCTGTTCGAGCATGTCGAGCATTTTCGGATCGGGCACCAGGCCGTCCTTGGCCTGTTTGGCCTCAGTGACGATGCGCAGCACTTTGCCGGCTTGCGCGCCGCCCATCACGGCGGTGCGGCTGTTGGGCCAGGCGAAGATGAAGCGCGGGTCGAGACCGCGCCCGCACATCGCATAGTTGCCAGCGCCGTAGGAACCGCCGACGACGATGGTCAGCTTCGGCACCCGGGCGTTGGCCACCGCTTGAATCATCTTCGCGCCGTGCTTGATCACGCCTTGCTGTTCCGATTCGGTGCCGACCATGAACCCGGTGGTGTTGTGGAAAAACAGCAGCGGCGTCTGGCTCTGGTCGCACAGCTGGATGAACTGGGCCGCCTTGCTCGCGCCTTTTGGCGTGATCGGGCCGTTGTTGCCGATGAAGCCACAGGCGCGGCCCTGAATTTTCAGATGACCGCACACAGTCTGCTGATCGAACTCGCCCTTGAATTCAAGAAAGTTCGAAGCGTCGGCGAGACGGGCGATGATTTCGCGCACGTCGTAGGGCTTTTTCGGGTCATCCGGGATCAGGCCCAGCAGTTCGTCGATGGGGTAGAGCGGTTCCTCCCAGTGACGTTCGGGTAGTGGAGGCAACTGCTCGTTCCACGGCAGCAAGGCGACGATCTCGCGCACCTGACGCACGCCATCGGCGTCGTTTTCAGCCAGGTATTCGGCGGTGCCGGCGGTTTGTGCGTGCATCTCGGCGCCGCCCAGCTCTTCATCGGTGGCGACTTCGCCGGTGGCGGCCTTGAGCAGTGGCGGGCCGGCGAGAAACAGCTTGGCCTTGCCGCGTACCACCACCACGTAATCCGACAAACCCGGTTGATAGGCGCCACCCGCCGTGGCCGAGCCGTGCACCACGGTGATCTGCGGCAACCCCATGGCCGACATCCGGGCCTGATTGGCAAAGCTGCGCGCGCCCTCGACGAAAATCTCCGCGGCGTAATTGAGGTTGGCACCGCCGCTTTCGGCGAGGGTGATCACCGGCAGTTTGTTTTCCATGGCGATCTGTTGCAGGCGCAGGGATTTCTTCAAGCCGCTGGGGGAGATGGTCCCGCCCCTGATCGCGCTGTTGTTCGCCACCACCAGCACGCGCACGCCGGACACGTAGCCGATCCCGGCGATCAAACCACCACCGGCGGAACTGCCATCCTTGTCGTCGTGCAATTTGTAACCGGCCAGGCTGGCCAGTTCGAGAAACGGCGCGCCGGGGTCCAGCAGCAGATTGAGGCGCTCGCGAGGCAGCAATTGGCCGCGTTTTTCGAACTTCGGCTTGGCTTCGGCCGCCTTGTTCAGCAGGTTCTGTTCGAGCACGCGAACTTGCTCGATGGCGCTCAGCATCGCCGCACGGTTCCTGGCGAACGGTTCGCTGTGGGGATCGAGTTGCGACTGAATCACCGGCATGGGTTATTCCTTGTCCTTCAACACGTCGGGAAGGTACGCACGGTGAAAACCGTTGTACGACTCGCTGTTGGTCGCCTTGTGGATTGGCCAGGCGCGGCCGCCGAGGCTGGCGGCGCCGTCGATGCGCAAGGTGCTGCCGCTGACGAACGCCGCTGCAGGGCTGAGCAGGAAAACAATCGCCGCGCTGACTTCCGATTCGGTGCCGATGCGCTTGAGCGGCACGTGTTCGCGCAGGGTCGGGATCACGGCCTTGAAGGCGCCTTCGTAGGTGTCCATGCCGCTGGAGGCAATCCACCCCGGCGCCACGGCGTTGACCCGCACCCCGGCATGACCCCATTCGTAGGCGGCGGTCTTGGTCAGGTTGTCCATGCCCGAACGTGCCGCGCCGGAGTGGCCCATACCGGGCATGCCGCCCCACATGTCGGCGAGCATGTTGACGATGGCGCCGCCGTGCTTGCTCATGGACTGGTTGAACACTTCCCGGGCCATCAGGAAACCGCCCACCAGATTGGTGCGCATCACGGTTTCGAAACCCTTCTGATTGATCGAGGCCAAGGGTGACGGGTACTGCCCGCCTGCGTTGTTGACCAGGCCATGAATGGGGCCATGCTTGCGGATCAATTCGCTGACCAGGTGCTGCACCAATTCTTCCTCGCGGATGTCGCAAACCGCCCAATCGGCCTTGCCGCCGTCCTCGGCGATCTCCGCCGCAACGGTTTTGAGCTTGTCGGCCCTGCGTCCGACAAGCAGCACATGGGCACCGAGGGCCGCCAGTTCGTGGGCGGTGCAGCGGCCGATGCCAGTGCCGCCCCCGGTGACGATGATGTTTTGACCGGCAAACAAATCGGCTTTGAAAATCGAATCGTAGGCCATGGCGGCAATCCTCTAGTTGAACTGGTCGGCGATGCGCTGCGGCACCGGGATCTGGATTTCCAGCAGCTGCTGGGCGAAGGCCTTGCCTTGCGGATCGATGCGCAGGCTGGCGACACCGCCGCCGCCGAGGGCGTTTTCCAGCAGGAAATTCAGGCTGTGGCTGGCGGGCAAGTACCAGCGTTCAACCCGCCCGTGGATAGGATCGAGGACGTGGCCCATCCAGTCGACGATCACTTCCGGGGTCAAGGCTTCGGCAATCCATGGCAGGAATTCGGGCGCGCGGGCTATGACGCCGATGTTGCTGTGGTTGCCCTTGTCGCCAGAGCGGGCGACCGCCAGTTTGACCAGGGCCACGCTGGCGTCGGCCAGGCCAACCGGTTTCGGTGGCGCGAGCGGGGCTGGCAGGTCCAGCGGGTCGAGCACATCGAGGGCGGGCAGGGCACACGGGTGGCGCTGGCCCATGAAATCAATGTCCAGCGTGCAGGCGGTTTTGTCGATGAGGAACGAGAACAGCCGGATCAGCGTATACACCGTCGGCCGGCCACCGACAATGCCGGTCAGCCCCGGCGCCATGCCGGTGGCGGCCTGGGCTATTTCCCGGGAGAACACGATCAAAGCTTGCTTGTCCGGATGGCGCACCGCGAGTTTGATCACCACTTCGCGACTATCCTGACGCTGGCCGTGGGGGCCGTAGGTGGCCTCGCTGCCCAGCAACTCGATACTCACGTCGCTGTACGGCGCCCAGCCGCGTTGGCGGAACATTTCCGAGGTCTTGTTGGTGATCGCATCACCGACCCGCCGGGCCTTGTCGACGGCATCGATACCGGCGATCAGGCAACTGGCGGTGCAGCGAAAACCATCGGGGTACGTGGCGCTGACCTTGTATTGAGCGGTTGGCGGCAGGCCTTTGGCGCCGTGCACTTGCACCGCGTTCTTGCCTTGTTGCAGCAGTTTGACCTGAGTGAAATCGCACACCACGTCGGGCAGCAGATACGCCCGCGGGTCACCGATTTCATACAGCATCTGTTCGCCCACCGTCAGCGGCGTGACCAGCCCGCCCGTACCTTCAGGTTTGCTGACGATGAACTGGCTGTCGGCGCTGACTTCGACGATGGGAAATCCGATGTGTTCGTAGTCGGGCACGTCGCGCCAGTCGGTGAAGTTGCCGCCCGTGCACTGGGCGCCGCATTCGATGATGTGCCCGGCCAATGCCGCCTGGGCGAGCTTGTCGTAGTCGTGCCACGACCAGCCGAACTCATGCACCAGCGCGGCGCTGACCACCGCACTGTCGACCACGCGTCCGGTGATCACGATGTCCGCCCCCAGGCGCAAGGCTTCGACAATGCCGGGTGCGCCGAGGTAGGCATTGGTCGAGACGCACATCGATGGCAGGGGCGCGCCGCTGAACATTTCATGAATGCCCAGGTTGCCCAGCTGTTTGAATTGCGGCTGCAGGTCATCACCCAGCAGCACGGCGATCTTCAGCGCCACCCCGGCCTTGTCGCAGGCTGCTTGCAGGGCGGCGGCGCAGGCTTGGGGATTGACCCCGCCAGCATTACTGATGACCCGGATGTTTTGCTGCGCGAGCTGCGGCAGCAAGGGCGCAAGCACTTCGATGAAGTCGCCCGCATAGCCGGCCCGGGGATCTTTCATCCGTGCGCCGGCCATGATCGACAGGGTGATCTCGGCCAGGTAATCGAAGACCAGATAGTCCAGATGCCCGTGTTCCACCAGTTGCGCGGCAGCGGTCGAGGTGTCGCCCCAGAAGGCGCTGGCGCAACCGATGCGAATTGTTTTAGGCGCAGTCCATTCCATAGCCACCTCCAACCGAAGTGCGTCGACATTACCAAGCAAGCGCTTGGTTTGTAAATGACTTGATTATCTTCTGCCCAAGCGCTTGCTTGGTTGCATCCATGCGCTTAAATTGCCCGCGCAACCCCGCTGTTTTCGGGGGGATCGGCGTTATTGATTGAACGACTGTAGGAGAGAACGGGTGGACGAGCAAAAAGCCCTGAAGGTGATGCGCCAATTGGTCGACGACGGCCAATTGACCGACCCGGACAGCGCCCGTGGCAAGCTGCTGCAAGTGGCGGCCCACCTGTTCCGCAATAAAGGCTATGAACGCACGACCGTGCGCGATCTGGCCGGCGCCGTGGGCATTCAGTCCGGGAGTATTTTCCATCACTTCAAAAGCAAGGACGAAATCCTGCGCGCCGTGATGGAAGAAACCATACGCTACAACACCGCGTTGATGCGCGCGGCCATCGCCGAGGCTGGCAATGTGCGCGAGCAGGTGCTGGCGCTGATCCGCTGTGAATTGCAGTCGATCATGGGCGGGAGCGGCGAGGCCATGGCCGTGCTGGTCTACGAATGGCGCTCGCTGTCCGAAGACGGCCAGGTCAAGGTCCTGGCGCTGCGGGACGTCTACGAAGACATCTGGCTGCAAGTACTGGGCGAAGCCAAGACCGCTGGTTTTATCCGCGGCGATGTGTTCATCACCCGACGCTTCCTGACTGGCGCATTGTCCTGGACCACCACCTGGTTTCGCGCCGGCGGCAGCATGAGCCTTGATCAATTGGCCGATGAGGCGTTGATTCTGGTGCTGGAAGACCGGCAATAAGTTAGTGTTGGCCAGCATTGAACTGGCTAACTGGAAGAAACCGCCTAGCTTGAATGCATTGATGCTGTTTTATTGAGGAGTGGGGTCGTTTTGATGGGTTCGCCAATTCGGTCAGCTTCGCGGCTGTTACTGTCGATGTTTGCGGCGTCAACGATGATGCCGTCCCAGGCTGCGCAACTGGTGCGTATTGGTGCCGCGCACTTTCCGCCTTACACCGTGCGCCCGGAATCCGGGGCCGATACCGGGTTGCTGCCGCAACTGGTCGAGGCCCTGAATGCATCGCAAAGTGACTACCAGTTTGTCCTGGTGCCCACTTCCATTCCCCGGCGCTTCGGTGACTTCAAGCAGGGCCGGGTCGACATGGCCATCTTCGAAAATCCCGCCTGGGGTTGGGAAGAGATCCCTCACACGGCCGTCGACATGGGGCTGGAAGACGCCGAGATTTTTGTTGCGCAACGCCTGCCCGATCGACAGCAAAGCTATTTTGCCGACCTGAACGGCAAGCGCCTGGCACTGTTCAGCGGCTATCACTACGAGTTCGCCAACTTCAATGCCGACCCCCAGTACCTCGCGAAAAACTACAACGCCACACTGACCTATTCCCACGACAGCAATCTGCTGATGGTATTGCGCGACCGGGCCGACATTGCCCTGGTCACGCGCTCCTACCTGAGCGACTACTTCTTGCGCAATAAAAAAGTCGCCGATGAATTGCTGGTGTCCCAGCGCGTCGACCAGATCTATCACCACTACGCCATTCTGCGTCCGACCGCGCCCATCAGCGGCGAGGCCTTCGGCAAGTTGTTGCAAGGCTTGCGGGACAACGGCCAGATGCTGAGGATTTTCGATCCGTATAAGATTGCGCTGGTGCCGACGATACGGGAATAAGGCGACATTGCAGGATGGATACGTTTTTGACCGCGCCATTCGTCGAACAAGTTCTTTTTCTAGAGCAAAACTGTCAACTTTGACAGTAGCCACAACCTTCTTGCCGAAGATTAGATAGCCGTATGGTCCCGTGTGGAAGCGGGGGGCGGTTAATCCTCTATCTGCAAGGAAGATTCGACATGGCAAAAAAATTGTCTAAAAGAGTTCCCAAGGAACCGCGTTCCGTTGCGGAGTTACCCATTCCGATAGTTGCGCATGCCTCTTCCAATAGCACGCTCGATCCCATGCTGGTGCTGCAAGGTGCCAAGGTAACGGTTGCATTTGAGGGGATGAGTCGTGACCACAAGATTCAATTGTATTGGGTCGGTCCGCCAGGTCCAGGCCAGCCGACGCTACCCGTCCGGGATGGCAGTGACAGCGGCAGCATCGATATTGAGATCGACGTCTCTGTGGTCGGTGCCTGTATCGGCAGGACCGTGCCTATCAGGTACACCGCTACACATAATGGTAAGACTGAAACGTCCCTGACGCTTGAGTTGACGGTGCAGCAAATGGAATCGAAAGATTTGCCGGCACCGGAGTTTCTCGATGTGTCGACTGAACATGGCGCTCGTTGGCTGGACATGCGCAAATTCGCCGGCGATGTCAGGCTTCATCTGAATCCCTGGCCGCTTATGGCGCAGGGCCAGCGGCTGTGGATTCTAGCGGTCGGCAATGAACACCATGTCGGCAACTACAGGTTCCAGTGGGTGCTGGAAAATCATCGGGTGACTCCGCTGGACATTCGACTGGGTTTCAGGGACGTGTTGTCCCGCCTTTGGGCGGGGGGGAATGAAGACTACTCTTCAATAACCTTGCAAGCGGCTGTCACTTTCGACGCTGCCCTAGGTGAGCCGCCAGCAGATCCGACGGTTTCCTTGCTCCCGGCAAATGCCCTTGAGCTCAGGTTCACTACTGAAAACCTGCGAGTGGGTGAACCGGAACTGCACTTGCTAGCGCCGAGCGTGCTGGAGGCCACGGAATGCGGAGCAGAGGGGTGCCTGCTAAACCCCATCAACGCAAAAGACGGCGCGACGATTCACGTGGCTTACGAGGGGATGGCACAGACCGACTGGGTGTGTGCCTATTTCGAGGGGACTGCTGGTGCCGGGACTCCGTCGCTGGCTTGTAAGTACGGATCGAACAATGGTTTTGTCGATTTCCAGGTACCGGCTTCGGCGATCAGTGCCAACTTGTGTAAATCGGTCACTGTGCGCTACACGGTCTTGCGTGAAACATTGTGGTCATCTCTGCCGTTAACTCTCAAGGTGCTCAATCTCACTGATTTGCCCACGCCTGAGGTGACCCAAGTCACTGGGGGCGAGTTGGATCTCAGAACGTTCTCGGGAAACGCCGAATGCACAGTGGCCCCGTGGTGGTTTATCGCCGGAGGCCAGCCGACCTGGTTATGGGTAACAGGCGAATTGGAAGATGGCACGCCTTACAGCTTCGATGTCTTGATGGGGCAAGGGCTTCCCGCGTCGGGTGAGGATGACGGTGTCATCAGTTGCTTGCCGCGTCATGAGTTGGAAAAACTGGCGGATTGCAGCAAGTTCCAGGTGCGGTTCGCGGTCAACTTCAATGGCCAGATCGATCATTCCAGTGCGGTCGAGTTCCCGCTGCGGGAGCTGAGGGTGCATCAGCAAGACCTGAACCTGATCCCGCCGATAGTACTTGAGGCGGCGAGGAATTTCCTCAACCCGGAAAACGCGAGAGAAGGCGTCACTGTGCAAGTGGAGTATGACCGTATCAGTCCTCGCCACACGATTCAGCTTCACTGGGTACGGCCGGATGGAACGAGTTTGCCGATCGAGGCCAAACTGGGTAATGGCGTGCCAGGTTATGTTGAGTTCAAGGTGCCGCTCAATGAGGTGATCGCTTGTATCGGCAAGACCGTGTCCCTTCGTTACACCGTGACAAGTCAATGCAAGCAGGCCTCCTCTTTGGATCTCAACCTGAACGTTCTCGTGCCTAGAAACTGGCCGAAATTAGTCTTGATTCAGGCGACCAATAGCATTTTGGACTTAAGTAACTTTATCGGTGATGCCACGGTCAAGGTCAAACCATGGGCCCCGTGGATGGTAGAAGGTCAAAGGATCTGGTTGATCGGCACGGGCACCCATAAGAACGGTGCGGTTCATACGTTTGAGGTCATTAGCGGGGATGCTGTGACTGCAGATGAAGTGATGGATGGTTTAGTCAAAACAGTGAAACGTACTGATCTTGATGTGTTGTTGGATAACAGTGACTTGAGGTTTACTTGTTGTGTTTCATTGGATGGCAGTCTTGTTAGAACTGAAGCAGTTGTATTGCCTATTTTGCATTTGACTGTTCGGGCGGTGCCTGAAATTCATTACGAAAATTTTGATGGTCAGCCCAATCAGTTTATCAGTGGTGGGCAGAGCATTGATAACCCCGATTTAAAGATGAGGATAAGGCTATTGGCGGGTTCGGATGGAAGGGCTGGGATCATGACATTTGGGCACCCTGTTTCAGGTATGTTATCCGGACCCGCAATTGTAATGTCCTATACGTTAGATCACGCCATTCCGGAACAGCGTTTGTGGTTGGATTTCCGAGTGCCGTATCGACGTGTCAGGTTTGCCTATACTTATAATCATCGGCCCACGAGAGTCATATTTTATGATGAGTCTTATAATGTAATAGATGAATTACTTTTTCAGGGGCAAATTAGTGGTGGGCTGCTGCACAATTGGGTTGATGTGTCTGCTCCTGTCGGAAAGTGCATTTTGTTCATTGAGTTAGTGCAAATGGACTATTCCTTTCTGGATTATTTCACCCTGTGGAAATGATGTGAGTTTTTTCACTCTGTTACATGAGTAATGATAAGTGCTCCCCCTAACCGCAAGCCCTCAGTTTTTCGGTTTGCGGATTAGGGGTATTGATAAGGTGCTCTTTGCTTCAGTCTTCAGATTGTCGCTCTGAAATGGGCTTGTCATGGTAGTGCGTTCGGTCTTTCACTCCGTTGTGATTGCAATTGGCAATCTGGATGGACGATTAAATTTCCAACGGTGATCTACGTCTATTGTTGAACTGTCGATGATTATCGTGAGCCCAATCTGAATGACCTGACCGCCCTGGCCTTACCGACCGGCGGCCGTCTTGTAGCCGATGAAACTGAAAGCCGGCTGAGCTTCAACCTTGAAGGTCAACCGCTGATTCAACTGCGGCTGACCCGCGATCCGGAACTGCGGTTGCAAGTAGAGTAAGGTTTCGGCCGTCTTGACCGCCACACAATCTGGGCTGTCTGCTACTGGCTGTTAGCCCGTGATCCTGCCTGCCAGCGCTTGACCTGGCAACTCGATGAAGCCCCAACCGAGGCATTGCTCAGCGGTTTGCTGATCCCGACGGAAACGGCCGGTCAATACCGTTGCGAACGCACGCTGTTCTGGCAGTTGCCACAGCCCTGGCTGACGCAGGCGTCGAGCAGCTATCCGCAGCAAATGGTCATCAGTGGCGGCAAGCGTCATCCATTGCGACCGATCAAACCGCGAGGTGAAGTTTACCGGCGTTTTGATGCGCGCCTGGGGATGTGGATTTCCCTGCGCACGCTGGACATCGAGCAAGACCTGGCACGCTTCAACCGTTGGCAGAACAGCCCGCGTGTCGCGAGTTTCTGGCAGGAGGAGGGTAGCCTCGACCAGCATCGCCAATACCTGAGCAAACTCGAAGCCGACCCGCACACACTGACGCTGATCGGTTGTTTCGACGATCAGCCATTCGCTTATTTCGAAGCCTACTGGGCCAGGGAAGATCGCATCGCACCCTTCTACGAGGCCAGCGATTACGACCGTGGCATTCACATGCTGGTGGGTGAAGAACATCACCGTGGTCCGCACAAGGTGGCGAGCTGGTTATCGGCGCTGGTGCATTACCTGTTTCTCGATGATCCGCGCACCCGGCGCGTGGTTGCCGAGCCGCGTGCCGATAACGCGAAGATGATCGGATACATGCAGGAGCAGTGCTTTCACTGCGAGAAAGAGTTCGACTTCCCGCACAAGCGCGCGGCCCTGATGGTGTTGGGGCGGGAGCGGTTTTTTGATCGGTGCAGACTGGCTTGAGGCTTGAGACTCAAGATTCGTTGCGGTCTTGAGTCAGCCTTCGCGAGCAAGCCCGCTCCCACATTTGTCCTGTGTTCGCAGGACCCTGTGGGAGATTCTATGGTTGAGGGAAAGCCCTCAACCTGCTTTTGGTTGGTATTCGCTCTGCCCTTTCAGCAGTGCAAATACGATCCGGGCAAGTTTGCGGGCCAGTATCACCAGTGCCTGCGTAGTGCTGAACCCTTTGGCTCTTTGCTCTTCATAAAAGCCTTTCCAGGCGGCTGTGCGGCTGGCCGACATGGCGGCGTTGTGCAGCAGTCGACGCGCTTCCGGGT
>NZ_JBFUHS010000039.1:0-42736 GCF_056402255.1 Pseudomonas sp. P4_B4
CGACTGCTGCACAACGCCGCCATGTCGGCCAGCCGCACAGCCGCCTGGAAAGGCTTTTATGAAGAGCAAAGAGCCAAAGGGTTCAGCACTACGCAGGCACTGGTGATACTGGCCCGCAAACTTGCCCGGATCGTATTTGCACTGCTGAAAGGGCAGAGCGAATACCAACCAAAAGCAGGTTGAGGGCTTTCCCTCAACCATAGAATCTCCCACACTGGATTTTCGGTGTTCCACTTACCGTGCCGCGGCACCCGGCGTCACCCCAAACCGCGTCCGATAATCACTCGGCGCCAGCCCGGTGATTTTCTTGAACGTCGCGCGAAACGCCCCGGGGTCCTGATAACCCACGGTCCAGGCGATGTGGTCAATGGTGCCGTTGGTGAACTCAAGCATTTCCCGGGCCTTGCCGACTCGCAGATGCT
Organism: Pseudomonas sp. P4_B4; assembly: GCF_056402255.1. NCBI lineage: Bacteria > Pseudomonadati > Pseudomonadota > Gammaproteobacteria > Pseudomonadales > Pseudomonadaceae > Pseudomonas > Pseudomonas sp. P4_B4. Next base: position 423 of record NZ_JBFUHS010000039.1, read on the forward strand.
GGCAGTATTCCGTGGGTTTGAGCCCGGTGGCCGCGCGGAAACGGCGCAGGAAGGTACGTTCTTCCAACCCTGCTTTTTCAGCCATCGCCGCCAGCGACACATCGGTCGCCCCGGTGCTTTGCAGCCAGTGTTGCACCTTGAGGATCGCCGCATCGCCGTGGCTGAGGATCGGCGCAAAATTGCTGCCGCACTCACTGGCGCTGTCGCTGTGCTCCACCACCAGAAAACGCGCGGTGTTGGTGGCGATGCTTGGCCCCAGCAGCCGGTTGACCAGGCGCAGACCCAGTTCCGACCAGGCCATCAGCCCGGCGGTGGTAATCAGGTCGCCGTCATCGACAATCGGCGTATCGGCATTGAGCCGGATCGCCGGATAACGTTCGGCGAAGGCTTTGGCCGAAGTCCAGTGAGTGGTGGCGCTGCGACCGTCGAGCAAACCGCTTTCGGCCAACAGGATAGAACCCACGCAAACCCCGCCCAGTGTCGCACCGTTGGCATGTTGCTTACGCAACCAGCGGATCAGTCCCTGTGGTGCTTGGCCCGCGGAAAAACCGCCGATCGACGGCGGAATCAACACGGCCACCAGGGCGCGCTCCGGGCCGGGATGGCTGTCGAAGACCCGAACCGGCAGCTGATCGCCTTCGACCTGCCAATGGCTGACCCGCAACAGCGGCAACTGCGCAGACTGATGTTCGGCGGCAATCCGGTTGGCCACCCCGAACAAATCCGTCAAGCCATGCACCGCCGCCATCTGCGCGCCGGGATAGATCAGCACACCGAGTTCGGCGATTGCCCTTTCTGCGTCCATTGTCAGTTTTCCCCCTTCTATTGTCGGTGCGGCCAATCCTCGGATCGCCTGCCAGAGCCAATACTTCATTCCACACCAACACACACTTCGAGGAAACAGTCATGGCCAAGCAAGCGCTCATCGTAGTCGATATCCAGAACGACTACTTCCCCCAAGGCAAGTGGCCGCTGGTCGGTGCCGACGCCGCCGCCGACAACGCCGTCCGCCTGATCAAGGCCTTCCGCGACGCGGGGGATTCGGTGGTGCACATCCGCCACGAGTTCACCTCCGAAGAGGCGCCGTTTTTCACCCCGAACTCCGAGGGCGCCAAGCTGCACCCGAAAGTGCTCAACCGCGCCGACGAACCGGTGGTACTCAAGCACTTCGTCAACTCGTTCCGCGAAACCGAACTGAAATCGATCCTCGACGAACAAGGCATCAAGGAGCTGGTGGTCGTGGGCAGCATGAGCCACATGTGCGTCGACGGCATCACCCGTGCGGCGGCGGATTTCGGCTATACGGTCACCGTGATCCACGACGCCTGCGCCACCCGCGACCTGGAGTTCAATGGTGTGACGGTTCCGGCGGCGCAGGTTCATGCGGCGTTCATGGCGGCCCTGGCGTTTGCCTATGCCAGCGTGGTGTCGACCGACGAGTTCCTGTCTGCCTGAGTCTGCAACTAAATTTCACCGCCCATAAAAAACCCGCACTTCCAAGTGAAGTGCGGGTTTTGTGTTTCAGCTTGAGACTTGCAGCCGCTCTAGAACGGAATATCGTCATCAAAGCTGTCGAAATCCGGAGCCGGCTGAGGAGCAGCCTGCTGTGGAGCCGGGCGCGACTGTTGCGGCGCCGGCTGCTGTGGACGCGGAGCCTGCTGGCGCGGAGCGGATTGCTGGTAGTTGTTACCGCCGCCCTGGCCCTGCTGGTCGCCCTGTGGACGGCCGCCCAGCAGTTGCATGGTGCCTTGCATGTCGACCACGATTTCGGTGGTGTAACGCTTGATACCGTCTTTTTCCCACTCGCGGGTCTGCAGCTTGCCTTCGATGTAGACCTGCGAACCTTTACGCAGGTATTCGCCAGCGATTTCTGCAACCTTGCCGAACATCGACACACGGTGCCATTCGGTCTTTTCGACTTTCTGACCGGTTTGCTTGTCGGTCCACTGTTCGCTGGTCGCCAGACTCAGGTTGGTCACGGCGTTACCGTTAGGCAAGTAGCGAACTTCGGGATCCTGGCCGCAAGTGCCGACCAATATGACTTTGTTAACCCCACGGGCCATAACGTTCTCCTAGGCTACGCACGCTGCCCCGGCCGGGTTGTTCACCAGGCACTCAAGGGTGGTGCGATCCAATAGTTCGGTGTCCAGTTTGATGTAAATCGCCGCCTCTTCTGCGACGATGACTGCATCTGTTACCCCTACGACCGCCTTCAGGCGCTCGACCAGACCCGCTTCGCGCATCGCCTCGGGCGACAACGGCAAGCGCAGGCTCGTGACGTAGGGAGGTTCGCGCATGGTAACAGCAAAGGCCAGCCAGAGGGCAGCCAGACCGGCGCATCCGAGGAACACAACCGACAGACCGCCATGCTGGAACAGCCAGCCGCCAAGAATGCCGCCCAATGCCGACCCGAGGAACTGGCTGGTGGAATAAACCCCCATCGCCGTGCCCTTGCCGCCGGCCGGTGAAACCTTGCTGATCAGCGATGGCAACGAAGCTTCCAGCAGATTGAACGCGGTGAAGAACACCACCGTACCAATCACCAGAGCCCGCAAGCTGTCGCCGAACTGCCAGAAGAATAGCTCAGTGAGCATCAGCGTCACGACGGAGCCGATTAAAACTCGTTTCATTTTGCGTTTCTTCTCGCCGTAGATAATGAACGGGATCATGGCGAAGAAAGAAATCAGCAGCGCGGTCAGGTACACCCACCAGTGCTGCTCTTTGGGCAGCCCGGCTTTCTCGACCAGCGCCAGCGGCAAGGCGACGAAGCTGGACATCAACATCGCGTGCAACACAAAAATGCCCAGATCCAGGCGCAGCAGGTCCGGATGCTTGAGGGTCGGGATCAGCGCCTGGCGCGCGACACCGGACTCACGGTGCTGCAACGGGCCGGTGGAGCGCGGCACCATGAACATCACGATCACGATGCCGAACAGTGCCATACCGCCGGTGGCAAGGAACAGCCCGGACAGCCCGAAGGCACGGGTCAGCAGCGGACCGACCACCATGGCCACCGCAAACGACAGGCCGATGGTCATGCCGATCATGGCCATGGCCTTGGTCCGGTGCTGCTCGCGGGTCAGGTCGGACAGCAAGGCCATGACCGCTGCGGAAATCGCTCCGGCGCCCTGCAGGATCCGGCCGGCAATCACGCCCCAGATCGAGTCGGCATTGGCTGCCAGCAGACTGCCGAGGGCAAAGACGATCAGGCCCAGGTAAATCACCGGGCGGCGACCGATGCGGTCGGAAATGAAACCGAACGGAATCTGGAAAACTGCCTGGGTCAAGCCATAAGCGCCAATCGCCAGACCGATCAGGGCCGGCGTGGCTCCAGCCAGATCCATCCCATAGGTCGCCAGTACCGGCAACACCATGAACATGCCAAGCATACGGAAGGCGAACACCAGGGCCAGACCGCTTGCCGCGCGGGTCTCGCTGCCACTCATGCGCTCGCTGTGGGGATCGTGCATGGAAAAACCTCATGTGAACCGGCGGCGATTCTACCAGTCCCATCGATTGGCAGGGTATATCGCGACGCTTTGACGCGCATTGCTGACACACTCTTCATGTAAGACAGTAGCCCACTCGTTCGATAGTGTGCATCCATCCAGTATTTGGCCGTATACTCCTACGTTTTCGACGCCCGCCAAGCGAGGCCACTTTGGACAAGATCCTGATTCGTGGGGCTCGAACCCACAACCTGAAGAACATCGACCTGACCCTGCCACGGGACAAGCTGATCGTCATCACCGGCCTGTCCGGCTCCGGCAAGTCGTCCCTGGCTTTCGACACCCTGTACGCCGAAGGTCAGCGTCGCTACGTCGAATCGCTGTCGGCCTACGCCCGGCAGTTCCTGTCGATGATGGAAAAGCCCGACGTCGACACCATCGAAGGCTTGTCGCCGGCGATCTCCATCGAACAGAAGTCCACCTCGCACAACCCGCGCTCGACGGTCGGCACCATCACCGAAATCTACGACTACCTGCGCCTGCTTTATGCACGCGTGGGTATTCCCCGTTGCCCGGATCACGACATCCCGCTGGAAGCGCAGACCGTCAGCCAGATGGTCGACCTGGTCCTCGCCGAACCGGAGGGCAGCAAGCTCATGCTGTTGGCGCCCGTCATCCGCGAGCGCAAAGGCGAGCACCTGTCGGTTTTCGAAGAGCTGCGCGCGCAGGGCTTCGTCCGCGCCCGAATCAACGGCAAGCTCTATGAGCTGGACGAAGCGCCCAAGCTCGACAAGCAGAAAAAACATACCATCGATGTCGTGGTCGACCGCTTCAAGGTTCGCGCCGACCTGCAACAACGCCTGGCCGAATCCTTCGAGACCGCGCTGAAACTGGCGGACGGCATCGCCCTGGTGGCACCGATGGACGACGAGCCGGGTGAAGAGATGATCTTCTCCGCACGCTTCGCCTGCCCGATCTGCGGCCACGCGATCAGCGAACTGGAGCCCAAGCTGTTCTCCTTCAACAACCCGGCTGGCGCTTGCCCGACCTGCGATGGTTTGGGGGTGAAGCAATTCTTCGACATCAAGCGCCTGGTCAATGGCGAACTGACCTTGGCCGAAGGGGCGATTCGTGGCTGGGATCGACGCAACGTCTATTACTTCCAGATGCTCGGCTCGCTGGCCTCGCACTACAAGTTCAGCCTGGAAGTGCCGTTCAACGAACTGCCAGCCGATCAGCAGAAATTCATCCTGCACGGCAGCGGTTCGCAAAACGTCGACTTCAAATACCTGAACGACCGTGGCGATATCGTCAAACGCTCGCACCCGTTCGAAGGCATCGTGCCGAACCTGGAACGCCGTTACCGCGAAACCGAATCGGCATCGGTGCGCGAAGAACTGGCCAAGTTCCTCAGCACCCAGTCGTGCCCGGATTGCCGCGGCACCCGCCTGCGGCGTGAGGCGCGGCATGTATGGGTTGGCGAGAAAACCCTGCCGGCGGTGACCAACCTGCCGATCGGCGATGCGTCCGATTATTTTGGCGGGCTCAAGCTCACCGGCCGGCGTGGCGAAATTGCCGACAAGATCCTCAAGGAAATCCGCGAACGCCTGCAGTTCCTGGTCAACGTCGGCCTCGACTATCTGTCGCTGGATCGCAGCGCGGACACTTTGTCCGGTGGCGAGGCCCAGCGTATTCGTCTGGCCAGCCAGATTGGCGCCGGCCTGGTGGGCGTCCTGTATATCCTCGACGAACCCTCCATCGGCCTGCATCAGCGCGATAACGACCGGCTGCTGGGCACCCTCAAGCACCTGCGCGATATCGGTAACACGGTGATCGTGGTCGAGCACGATGAAGACGCGATCCGTCTGGCCGACTACGTGGTGGACATCGGCCCGGGCGCTGGCGTGCACGGCGGGCATATCGTCGCCGAAGGCACACCGGCCGAGGTCATGGCGCACCCGGACTCGCTGACGGGCAAATACCTGTCGGGCCGGGTGAAGATCGAAGTCCCGGCCAAGCGCACGCCGCGCAACAAGAAGCTGACGCTGTCGCTCAAGGGCGCGCGCGGCAACAACCTGCGCAATGTCGACCTGGAGATTCCGATTGGTCTGCTGACTTGCGTGACTGGCGTGTCCGGCTCCGGCAAGTCGACGCTGATCAACAACACCCTGTTCCCGCTGAGCGCCACGGCGCTGAATGGCGCCACTACCCTTGAAGCGGCCGTCCACGACAGCATCAAGGGCCTGGAGCACCTGGACAAGGTCGTCGACATCGACCAGAGCCCGATCGGCCGTACACCGCGTTCCAACCCGGCTACCTACACCGGATTGTTCACACCAATCCGCGAGTTGTTCGCCGGCGTACCGGAGTCCCGCTCCCGGGGCTACGGGCCGGGGCGCTTCTCCTTCAACGTCAAGGGCGGCCGCTGCGAAGCCTGCCAGGGCGACGGCCTGATCAAGGTCGAGATGCACTTCCTGCCGGACATCTACGTGCCCTGCGACGTGTGCAAGAGCAAGCGTTACAACCGCGAGACCCTGGAGATCAAGTACAAGGGCAAGAGCATCCACGAAACCCTCGAGATGACCATCGAGGAAGCGCGGGTGTTCTTCGATGCCGTACCGGCCCTGGCGCGCAAGCTGCAAACGTTGATGGACGTCGGCCTGTCGTACATCAAGCTGGGGCAATCGGCGACCACGCTGTCCGGCGGTGAAGCCCAGCGGGTGAAACTGTCCCGCGAGCTGTCCAAGCGCGATACCGGCAAGACCCTGTACATCCTCGACGAACCCACCACCGGGCTGCACTTCGCAGATATCCAGCAACTGCTGGACGTGTTGCATCGCCTGCGCGACCACGGCAACACAGTGGTAGTGATCGAACACAACCTGGACGTGATCAAGACCGCTGACTGGCTGGTGGACCTGGGTCCGGAGGGCGGTTCCAAGGGCGGGCAGATTATTGCCGTCGGCACGCCGGAGGAAGTGTCAGAGATGAAGCAATCTCATACCGGTTACTACCTCAAGCCGCTGCTGGAACGTGACCGGGCTTAACCGGGCCCCATGAAAAAGCCCCTGTCACTTCATCAGTGACAGGGGCTTTTTTGTATTCGCAGCAATCAGGTGTGGGATTGCAGGTAGTTCTCAAGCCCGATCAACTTGATAAGACCCAACTGCTTCTCGAGCCAGTAGGTGTGATCTTCTTCGGTGTCATGCAATTGAACCCGCAGCATTTCGCGGCTGACATAGTCCTTGTGCTGCTCGCAGAGCTTGATGCCCTTGCACAGCGCAGCACGGACCTTGTATTCCAGGCGCAAGTCCGCTTCGAGCATCTCGGTCACCGTGGTGCCGATATCGAGATCGTCCGGACGCATGCGCGGCGTGCCTTCGAGCATCAGAATCCGGCGCATCAGGGCATCGGCGTGCCCTGCTTCCTCTTCCATCTCGTGGTTGATTCGTTCGTAGAGCTTGGTGAAACCCCAGTCCTCATACATCCGCGAGTGGACGAAATATTGATCACGCGCGGCCAGTTCGCCGGTCAGCAACGTGTTGAGGTAATCGATCACATCTGGGTGGCCTTGCATCGCCCTACATCTCCCTGCTTGAAAGTTGTAGTTTGAACCAACATGCCCGTATCGTCACTCGCAAGACGCAATAAAAGCGAAGATATTCTGAGAAAACCAGCCGAAATAACGCAAAAACCGCCCAAACAAGGGCGGTTCTGCTTCTCATTTAGACTTCGTTAAGCTGTACGTTGAGCAGCTTTGCGATTGCTTCTCCATACGCCGGGTCGGCCTTGTAGAAGTGCTGCAACTGACGGTCAACCACATCACTCGACACACCCGCCATCGCACCGGCGATATTGCCAACCAACAGTGATTTCTGCTCTTCAGTCATCAAGCGGAACAACGCGCCGGCGTGACTGTAGTAATCAGTATCTTCACGGTGGTCGTAACGATCGGCGGCACCACTGAGGGCCAACGCGGGCTCTGCGTAACGAGGCGCCTGCTTCGGCGACTCGACGTAGCTGTTCGGCTCGTAGTTCGGCGTCGAGCCGCCATTGCTGCCAAAAGCCATCGAGCCATCGCGCTGGTAAGTGTTGACCGGACTCCGCGGAGCGTTGACGGGCAACTGCTGGTGATTGGTGCCGACACGGTAGCGATGAGCGTCCGCGTAGGCGAAGACCCGACCTTGCAGCATACGATCCGGCGACAGACCAACACCCGGGACCATATTGCTGGGACCGAACGCCGCTTGCTCGACTTCCGCGAAGTAGTTCTGCGGATTGCGATTGAGCTCAAGTTCTCCGACTTCAATCAGTGGAAACTCTTTCTGCGACCAGGTTTTGGTGACATCAAACGGGTTCTCGTAGTGCGCCGCCGCCTGAGCCTCGCTCATGATCTGAATGCACACGCGCCATTTCGGGAAATCACCCTGCTCGATGGCATTGAACAAGTCGCGCTGGGCGTAATCCGGATCAGTACCCGCCAGGCGCGCAGCCTCAGCAGGAGCAAGGTTCTTGATCCCCTGCTTGGTCTTGTAGTGCCACTTCACCCAGTGACGCTCACCTTGGGCGTTGATAAGGCTGTAAGTGTGGCTGCCGAAGCCGTGCATGTGGCGGTATCCGTCAGGAATACCCCGGTCGGAGAACAGGATGGTGACCTGGTGCAGCGCCTCGGGCGAATGCGACCAGAAGTCCCACATCATCTGGGCACTCTTCAGGTTGCTTTGCGGCAAACGCTTCTGGGTGTGGATAAAGTCTGGAAACTTCAGTGGATCGCGAATGAAGAACACGGGGGTGTTGTTGCCGACGATGTCCCAGTTGCCTTCCTCGGTGTAAAACTTCAAGGCAAACCCGCGCGGATCACGCTCGGTATCGGCCGAACCGCGTTCACCGCCCACGGTGGAAAACCGCAGGAAAGTCGGGGTTTGCTTGCCGACTGCCTCAAACAGCTTCGCGCTGGTGTATTGAGTGATATCGCGCGTCACGGTGAACGTACCGTAGGCACCCGAGCCTTTGGCGTGTACACGGCGCTCAGGGATGTTTTCACGGTTGAAGTGGGCCAGCTTCTCGATCAGGTGAAAGTCGTCGAGCAGCAGCGGGCCACGAGGGCCGGCGGAACGGGAATTCTGGTTATCGGCAACAGGAGCGCCACTGGCGGTGGTAAGCGTTGTGTTTTGGCTCATGCGATCTTCCTTCCTCTGTCGGTCTTGAACTGCCGGCTATCGGCTGAGAGGGAGTATTGATCATCAATATGACAGCCACAAATTCATTAACTTGCAGACATCGATAGAGAAAAACTAATGATCATCCCCATCACATCATGACGATGTGGACGAAGGAGACGCTTGTACAAACAGCGCGTTTCTTACAGGCACAAAAAACCGGGCACTAGGCCCGGTTCTTTGTTTCAGACTGACGTCTTACTCGGCAGATACAGCTTCGCCAGCAGTAGCACGATCAACCAACTCGACGTACGCCATAGGCGCGTTGTCGCCAGCGCGGAAACCGCACTTGAGGATGCGCAGGTAGCCACCCTCACGGGTAGCGTAACGCTTGCCCAGGTCGTTGAAGAGCTTACCAACGATAGCTTTCGAACGAGTACGGTCGAAAGCCAGACGGCGGTTAGCAACGCTATCTATCTTGGCCAAAGTGATCAGCGGCTCGGCAACGCGGCGCAGTTCTTTAGCTTTTGGCAGAGTAGTTTTGATCAGCTCGTGCTCGAACAGCGACACCGCCATGTTTTGGAACATGGCCTTGCGGTGCGAGCTGGTGCGGCTCAGGTGACGACCACTTTTACGATGACGCATGGTTCATTCCTTACCAAACACTACGTTCGGTGATTACGACGATCAGGCAGTCGCCTTGTCGTCCTTCTTAAGACTTGCAGGCGGCCAGTTGTCGAGGCGCATGCCGAGGGACAGACCGCGGGAGGCCAGAACGTCCTTGATTTCAGTCAAGGATTTCTTGCCCAGGTTCGGAGTCTTCAACAGCTCTACTTCGGTACGCTGAATCAGGTCACCGATGTAGTAGATGTTTTCCGCCTTAAGGCAGTTAGCCGAACGTACAGTCAGTTCCAGATCGTCAACCGGGCGAAGCAGGATCGGATCGATCTCGTCTTCCTGCTCGACAACCACTGGCTCACTGTCACCCTTGAGGTCGACGAACGCAGCCAACTGCTGTTGCAGGATGGTTGCAGCGCGGCGAATTGCCTCTTCAGGATCCAGAGTACCGTTGGTTTCCAGATCAATAACCAGCTTGTCCAGGTTAGTACGCTGCTCGACACGGGCGTTTTCCACCACGTATGCGATACGGCGAACCGGGCTGAACGAAGAGTCAAGCTGCAAGCGACCGATGCTGCGGCTTTCGTCTTCATCGCTCTGACGCGAATCTGCCGGTTCATAACCACGACCACGAGCTACTACGAGCTTCATGTTCAGGGCGCCGTTAGACGCCAGGTTAGCGATTACGTGATCGGGATTAACGATCTCGACATCATGATCCAGCTGAATATCGGCAGCGGTAACCACCCCCGAACCCTTCTTCGACAAGGTCAGCGTAACTTCGTCACGACCGTGCAGCTTGATAGCCAGACCTTTAAGGTTCAACAGGATTTCAATTACGTCTTCCTGTACACCTTCGATGGCGCTGTACTCGTGGAGCACACCGTCAATCTCGGCCTCGACTACTGCACAGCCGGGCATTGAGGACAACAGGATGCGGCGCAGCGCGTTGCCCAGGGTATGGCCAAAGCCACGCTCGAGAGGCTCGAGAGTGATCTTGGCGCGGGTTGGACTGACAACCTGCACATCAATGTGGCGGGGTGTCAGGAACTCATTTACCGAAATCTGCATGGATGCACCTATTTTCTAGCCCTTACTTGGAGTAGAGCTCGACAATCAGGCTTTCGTTGATGTCGGCGGACAGATCACTGCGAGCTGGAACGTTCTTGAAAACGCCCGACTTCTTCTCAGTGTCTACTTCTACCCATTCTACGCGGCCACGTTGGGCACACAGATCGAGAGCTTGGACAATGCGAAGTTGATTTTTTGCTTTCTCGCGAACAGCGACCACGTCACCAGCACGAACCTGGTAGGACGGAACGTTAACGGTCTGACCGTTTACGCTGATCGACTTGTGCGATACCAGCTGACGGGATTCGGCACGAGTCGAACCAAAGCCCATACGGTATACAACGTTGTCCAGACGGCATTCGAGCAGTTGCAGCAGGTTTTCACCGGTTGCACCTTTCTTGCCAGCAGCTTCTTTGTAGTAGCCGCTGAATTGACGCTCGAGAACGCCGTAGATACGACGGACCTTCTGCTTTTCACGCAGTTGGGTGCCGTAGTCGGACTGGCGACCGCGGCGTTGGCCGTGGATACCAGGTGCTGCTTCAATGTTGCACTTCGATTCGATCGCGCGCACGCCGCTCTTCAGGAAGAGATCGGTGCCTTCGCGACGAGCGAGTTTGCATTTTGGACCAATGTAACGAGCCATTCTTTACAATCTCCTGGATTACACGCGGCGCTTCTTCGGCGGACGGCACCCGTTGTGCGGGATTGGCGTCACGTCGGTGATGCTGGCGATCTTGTAGCCACAGCCGTTCAAAGCGCGGACTGCGGATTCACGACCTGGACCTGGACCTTTGACGTTGACGTCGAGGTTTTTCAGGCCGTATTCCAGCGCAGCTTGACCAGCACGTTCAGCAGCTACTTGAGCAGCAAACGGGGTGGACTTGCGGGAACCGCGGAAACCCGAACCACCGGAGGTAGCCCAGGAAAGAGCGTTACCTTGACGGTCGGTGATGGTCACGATGGTGTTGTTAAAAGATGCATGGATGTGGGCGATGCCATCAACCACTGTCTTTTTAACTTTTTTACGAGGACGAGCAGCAGGTTTTGCCATGATTAAATTCCTGTCGATTCGCTGGGGCGATTACTTGCGGATCGGCTTACGCGGACCTTTACGGGTACGCGCGTTGGTCTTGGTACGCTGACCGCGTACTGGAAGACCGCGACGATGACGCAGACCGCGATAGCAACCGAGGTCCATCAAGCGCTTGATTTTCATGTTGATTTCGCGACGCAGGTCACCTTCAGTGGTGAACTTCGCCACTTCGCCACGCAGCTGTTCAATTTGCTCGTCGCTCAGATCTTTGATCTTTGCTGCTGGGTTTACCCCAGTCTCTGCACAAATTTTCTGTGCAGTAGTGCGACCAACACCATAGATGTAGGTCAGCGAGATAACAGTATGCTTGTTATCTGGAATGTTAACGCCTGCAATACGGGCCATTCAGTGGGACTCCAATTGACAGCTACCTACGCCCCGGAAGCCAAGAAATAGGGCGCGAGATAATATCGCTGTAATAACAAATAATCAACCCGGCAGCGCACTAGCTGCCGGGCTTGAAGCACAATCACACTCAGCCTTGGCGCTGTTTGTGACGCGGTTCCGCGCTGCAAATTACTCGAACAACACCTTCGCGGCGAATAATCTTGCAGTTACGGCACAGCTTTTTCACCGATGCACGAACTTTCATCACCAACTCCTCGAACCTTATGGGTCAGCGCAGCATGCCGCTGCCGTAACCCTTCAGGTTGGCTTTCTTCATCAGGGATTCGTACTGGTGCGAAACGAGGTGCGATTGTACTTGGGACATGAAGTCCATCACAACCACGACGACGATCAGCAACGAGGTCCCGCCAAGGTAGAACGGTACGTTGGCTGCAACCACCAGGAACTGGGGCAACAGGCAGACGGCCGTCATGTAAAGAGCACCGAACATGGTCAAGCGAGTCAGAACGCCATCAATGTAGCGCGCAGACTGCTCACCTGGACGGATGCCCGGAATAAAGGCACCGGACTTCTTCAGGTTTTCCGCTACGTCTTTCGGATTGAACATCAACGCCGTATAGAAGAAGCAGAAGAAAATAATCCCTGCACTAAACAGCAGAATATTCAACGGCTGACCAGGAGCGATCGACTGCGAGATGTCCTGCAACCAGCCCATACCTTCAGACTGACCGAACCAGGCACCCAACGAAGCCGGGAACAGCAAAATGCTGCTCGCGAAAATAGCCGGAATAACACCGGCCATGTTCACCTTCAGCGGCAAGTGGCTGGTCTGCGCAGCGAAGACCTTGCGGCCCTGCTGACGCTTGGCGTAGTGAACAGCAATACGACGCTGACCACGCTCAATGAACACCACGAAACCGATAATCGCTACTGCCAGCAAACCGATGGCAACCAGGGCGAAGATGTTGATATCACCCTGACGTGCAGACTCGAAAGACTGCCCGATCGCTCTCGGAAGACCGGCGACGATACCCGAAAAAATCAACATCGAGATACCGTTGCCAACACCACGCTCAGTAATCTGCTCACCCAGCCACATCATGAACATCGCACCAGCCACAAACGTGGATACCGCGACGAAATGGAAGCCAAAGTCACCAGTGAACGCAACGCCCTGCCCCGCCAGACCAATGGACATGCCAATGGCCTGGACGAGAGCGAGGACGACAGTGCCGTAGCGGGTGTACTGGCTGATCTTGCGACGGCCAGCTTCACCTTCCTTCTTCAACTGCTCCAGCTGCGGGCTGACGGCGGTCATCAGTTGCATGATGATCGATGCCGAGATGTACGGCATGATCCCCAGTGCAAAGATGCTCATCCGTTCCAGCGCGCCGCCGGAAAACATGTTGAACAAGCTAAGAATGGTCCCCTCATTCTGTCGAAACAGGTCCGCGAGTCGGTCCGGGTTGATACCTGGAACCGGGATGTGTGCGCCTATTCGGTAGACGATAATCGCCAGGAACAGAAAACGCAGACGAGCCCAGAGTTCAGACATACCGCCTTTGCCGAGCGCAGAGAGAGCACCTTGCTTAGCCATTTATTCCTCGAACTTGCCGCCAGCTGCTTCGATAGCCGCACGCGCACCTTTGGTGGCGCCGATTCCCTTGCCGATAGTGACAGCGCGAGTCACTTCACCGGACAGCATGATTTTCACACGCTGTACGTTGACGTTGATCACGTTGGCATCTTTCAGGGACTGCACGGTGACGATGTCGCCTTCCACTTTAGCCAGCTCGGACAGACGCACTTCTGCGCGATCCATGGCCTTCAGGGAAACGAAACCGAACTTCGGCAGGCGACGATGCAGCGGCTGTTGACCGCCTTCAAAGCCTGGAGCAATGGTGCCACCGGAGCGGGAGGTCTGACCTTTGTGACCACGGCCACCAGTCTTACCCAAACCGCTACCGATACCACGGCCCGGACGATGCTTTTCGCGACGGGAACCCGGCGCTGGACTCAGATCATTGAGTTTCATCGATTAACCCTCGACACGCAGCATGTAGTAAGCCTTGTTGATCATCCCGCGATTCTCGGGAGTATCCTGGACTTCTACAGTGTGACCGATGCGACGCAGACCCAGACCCTTAACGCACAGTTTGTGGTTAGGGATGCGGCCGGTCATGCTTTTGATCAGCGTTACTTTTACGGTAGCCATGATCAGAAGATCTCCTTGACGCTTTTGCCACGCTTGGCGGCAATGGATTCAGGAGACTGCATTGCTTTCAAACCCTTGAAAGTGGCGTGAACCACGTTTACCGGGTTAGTCGAGCCGTAGCACTTGGCCAGAACGTTCTGAACGCCAGCAACTTCGAGGACAGCACGCATAGCGCCGCCAGCGATGATACCGGTACCTTCAGAAGCAGGCTGCATGTACACCTTCGAAGCGCCGTGAGCGGACTTCATTGCGTACTGCAGAGTAGTGCCGTTCAGGTCAACTTGAATCATGTTGCGGCGAGCAGCTTCCATTGCCTTCTGGATCGCAGCAGGCACTTCACGCGACTTGCCACGGCCGAAGCCAACACGCCCTTTACCATCACCAACCACGGTCAACGCGGTGAAAGTGAAGATACGGCCGCCTTTAACGGTTTTGGCTACGCGGTTAACTTGAACCAGCTTCTCAATGTAGCCTTCGTCGCGCTTTTGGTCGTTATTTGACATAACTTAGAACTCCAGCCCAGCTTCACGAGCAGCATCAGCCAGCGCTTTAACGCGGCCGTGGTACTTGAAGCCAGAGCGGTCGAAAGCCACTTGCGAGACGCCAGCGGCCTTAGCACGCGTAGCGACCAGCTGGCCAACCTTTGTGGCCGCGTCGATGTTGCCGGTGGCACCATCACGCAGTTCTTTATCCAAAGTCGAGGCGCTTGCCAGGACTTTGTTGCCGTCGGCCGAGATGACCTGGGCGTAGATGTGCTGCGACGAGCGGAACACGCAGAGACGCACGACTTCGAGTTCGTGCATTTTCAGGCGTGCTTTGCGAGCGCGACGCAGTCGAGTAACTTTTTTGTCGGTCATTTGCTATGCCCTACTTCTTCTTGGCTTCTTTACGACGGACGACTTCGTCCGCGTAGCGCACACCTTTGCCTTTGTACGGCTCTGGTGGACGGAAGTCGCGGATCTCAGCGGCCACTTGACCTACCAGCTGCTTATCGATGCCCTTGATCAGGATATCGGTCTGGCTAGGAGTCTCAGCGGTGATGCCTTCCGGCAGTTCGTAATCCACTGGGTGCGAGAAGCCAAGGGCCAGGTTCAAAACCGTGCCTTTTGCTTGCGCCTTGTAACCAACACCGACCAGCTGGAGCTTGCGCTCGAAGCCTTGGCTTACGCCTTGGACCATGTTGTTTACCAACGCACGCGTGGTACCGGCCATTGCGCGAGTTTGTTGATCGCCATTGCGAGCAGCGAAACGCAGCTCACCAGCTTCTTCAACGATCTCAACGGACGAATGGATGTTCAGTTCAAGAGTACCCTTGGCACCCTTCACCGAAAGCTGCTGGCCTGCGAATTTTACTTCGACACCGGCTGGCAGCTTAACGGGGTTCTTAGCGACGCGAGACATGCTTATCCCCCCTTAGAACACAGTGCAAAGAACTTCGCCGCCGACACCGGCAGCGCGCGCAGCACGATCCGTCATCACACCTTTGTTGGTGGAGACGATAGACACACCGAGACCGCCACGAACTTTTGGCAGATCATCGACGGACTTGTACTGACGCAGGCCTGGACGGCTAACGCGCTTCACTTCTTCGATAACCGGACGGCCTTCGAAGTACTTCAGCTCGATGGACAGCAGTGGTTTGATTTCGCTGCTGATCTGATAACCCGCAATGTAACCTTCGTCCTTCAGGACTTTGGCAACAGCTACCTTCAACGTGGAAGATGGCATGCTTACGACGGACTTTTCAGCCATCTGGGCATTACGGATACGAGTTAGCATGTCCGCTAACGGGTCCTGCATACTCATGGGCTAGACGCTCCTAATACAAAAAAATTAGCCTTGCGGCTATTACGTGTCGCCGAGAATCTCCGAGCATGAAAAACACGGGCTCAGGCGAGCCGGGTATTCTAGACACACCCCAGAAATGAATCAAGCCCCAAAAGGGGCTTGATCCAGATTCAAGGCCACCGGCGGTCAGGATCTTGCGATCCTGGACACCGAGACTTTGACAGTACTTACCAGCTGGCTTTAACCAGACCCGGTACGTCACCACGCATGGCAGCTTCACGCAGCTTGTTACGGCCGAGGCCGAACTTGCGGTAAACGCCGTGTGGACGACCGGTCAGGCGGCAGCGGTTACGCATGCGCGAAGCGCTTGCGTCACGTGGCTGCTTCTGCAGGGCTACTGTAGCTTCCCAACGCGCTTCTGGACTTGCGTTCAGATCAACGATGATAGCTTTCAGTGCTGCACGCTTCTTGGCGTACTTGGCAACCGTGAGCTGACGCTTCAGCTCGCGGTTTTTCATGCTCATCTTGGCCATGGTCCTACTCCAATCAGTTGCGGAACGGGAATTTGAACGCACGCAGCAGAGCGCGGCCTTCATCATCGTTCTTGGCAGTGGTGGTCAGGGTGATGTCCAGACCGCGGAGAGCATCGATCTTGTCGTAGTCGATTTCCGGGAAGATGATCTGCTCTTTCACGCCCATGCTGTAGTTGCCACGACCATCGAAGGACTTGGCATTCAGGCCGCGGAAGTCGCGAACCCGAGGCAGGGAGATCGACAGCAGACGATCCAGGAACTCGTACATACGCTCACGGCGCAGGGTCACTTTGACGCCGATCGGCCAACCTTCACGGACTTTAAAGCCAGCGATGGATTTGCGAGCGTAGGTCACAACGACTTTCTGGCCGGTGATCTTTTCCAGGTCAGCAACAGCGTGCTCGATGACTTTTTTGTCGCCGATCGCTTCGCCCAGACCCATGTTCAGGGTGATTTTGGTAACGCGCGGAACTTCCATCACGTTCGAAAGCTTAAGTTCTTCCTTAAGTTTCGGAGCAATTTCCTTCCGGTAAATCTCTTTTAGTCGTGCCATGGTCTCATCTACCTAGCAGTGTTCAAGCATCAACCGCTTTTTGGGTCGACTTGAAGACACGAATTTTCTTGCCGTCTTCTACTTTGAAACCAACGCGGTCAGCCTTGTTGGTTTCGCCGTTGAAAATGGCGACGTTAGAAGCATCCAGTGGAGCTTCTTTTTCGACGATACCGCCCTGCACGCCCGACATCGGGTTAGGCTTGGTATGACGCTTGACCAGGTTCAGACCACCAATAACCAGACGGTTGTTAGCGAGAACCTTAAGCACCTTACCGCGCTTACCTTTGTCTTTGCCGGCGATCACGATGATCTCGTCGTCACGACGAATCTTTTGCATGTCGGATCTCCTTACAGCACTTCTGGGGCGAGCGAGACGATCTTCATGAACTTCTCAGTACGAAGTTCACGGGTCACTGGCCCAAAGATACGGGTGCCGATCGGCTCTTGCTTGTTGTTCAGAAGAACAGCAGCGTTGCCATCAAAGCGGATAATGGAGCCATCAGCACGACGTACGCCGTGACGAGTGCGGACTACAACAGCAGTCATCACTTGGCCTTTTTTCACTTTACCGCGAGGAATTGCTTCCTTCACGGTAACTTTGATTATGTCACCGATACCAGCGTAACGACGATGGGAGCCACCCAGCACCTTGATGCACATAACACGGCGAGCGCCGCTGTTATCGGCCACATCGAGCATGGATTGAGTCTGAATCATATAATTTCTCCGACCCCTAGTCCTTAGACTTCCACAGCGCGTTCGAGAACATCAACCAGCGCCCAAGACTTGGTCTTGGCCAAAGGACGAGTTTCACGAATAGTGACTTTGTCGCCGATGTGGCACTGATTGGTTTCGTCGTGCGCGTGCAGCTTAGTCGAACGCTTAACGTATTTACCGTAGATCGGGTGCTTAACGCGACGCTCGATCAGAACGGTGATGGTTTTGTCCATCTTGTCGCTGACAACACGGCCAGTCAGCGTACGGACAGTTTTTTCGGCTTCAGCCATGATTACTTACCTGCCTGCTGGTTGAGCACAGTCTTCACGCGAGCGATGTCACGCTTAACTTGCGAGAGCAGATGAGACTGCCCCAACTGGCCAGTTGCTTTCTGCATACGCAGATTGAACTGGTCGCGCAGCAAGCCGAGCAGTTGCTCGTTCAGCTGCTGTGCGGATTTTTCACGAAGTTCATTCGCTTTCATCACATCACCGTCCGTTTAACAAAGGCGGTGGCGAGCGGCAGCTTTGCAGCAGCCAGGGCAAAAGCCTCACGCGCCAGCTCTTCAGTTACACCCTCGATTTCATACAGGACTTTGCCTGGCTGAATCTGGGCTACCCAGTATTCGACGTTACCCTTACCTTTACCCATCCGAACCTCGAGAGGTTTTTTGGAGATCGGCTTGTCCGGGAATACACGGATCCAGATCTTGCCGCCACGTTTAACGTGACGGGTCAGTGCACGACGCGCTGACTCGATCTGACGAGCGGTGAGACGACCACGAGCTACAGACTTCAGCGCGAACTCGCCGAAGCTGACTTTGCTACCGCGCTGAGCCAGACCACGGTTGTGGCCTGTCATCTGCTTGCGGAACTTCGTACGCTTTGGTTGCAACATTTGGCGTACCCCTTACTTAGCAGCTTTTTTACGAGGCGCTGGTGCTTGTGGTTTCAGTTCTTCTTGGCGACCACCAATTACTTCGCCTTTGAAGATCCAAACCTTTACACCGATCACACCGTAAGTGGTGTGAGCTTCGTAGTTGGCATAGTCGATGTCGGCACGCAGGGTGTGCAATGGCACACGACCTTCGCGATACCATTCAGTACGTGCGATTTCAGCACCGCCGAGACGACCGCTCACTTGGATTTTGATGCCTTTGGCACCAATGCGCATGGCGTTCTGTACAGCGCGCTTCATAGCGCGACGGAACATTACGCGACGCTCCAGCTGCTGAGCTACGCTCTGCGCAACCAGCATACCGTCGAGCTCCGGCTTGCGGATCTCTTCGATATTGATGTGCACAGGCACACCCATTTGCTTGGTCAGGTCCTGACGCAGTTTCTCAACATCCTCACCCTTCTTCCCGATAACGATACCTGGACGAGCGGTGTGGATGGTGATACGTGCAGTTTGGGCCGGACGATGGATATCGATACGGCTTACGGACGCGCTTTTTAGTTTGTCTTGGAGATACTCACGCACCTTCAGATCTGCGAGCAAATAGTCCGCATAAGTCCGACCGTCTGCGTACCAGACGGAGGTGTGCTCCTTGACGATTCCCAGGCGAATGCCAATGGGATGTACTTTCTGACCCATCTCTTCGACTCCGTTACTTGTCAGCAACCTTGACAGTGATATGGCAAGACCGCTTGACGATGCGATCAGCACGGCCTTTGGCACGTGGCATGATGCGCTTCAGCGAACGCCCTTCGTTGACGAAAACGGTGCTGACCTTCAGGTCATCAACGTCTGCGCCTTCGTTATGCTCGGCGTTGGCTACGGCCGACTCCAGCACTTTCTTCATGATCTCGGCGGCTTTCTTACTACTGAAAGCCAACAGGTTGAGCGCTTCGCCCACCTTCTTCCCGCGGATCTGGTCGGCGACCAAGCGGGCTTTCTGGGCGGAGATTCGAGCGCCCGACAACTTAGCGGCTACTTCCATTTCCTAACCCCTTAACGCTTGGCTTTCTTGTCTGCCACGTGCCCGCGATAAGTGCGGGTACCGGCGAACTCGCCCAGTTTGTGGCCGACCATGTCTTCGTTCACGAGAACTGGGACGTGCTGACGACCGTTGTGTACTGCGATGGTCAAACCGACCATTTGTGGCAGGATCATCGAACGACGCGACCAGGTTTTCACCGGTTTGCGATCGTTCTTTTCCGCCGCCACTTCGATCTTCTTCAGTAGGTGAAGATCGATAAAAGGACCTTTTTTCAGAGAACGTGGCACTGTCGTATCCCTCTATTTACTTGCGACGACGGACGATCATTTTGTCGGTACGCTTATTACCACGAGTCTTCGCGCCCTTAGTCGGGAAGCCCCATGGCGATACCGGATGACGACCACCAGAGGTACGACCTTCACCACCACCATGTGGGTGGTCAACCGGGTTCATGGCAACACCACGAACGGTTGGGCGAACGCCACGCCAGCGTTTGGCACCAGCTTTACCCAGCGAACGCAGGCTGTGCTCGGAGTTCGAGACTTCGCCCAGGGTCGCACGGCATTCAGCCAGGACTTTACGCATTTCACCGGAACGCAGACGCAGGGTAACGTACACGCCTTCACGAGCGATCAGCTGAGCCGAAGCACCAGCGGAACGAGCGATCTGAGCGCCTTTACCTGGCTTCAATTCGATGCCGTGTACGGTGCTACCAACTGGAATGTTGCGCAGTTGCAGAGCGTTGCCCGGCTTGATCGGTGCCAGGGCACCTGCGATCAGCTGGTCGCCAGCGCTCACGCCTTTAGGGGCGATGATGTAGCGACGCTCGCCATCTGCGTACAGCAGCAGAGCGATGTGAGCAGTACGGTTTGGATCGTATTCGATACGCTCGACAGTGGCAGAGATGCCATCTTTGTCGTTGCGACGGAAGTCGACCAGACGATAATGCTGCTTATGACCACCACCGATGTGACGAGTGGTAATACGGCCATTGTTGTTACGACCACCAGTCTTCGATTTCTTCTCGAGCAGCGGTGCGTGAGGAGCGCCTTTATGCAGCTCCTGGTTGACCACCTTGACCACAAAACGGCGGCCAGGGGAAGTCGGTTTGCATTTAACGATTGCCATGATGCACCCCTTCCTTACTCAGCACTGCTGCTGAAATCGAGATCTTGGCCTGGCTGAAGGGAGATAACTGCCTTCTTCCAGTCATTACGCTTGCCCAGACCGCGAGCAGTGCGCTTGCTCTTACCCAGAACATTCAAGGTAGTAACACGCTCTACTTTCACGCTGAACAGGCTTTCGACGGCCTTCTTGATTTCCAGCTTGGTTGCGTCGGTAGCAACCTTGAAAACGAACTGGCCTTTCTTGTCTGCCAGAACCGTAGCCTTCTCGGAAACGTGCGGGCCAAGCAGAACTTTAAATACGCGTTCCTGGTTCATCCCAGCAGCTCCTCGAATTTCTTCACGGCCGACACGGTGATCAACACCTTGTCGTATGCGATCAGACTAACTGGATCGGAACCTTGCACGTCACGTACATCTACGTGTGGCAGGTTACGAGCAGCCAGGTACAGGTTCTGATCAACAGCGTCGGACACGATCAGAACGTCGGTCAGGCTCATGTTGTTCAGCTTGCCCAGCAGGTCTTTGGTTTTCGGCGTTTCAACGGCGAAATCCTGAACCACGACCAGACGATCAGTACGCACCAGCTCAGCAAGGATGGAACGCATTGCTGCGCGATACATCTTCTTGTTCAGCTTCTGGGAGTGATCCTGAGGACGAGCTGCGAAAGTGGTACCGCCGCCACGCCAGATTGGGCTACGGATAGTACCGGCACGAGCACGGCCAGTACCTTTCTGACGCCATGGGCGCTTACCGCCACCACGAACGTCGGAACGGGTCTTTTGCTGCTTGGAACCCTGACGACCGCCAGCCATGTAGGCTACGACTGCTTGGTGAACCAGCGTCTCGTTGAATTCGCCGCCAAATGTCAGTTCGGAAACTTCGATCGCTTGAGCGTCATTTACATTTAATTGCATGTCAGCTTCCCCTTAACCGCGAGCCTTGGCTGCTGGACGTACAACCAAGTTGCCGCCAGTAGCGCCAGGAACAGCGCCCTTGACCAACAACAGATTGCGTTCAGCGTCCACGCGCACTACTTCGAGGGACTGCACGGTCACGCGCTCAGCGCCCATATGACCGGACATTTTTTTGCCCTTGAATACACGACCAGGAGTCTGGCACTGGCCGATAGAGCCTGGAACGCGGTGGGATACGGAGTTACCGTGGGTGTTATCTTGCCCGCGGAAATTCCAACGCTTGATCGTACCCTGGAAGCCTTTACCCTTGGACTGACCGGTTACATCAACCAGTTGACCAGCGGCGAAGATTTCAGCGTTGATCAGATCGCCGGCCTGGTACTCGCCTTCTTCAAGGCGGAATTCCATTACGGTACGACCAGCGGCAACGTTCGCTTTAGCGAAGTGGCCAGCCTGAGCTGCTGTTACACGCGAAGCACGACGCTCGCCGACAGTGACTTGCACTGCACGATAGCCATCGGTCTCTTCAGTTTTGAACTGGGTGACGCGATTCGGCTCGATCTCAATGACCGTGACCGGAATGGAGACACCTTCTTCGGTGAAAATACGGGTCATACCGCATTTACGACCGACTACACCAATAGTCATGTTGTAAACCTCATGAGTGTACGGGGCTTTCACCCGCTATGGCCGCCCATTTCAGAGCGTTACACGACTAAGACCGAGTCTTAGCCGAGGCTGATCTGTACTTCCACACCGGCCGCCAGATCAAGCTTCATAAGTGCATCAACGGTTTTATCCGTTGGCTGGACGATGTCCAGTACGCGCTTATGAGTACGGATCTCGTACTGGTCACGCGCGTCTTTGTTGACGTGCGGGGAGACCAGAACGGTGAACCGCTCTTTACGGGTAGGCAGTGGAATTGGACCACGCACTTGTGCACCAGTACGTTTCGCGGTTTCCACGATTTCCTGGGTGGATTGGTCGATCAGGCGATGGTCAAAAGCCTTCAACCTGATACGGATTTGCTGATTTTGCATTGGATTTCAGACTCCGGCTGCTATTCCCAGCGAGCGCAATACGCCCGTTAAAAGGAGGCGCAATTCTATAGACGCCCCAGATAGGTGTCAACCCAATAAAAAAGCCCCCGCTGAGCGGGGGCTTTTCAAAGCATCGAAGCTATCTCAAAGGAGATGCTTACTCGATGATTTTGGCTACGACGCCAGCGCCGACGGTACGACCGCCTTCACGGATAGCGAAACGCAGGCCGTCTTCCATCGCGATGGTCTTGATCAGGGTAACTTCCATCTGGATGTTATCACCTGGCATTACCATTTCAACGCCTTCTGGCAGCTGGCAGTTACCAGTCACGTCAGTAGTACGGAAGTAGAACTGTGGACGGTAGCCTTTGAAGAACGGAGTGTGACGACCGCCTTCTTCCTTGCTCAGAACGTAAACTTCTGCGGTGAACTTGGTGTGCGGCTTAACCGAACCTGGCTTAACCAGAACCTGGCCACGCTCAACGTCGTCACGCTTGGTACCACGCAGCAGAACGCCGCAGTTCTCGCCAGCACGACCTTCGTCGAGCAGCTTGCGGAACATTTCAACACCGGTGCAGGTGGTGGTGGTAGTGTCACGCAGACCAACGATTTCCAGCGCATCTTGAACGCGAACGATACCGCGCTCGATACGACCAGTCACAACAGTACCACGACCCGAGATCGAGAATACGTCTTCGATTGGCATCAGGAATGGCTTGTCGATCATACGAACTGGTTCTGGGATGTAGCTGTCCAGAGTCTCTACCAGCTTCTTAACAGCGGTAGTACCCATTTCGTTGTCGTCTTTGCCTTCCAGCGCCATACGAGCCGAACCGATGATGATTGGAGTGTCATCGCCCGGGAAGTCGTAGGTGGACAGCAGGTCGCGAACTTCCATCTCGACCAGTTCCAGCAGCTCAGCGTCGTCTACCAGGTCAGCCTTATTCAGGAAAACCACGATGTACGGAACGCCTACCTGACGGGACAGCAGGATGTGTTCACGGGTTTGCGGCATCGGACCATCAGCGGCCGAGCAAACCAGGATCGCGCCGTCCATCTGGGCAGCACCGGTGATCATGTTCTTCACGTAGTCAGCGTGACCTGGGCAGTCAACGTGAGCGTAGTGACGAATGGCCGAGTTGTACTCAACGTGAGCGGTGTTGATGGTGATACCACGAGCTTTTTCTTCTGGCGCGCTGTCGATTTTATCGAAATCAACGATTGCAGAACCGAAAACTTCGGAGCAAACGCGAGTCAGAGCTGCGGTCAGAGTGGTTTTACCGTGGTCAACGTGACCGATGGTGCCAACGTTGACGTGCGGTAGGGAACGATCAAATTTTTCTTTAGCCACGACAATTAACTCCTTGCCTAAAGGACTGAATCAGCCTTGTTTTTTGGTTACAGTTTCGACGATGTGCGACGGAGCTGTATTGTATTTTTTGAATTCCATAGAGTAGCTTGCGCGACCCTGGGACATCGAACGAACGTCGGTCGCATAACCGAACATCTCGCCCAACGGAACTTCAGCACGGATCACCTTGCCGGAGACCGTGTCTTCCATACCCAGAATCATGCCGCGACGACGGTTAAGGTCGCCCATCACGTCACCCATATAGTCTTCAGGCGTAACAACCTCTACCGCCATGATCGGCTCGAGCAACTCACCACCACCCTTCTGGGCCAGTTGCTTGGTCGCCATGGAAGCAGCCACCTTAAACGCCATCTCGTTCGAGTCGACGTCGTGGTAAGAACCATCAAACACGGTAGCCTTCAGGCCGATCAGCGGATAGCCGGCAACAACGCCGTTCTTCATCTGCTCTTCGATACCCTTCTGGATAGCCGGGATGTATTCCTTAGGAACCACACCACCCACTACTTCGTTCACGAATTGCAGACCTTCCTGACCTTCGTCAGCAGGAGCAAAACGGATCCAGCAATGGCCGAACTGGCCACGACCACCGGACTGACGAACGAACTTGCCTTCGATTTCGCAATTCTTCGTGATGCGCTCACGATACGAAACCTGAGGCTTGCCGATGTTGGCTTCGACGTTGAACTCACGGCGCATCCGGTCAACCAGGATGTCCAGGTGCAACTCGCCCATGCCAGAGATGATCGTTTGACCAGTCTCTTCATCAGTCTTGACGCGGAAAGACGGGTCTTCCTGAGCAAGTTTGCCCAGAGCGATACCCATTTTTTCCTGGTCATCCTTGGTCTTAGGCTCAACGGCAACCGAAATAACCGGCTCCGGGAAGTCCATGCGAACCAGGATGATTGGCTTGTCAGCGTTGCACAAGGTTTCACCAGTGGTGACGTCCTTCATGCCGATCAAGGCCGCGATGTCACCAGCGCGTACTTCCTTGATCTCTTCACGGGCGTTTGCGTGCATCTGCACCATACGGCCCACGCGCTCTTTCTTGCCTTTGACCGAGTTGATCACGCCGTCGCCGGAGGCCAACACGCCCGAGTAAACACGGACGAAAGTCAAGGTACCCACGAATGGGTCGGTAGCGATCTTGAACGCCAGAGCCGAGAACGGCTCGTTGTCGTCTGCATGACGCTCCATTTGCTTTTCCTCGTCATCAGGGTCGGTACCCTTGATGGCAGGAATGTCGGTTGGAGCCGGCAGGTAGTCGATAACGGCGTCGAGAACCAGGGGAACACCCTTGTTCTTGAAGGAAGAACCGCAAACAGCCAGAACGATCTCACCAGCGATAGTACGCTGACGCAGAGCACCCTTGATTTCCTCGATGGTGAGCTCTTCACCTTCAAGGTACTTGTTCATCAGCTCTTCGCTGGCTTCGGCCGCAGCCTCAACCATGTTGTTGCGCCACTCTTCAGCCAGTTCCTGCAGTTCAGCAGGGATGGCTTCACGACGAGGGGTCATGCCCTTGTCGGCATCGTTCCAGTAAACCGCTTCCATGGTCATCAGATCGATCTGACCCTGGAAGTTGTCTTCGGAACCGATAGCCAACTGGATAGGCACCGGAGTGTGACCCAGACGCTGCTTGATCTGAGCGATCACACGCAGGAAGTTCGCACCGGCACGGTCCATCTTGTTCACGTAAACGATACGTGGAACACCGTACTTGTTGGCTTGACGCCATACGGTTTCGGACTGAGGCTCAACGCCGGAAGTACCACAGAACACAACGACCGCGCCGTCGAGTACGCGCAGGGAACGCTCAACTTCAATAGTGAAGTCTACGTGGCCCGGGGTATCGATGACGTTGAAACGGTACTGGTCCTTGTGCTGCTTCGCAGAACCCTGCCAGAAGGCGGTAATGGCAGCAGAAGTAATGGTAATACCACGCTCCTGCTCCTGCACCATCCAGTCTGTGGTCGCGGCGCCGTCATGCACCTCGCCCATTTTGTGACTTTTGCCAGTGTAAAAAAGGACGCGCTCAGTGGTGGTGGTTTTACCAGCATCCACGTGTGCAACGATACCAATGTTACGGTAGCGATTAATCGGTGTTGTACGAGCCATAAAGCCCTCGCAAAATGAGTGACGCTAAAATTAGAAGCGGTAGTGCGAGAAAGCCTTGTTGGCTTCAGCCATACGGTGAACGTCTTCACGCTTCTTAACTGCAGCACCTTTACCTTCGGCAGCGTCCAACAGTTCGCCAGCCAAACGCAGAGCCATAGACTTCTCGCCGCGCTTGCGGGCGTAGTCTACCAACCAGCGCATTGCCAGAGCGTTACGACGGGAAGGACGAACCTCGACCGGAACCTGGTAAGTAGCACCACCAACGCGGCGCGACTTCACTTCGACCAGCGGAGCGATGGCGTCGAGTGCTTTTTCGAAGAGTTCCAGGGGATCGGTGCCGGCCTTACGAGCCTTCACGGTATCCAGGGCACCATAAACGATACGCTCGGCAACGGCTTTCTTGCCGCTTTCCATTACGTGGTTCATGAATTTGGCGAGGATTTGGCTTCCGTATTTCGGATCGTCCAGAATCTCACGCTTGGCTGCTACGCGACGTCTTGGCATTGATAAGCCCTCAAACGGTCTTCAGGTTAGCCCGGGACAGCTCCTGTGGATGCGTGCCCGACCTTACTCTTATCGACTCAATAAAATGAAAAACTGCAAAACGGCCGATTATTTCGGACGCTTGGTACCGTACTTCGAACGACCCTGGTTACGACCTTTAACACCGGAAGTATCCAACGAACCGCGAACGGTGTGGTAACGAACACCTGGCAAGTCTTTTACACGACCGCCGCGGATCAGTACCACGCTGTGCTCTTGCAGGTTGTGGCCTTCACCGCCGATGTACGAGGAAACCTCGAAACCGTTGGTCAGGCGCACACGGCATACTTTACGCAGTGCCGAGTTAGGTTTTTTCGGCGTGGTGGTGTACACACGGGTGCACACGCCACGGCGTTGCGGGCAGTTCTGCAGCGCAGGCACGTCGGATTTCTCGACGATACGCTTACGCGGCTGACGTACCAGCTGGTTGATAGTTGCCATCTACTAGCTCCACTGTTGTCTTGCGACGCTATTGTCTTGCAAGAAAAGCAAAATGGCAGGAACGAGTTCCCGCCAAATTTAGGGGTACAAGAGTCTAAAGAGGATCTTGTCCCCAGTCAAGGCAAGGCCCCGCCCTCCCCGCTCATCCAATCTCGACAAATTGTCTCGATTCGATGAACGGAGTGACCAGGGCCTCACACTCATTTACCGCAGAACTCAGTTACCGCTCGAGTTCAGCGCTTCGGTCAGTGCAGCTTCCACTTCACTGGCGCTTACGCGCAACGGCTTGTCTGCATCACGGCGGCGCTTACGCTCGCTGTGATAAGCCAGACCGGTACCGGCCGGGATCAGACGACCCACGACCACGTTTTCTTTCAGGCCGCGCAGGTAATCGCGCTTGCCGGTTACCGCCGCTTCGGTCAGTACGCGAGTGGTTTCCTGGAAGGAAGCCGCCGAGATGAACGATTCGGTGGACAACGACGCCTTGGTGATACCCAGCAGAACGCGAGTGAACTTGGAGACAAACTTGTCTTCGCCGCTCAGACGCTCGTTCTCTACCAGAACGTGAGTCAATTCCATCTGGTCGCCCTTGATGAAACTGGAATCGCCGGATTCAGCGATCTCAACTTTACGCAGCATCTGACGCAGGATGGTCTCGATGTGCTTGTCGTTGATCTTCACGCCTTGCAGACGGTAAACGTCCTGGATCTCGTTAACGATGTACTTGGCCAGCGCACTCACACCCAGCAGACGCAGGATGTCGTGTGGATCGCTCGGACCGTCGGAGATAACTTCGCCGCGGTTTACCTGTTCGCCTTCGAAGACGTTCAGGTGACGCCACTTCGGAATCAGCTCTTCATACGGGTCGGTACCGTCGTTCGGGGTGATGACCAGACGGCGCTTGCCTTTGGTCTCTTTACCGAACGCGATGGTGCCGCTGACTTCAGCCAGAATCGACGCTTCTTTCGGACGACGGGCTTCGAACAAGTCGGCAACACGCGGCAGACCACCGGTGATGTCGCGAGTTTTCGAAGTCTCTTGCGGGATACGAGCGATAACATCACCGATCGCGATCTTCGCACCGTCCGCTACACCGACCAGGGCGTTGGCTGGCAGGAAGTACTGAGCGATAACGTCAGTACCTGGCAGCAACAGATCCTTGCCGTTGTCGTCGACCATCTTCACGGCAGGACGGATGTCCTTACCGGCAGCTGGGCGATCTTTGGCATCAAGTACTTCAATGTTGGTCATACCGGTCAATTCGTCAGTCTGACGCTTGATCGTGATGCCTTCTTCCATGCCCACGTAGGTCACGGTACCTTTCATTTCGGTAACGATCGGGTGAGTGTGCGGATCCCACTTGGCCACGATGGCGCCAGCTTCGACCTTGTCACCTTCTTTAACCGAAATCACGGCACCGTACGGCAGCTTGTAACGCTCACGCTCACGACCGAAGTCATCCGCGATGGCCAGCTCACCGGAACGGGACACGGCAACCAGGCAACCATCCACTCGTTCCACGTGCTTCAAATTGTGCAGACGAACAGTACCGCCATTCTTCACCTGGACGCTGTCCGCAGCGGAGGTCCGGCTTGCCGCACCACCGATGTGGAACGTACGCATCGTCAGCTGGGTACCCGGCTCACCGATGGACTGGGCAGCGATAACGCCGACCGCTTCACCGATGTTCACCTGGTGACCACGAGCCAGATCGCGACCGTAGCACTTGGCGCAAATACCGAAGCGGGTTTCGCAGCTGATCGGCGAACGCACGATCACTTCGTCGATGCTGTTGAGCTCGATGAACTCGACCCACTTCTCGTCTACCAGGGTGCCGGCAGGAACGATGACGTCCTCGGTACCCGGCTTGAATACGTCACGGGCGATAACACGACCCAATACGCGCTCACCCAGCGGCTCTACAACGTCACCGCCTTCAATGTGCGGAGTCATCAGCAGACCGTGTTCGGTCCCGCAGTCAACTTCGGTCACAACCAGATCCTGCGCAACGTCTACCAGACGACGCGTCAAGTAACCGGAGTTAGCGGTTTTCAACGCAGTATCCGCAAGACCCTTACGAGCACCGTGAGTGGAGATGAAGTACTGAAGTACGCTCAAACCTTCACGGAAGTTCGCAGTAATCGGCGTTTCGATGATGGAGCCGTCCGGCTTGGCCATCAGACCACGCATACCGGCCAGCTGACGGATCTGCGCAGCAGAACCTCGAGCACCGGAGTCGGCCATCATGTACATCGAGTTGAACGATTCTTGCTCAACTTCGTTGCCGTGACGGTCGATAACCTTCTCTTTCGAGAGGTTCGACATCATTGCCTTGGAGACTTCGTCGTTAGCTTTCGACCAAAGGTCGATTACTTTGTTGTACTTCTCGCCCTGAGTTACCAGGCCCGAGGCGTACTGACTTTCGATCTCTTTCACTTCATCGGTTGCAGCCGCGATGATGCGGGCTTTCTCATCCGGGATAACGAAGTCGTTAACACCGATGGAAACGCCGGAAATGGTCGAGTAAGCAAAACCGGTGTACATCAACTGGTCAGCGAAAATAACGGTCTCTTTCAAACCAACCACGCGGTAGCACTGGTTGATCAGCTTGGAGATCGCCTTTTTCTTCATCGGCAGGTTGACGACGTCGTACGACAGACCTTTTGGCACAACCTGGAACAACAGAGCACGGCCGACAGTGGTGTCAACGATACGGGTGTTGCTCACGCTGCCGCCATCACGGTCGTTGACGGTTTCGTTGATCCGGACTTTAACCTTGGCGTGCAGTGCGGCTTCGCCGGCACGGAACACACGGTCAACTTCCTGCAGATCCGCGAACACACGACCTTCGCCCTTGGCGTTGATCGCTTCACGCGTCATGTAGTACAGACCCAATACAACGTCCTGCGACGGAACGATGATTGGCTCACCGTTGGCTGGCGACAGAATGTTGTTGGTCGACATCATCAACGCACGCGCTTCGAGCTGGGCTTCCAGCGTCAGCGGTACGTGCACGGCCATTTGGTCGCCGTCGAAGTCGGCGTTGTACGCGGCGCAGACCAGAGGGTGCAGCTGGATAGCCTTACCTTCGATCAGTACCGGTTCAAACGCCTGGATACCCAGACGGTGAAGGGTCGGTGCACGGTTGAGAAGAACCGGGTGTTCGCGAATCACTTCAGCGAGAACGTCCCAGACTTCCGGCAGCTCGCGCTCGACCATCTTCTTGGCAGCCTTGATGGTGGTAGCGAGACCACGCATTTCAAGCTTGCCGAAAATGAACGGTTTGAACAGCTCGAGAGCCATTTTCTTCGGCAGACCGCACTGATGCAGGCGCAGGGTCGGACCTACGGTAATTACCGAACGGCCGGAGTAGTCAACACGCTTACCGAGCAAGTTCTGACGGAAACGACCCTGCTTACCCTTGATCATGTCAGCCAGGGATTTCAGAGGACGCTTGTTGGAACCGGTGATAGCGCGGCCACGACGACCGTTGTCGAGCAGTGCGTCGACAGCTTCCTGCAACATACGCTTTTCGTTGCGCACGATGATGTCCGGAGCGGACAGATCAAGCAGGCGCTTCAAGCGGTTGTTACGGTTGATCACTCGACGATACAGATCGTTGAGGTCGGAAGTCGCGAAGCGACCGCCATCCAGCGGGACCAGTGGACGCAGATCTGGCGGCAGAACCGGTAGAACGGTCAGCACCATCCACTCTGGCAGGTTGCCGGAACCCTGGAAGGCTTCCATCAACTTCAGACGCTTGGACAGCTTCTTGATTTTGGTTTCGGAGTTGGTTTGCGGAATTTCTTCACGCAGGCGGCCAATCTCGTGTTCCAGGTCGATAGCGTGCAGCAGTTCGCGGACAGCTTCGGCACCCATGCGGGCATCGAAATCGTCGCCGAACTCTTCCAGCGCTTCGAAGTACTGCTCGTCGTTGAGCAGCTGACCTTTTTCAAGGGTGGTCATGCCTGGATCGATAACGACGTAGCTCTCGAAGTAGAGAACGCGTTCGATATCACGCAGGGTCATGTCCATCAGCAAGCCGATACGGGACGGCAGCGATTTCAGGAACCAGATGTGGGCAACTGGCGAGGCCAGTTCGATGTGCGCCATGCGCTCACGACGAACTTTTGCCAGCGCGACTTCAACGCCGCACTTCTCGCAGATCACACCACGGTGCTTCAAGCGCTTGTACTTACCGCACAGGCACTCGTAATCCTTTACCGGGCCAAAGATCTTGGCGCAGAACAGGCCGTCACGCTCAGGTTTGAACGTACGGTAGTTGATGGTTTCCGGCTTTTTAACTTCACCGAACGACCACGAGCGGATCATCTCAGGCGATGCCAATCCGATACGGATGGCGTCGAACTCTTCGACTTGACCCTGGTTTTTCAGCAAATTCAGTAGGTCTTTCAAGGCCTTTCCTCCTGGCGGAGCAGAGAGCGGGCAATCCTGCCCCGCTCTCGATTCGCGTCACGTGTTATTCGGTTTCCAGATCGATATCGATGCCGAGGGAACGAATTTCCTTGATCAACACGTTGAAGGACTCGGGCATGCCCGGCTCCATACGGTGATCGCCATCCACGATGTTTTTGTACATCTTGGTACGGCCGTTCACATCGTCCGACTTCACTGTGAGCATTTCTTGCAGAGTGTAAGCGGCACCGTATGCTTCCAGTGCCCAGACCTCCATCTCCCCGAAACGCTGACCACCGAACTGCGCCTTACCACCCAGCGGTTGCTGAGTAACCAGGCTGTACGAACCGGTAGAACGAGCGTGCATCTTGTCGTCTACCAAGTGGTTCAGCTTCAGCATGTACATGTAGCCAACGGTAACCGGACGCTCGAACTTGTTGCCGGTACGGCCGTCGGTCAGCTGCATCTGACCGCTTTCTGGCAGGTCCGCCAGTTTCAGCATGGCCTTGATTTCGCTTTCCTTGGCGCCGTCGAACACTGGAGTGGCCATTGGAACGCCGCCACGCAGGTTTTGAGCCAGATCCAGGATTTCCTGGTCCGAGAAGTCATCGAGGCTTTCCTGACGACCGCCGATCTCGTTGTAGATCTCGTGCAGGAACTTGCGCAGCTCGGCAACTTTGCGCTGCTCTTCAATCATGCGGTTGATCTTCTCGCCCAGACCTTTGGCCGCGAGGCCCAGGTGGGTTTCAAGGATCTGACCGACGTTCATACGCGAAGGTACGCCCAACGGGTTGAGGACGACGTCTACCGGGGTGCCATTGGCATCGTGCGGCATGTCTTCAACCGGCATGATCACGGAGACCACACCCTTGTTACCGTGACGACCGGCCATCTTGTCGCCCGGCTGGATGCGACGACGGATTGCCAGGTAAACCTTGACGATCTTCAGCACGCCTGGAGCCAGGTCATCGCCCTGCTGCAGTTTGCGCTTCTTGTCTTCGAACTTGTCGTCCAGCAGACGGCGACGATCAACGATGTAGGCCTGAGCCTTCTCGAGCTGCTCGTTCAGAGCATCTTCAGCCATGCGCAGTTTGAACCACTGGCCGTGCTCAAGACCGTCGAGAACTTCGTCGGTGATGTCCTGGCCTTTCTTCAGACCGGCGCCGCCTTCGGCTTTGTGGCCGACCAGAGCGGAACGCAGACGTTCGAAAGTAGCACCTTCAACGATACGGAACTCTTCGTTCAGGTCCTTGCGGATCTCGTCCAGCTGGGACTTCTCGATCGACAGGGCACGAGCATCACGCTCAACGCCGTCGCGGGTGAAGACCTGTACGTCGATGACAGTACCTTTGGTACCGGTAGGTACACGCAGGGAAGTGTCTTTAACGTCGCTGGCTTTTTCACCGAAGATCGCACGCAGCAGTTTTTCTTCAGGAGTCAGCTGGGTCTCGCCTTTCGGAGTGACCTTACCGACCAGGATGTCGCCTGCGCCAACTTCAGCACCTACGTAAACGATACCGGCTTCGTCCAGCTTGTTCAGAGCCGCTTYACCCACGTTCGGGATGTCGGCAGTGATTTCCTCTGGGCCAAGCTTGGTGTCACGGGCCACACAGGTCAGTTCCTGGATGTGGATCGTGGTGAAGCGGTCTTCCTGAACAACACGCTCGGACAGGCAGATGGAGTCTTCGAAGTTGAAGCCGTTCCATGCCATGAACGCGATGCGCATGTTCTGACCCAGTGCCAGTTCACCCATGTCGGTGGACGGGCCGTCGGCCATGATGTCGCTACGCTGAACCCGATCACCCTTACGCACCAGCGGACGCTGGTTGATGCAGGTGTTCTGGTTGGAGCGGGTGTATTTGGTCAGGTTGTAGATGTCGACACCGGCTTCACCGGTTTCAACTTCGTCATCGGCAACACGAACCACGATACGGCTGGCGTCGACGGAGTCGATCACGCCGCCACGACGAGCCACGACGCAAACGCCGGAGTCACGGGCTACGTTACGCTCCATGCCGGTACCTACCAGCGGCTTGTCAGCGCGCAGGGTTGGTACAGCTTGACGCTGCATGTTCGAACCCATCAACGCACGGTTGGCGTCGTCGTGCTCGAGGAACGGAATCAGCGACGCAGCAACCGAAACTACCTGCTTCGGCGATACGTCCATCAAGGTGACGTCTTCCGGCGCCTTGACGGTGAATTCGTTCAAGTGACGAACAGCTACCAGCTCGTCGATCAGGACTTTCTTGTCGTTCATCGTGGCCGAGGCCTGAGCGATCACGTGATCGGCTTCTTCGATGGCGGACAGGAACACGATCTCGTCGGTGACCAGAGCGTCTTTCACCACACGGTACGGGCTTTCCAGGAAGCCGTACTGGTTGGTGCGCGCATAAGCGGCCAGGGAGTTGATCAGACCGATGTTCGGACCTTCCGGCGTTTCAATCGGGCATACACGACCGTAGTGAGTCGGGTGTACGTCACGCACTTCAAAGCCAGCACGCTCACGCGTCAGACCACCAGGGCCGAGTGCAGAAACACGACGCTTGTGGGTGATCTCGGACAGCGGGTTGTTCTGGTCCATGAACTGCGACAGCTGGCTGGAACCGAAGAACTCTTTCACCGCCGCAGCCACTGGCTTGGCGTTGATCAGGTCTTGCGGCATCAGGCCTTCGCTTTCAGCCATCGACAGACGCTCTTTGACCGCACGCTCAACACGTACCAGGCCAACGCGGAACTGGTTCTCGGCCATTTCGCCTACGCAGCGAACACGACGGTTACCCAGGTGGTCGATGTCATCGACGATGCCTTTACCGTTGCGGATGTCGACCAGGGTCTTCAGTACCGCGACGATGTCTTCCTTGCACAGCACGCCCGAACCTTCGATCTCGGTACGACCGATACGGCGGTTGAACTTCATCCGGCCGACCGCAGACAGATCATAGCGCTCAGGGCTGAAGAACAGGTTGTTGAACAGGGTCTCGGCAGCGTCTTTGGTTGGCGGCTCGCCAGGACGCATCATGCGATAGATCTCGACCAGCGCTTCCAGTTGGTTGCTGGTGGAGTCGATCTTCAGAGTGTCGGAGACGAACGGACCGCAGTCGATATCGTTGGTGTACAGAGTTTCGATGCGAACAACCTGAGCCTTGGCGATTTTGGCCAGGATCTCGGTGTTCAGCTCGGTGTTGCACTCTGCCAGGATTTCGCCGGTTGCCGGATGCACGATGACCTTGGCGGTTGTACGACCCAGGACGTAGTCCAGAGGCACATCCAGCTCTTTGATCCCGGCTTTTTCCAGCTGGTTGATGTGGCGAGCGGTGATACGACGACCCTGCTCGACAATAACCTTGCCTTTGTCATCCAGAATATCGAGGACAGCGATTTCACCGCGCAGGCGCTGAGGCACCAGCTCCAGGCTCAGGGTCTCGCCCTTCACGTGGAATACGTTGGTGGTATAGAACGCGTCCAGCACTTCTTCAGTGGTATAGCCCAGCGCGCGCAGCAGTACCGAGGCAGGCAGCTTGCGACGACGGTCGATACGCACGAATACGCAGTCTTTCGGGTCGAACTCGAAGTCCAGCCACGAACCGCGGTAAGGAATGATGCGCGCGGAGTACAGCAGTTTACCGGAGCTGTGCGTCTTGCCACGGTCGTGGTCGAAGAACACGCCCGGGGAACGGTGCAGCTGGGAAACGATTACACGCTCGGTACCGTTGATTACGAAGGTACCGTTTTCAGTCATCAGGGGAATTTCACCCATGTAGACTTCTTGCTCTTTGATGTCCTTGATCGCTTTGTTCGACGACTCTTTGTCGAAAATGATCAGGCGCACTTTTACCCGCAAAGGTACGGCGTAAGTTACACCGCGCAATACGCATTCTTTGACATCAAATGCCGGTTCGCCCAGGCGATAACCGACGTACTCCAGCGCAGCATTGCCGGAGTAGCTGATGATCGGGAAAACGGATTTGAAGGCCGCATGCAGGCCCACGTCGCGGAACTGATCTTTAGTCGCTCCCGCTTGCAAGAATTCACGATACGAATCCAGCTGGATGGCCAGGAGGTACGGCACATCCATGACGTCCGGCAACTTGCTAAAGTCCTTGCGGATACGTTTTTTCTCAGTATATGAGTAAGCCATCAGCGTTCCCCAGCTTGGTCACCTGCTTGTTTGGCCCCTCCCGACGGGAGCAGCCAGAAAATCGTGCAAACCCCATGGTTTGCGCCACCGCATCGGGTGGTTACAGCACGTTATCGGCACCGACCCAGTCGGCTGCCAATAACGGAAAAAGGCCGGTGGCAAGAGCCACCAGCCATCAGCCTGTCGCTTAACGCTCGGGCTGGAGACGCAAAGTCGATGCTTACTTCAGCTCGACTTTAGCGCCTGCTTCTTCCAGAGTTGCTTTGGCTTTGTCGCCTGCATCTTTGGTCACTGCTTCCAGAACCATGGCAGGAGCGCCGTCAACTACAGCCTTGGCTTCTTTCAGGCCCAGACCGGTCAGTTCACGTACTGCCTTGATCACGTTAACTTTCTTCTCGCCAGCTTCCAGCAGCATGACGTTGAATTCAGTTTGCTCTTCAACAACAGCGGCAGCAGCAGCTGGACCAGCCGAAGCAGCAGCAGCGGTAACACCGAATTTTTCTTCGAAAGCTTTGATCAGCTCAACAACTTCCATTACGGACATGTTGCCAACTGCTTCAAGGATATCGTTCTGAGAGATAGACATGAATCTAATTCCTGATATTGGGGACGGCCTACGCGACCATCGAAAAAAACAAAAAACGCGAGAAGTTGACGAGCCTTAGGCTGCAGCAGCTTCTTTCTGGTCGCGAATTGCCGCCAGGGTACGAGCCAATTTGCTGGTAGCGCCTTGAATCACGCTCATCAGCTGAGAAATTGCTTCGTCACGGGTCGGCAGAGTTGCCAGTACGTCGATTTGGTTAGCTGCGAGGAACTTGCCCTCGAACGCAGCTGCCTTGATCTCGAACTTGTCCTGACCCTTTGCGAATTCCTTGAAGATCCGGGCAGCAGCGCCTGGATGTTCTTTGGAGAACGCAATCAGGGTAGGGCCAGTGAACACGTCGTTGAGGACACTGAATTCAGTGTCAGCAACAGCGCGCTTGAGCAGGGTGTTACGTACAACACGTACGTAAACGCCAGCTTCACGAGCCTCTTTACGGAGTCCGGTCATCGCGCCTACTGTTACGCCACGGGCATCAGCCACGACAGCGGACAGAGCGACTTTGGCAGCCTCGTTGACTTCAGCGACGATGGCCTTCTTGTCTTCGAGTTTAATTGCCACGGGTTTAACTCCTGCTTGTTACCGTTTCATCTGGTCG
Source organism: Pseudomonas sp. P4_B4 (assembly GCF_056402255.1). Lineage (NCBI taxonomy): Bacteria > Pseudomonadati > Pseudomonadota > Gammaproteobacteria > Pseudomonadales > Pseudomonadaceae > Pseudomonas > Pseudomonas sp. P4_B4. The sequence continues at coordinate 37,214 of NZ_JBFUHS010000039.1, forward strand.
AAACCGGATGTCGTTTTGGTGTCTGATTCGGTAAGGAACCGGGAGCACCATCTGCGTAGGCTTGTGGTTTAAGACTTGCGTCGCCTACGGTCTTGGATAGCCCCCGCCAGGCAGGGACCCCAATTTTTCAATTGGCGCAATCGCTTGCGCCAATCTGTGTCTTACGCGTCGAGCGAGCTTTGGTCGATGACCAGACCTGGGCCCATAGTGGTGCTCAGGGTAACGCGCTTGACGTAAATGCCTTTCGAGGAAGCTGGCTTGATACGCTTCAGATCAGCGATCAGGGCTTCAACGTTTTCCTTCAGCTTGACGGCGTCGAAGCCGATCTTGCCAACGGAAGTGTGGATGATGCCGTTTTTGTCGGTGCGATAACGAACCTGACCAGCCTTGGCGTTTTTAACCGCGGTAGCTACGTCTGGGGTTACGGTGCCGACTTTAGGGTTAGGCATCAGGCCACGTGGACCGAGGATCTGACCCAACTGACCTACAACGCGCATTGCATCCGGGGATGCGATCACTACGTCATAGTTCAGGTCGCCGCCTTTCATTTCGGCAGCCAGGTCGTCCATGCCTACGCGGTCAGCGCCGGCAGCCAGAGCGGCTTCAGCAGCTGGACCCTGAGTGAACACAGCAACGCGAACGGTCTTGCCAGTGCCGTGTGGCAGCACAGTAGCGCTACGAACGACCTGGTCGGATTTACGCGGGTCAACACCCAGGTTTACAGCTACGTCGAACGACTCGCTGAACTTGACAGTCGACAGCTCGGCCAGCAGGGCAGCGGCGTCTACAAAGTTGTAGGCCTTGCCTGCTTCGATTTTGCCGGCGATAGCCTTTTGACGCTTGGTCAGCTTAGCCATTACACACCCTCCACGTTAAGGCCCATGCTACGAGCAGAACCGGCGATAGTACGCACGGCTGCTTCCATATCAGCTGCAGTCAGATCCGCGTTTTTGGTTTTCGCGATTTCTTCCAGCTGAGCACGAGTCACGGTGCCAACCTTAACGGTGTTCGGACGAGCGGAACCGCTGGTCAGACCGGCCGCCTTCTTCAGCAGAACCGAAGCAGGGGTGGATTTGGTTTCGAAAGTGAAGCTACGGTCGCTGTAGACAGTGATGATCACTGGAGTCGGCAGACCTGGCTCAAGACCCTGAGTACGGGCGTTGAAAGCCTTGCAGAATTCCATGATGTTCACGCCGTGCTGACCCAGAGCAGGACCAACAGGTGGGCTCGGGTTAGCCTGAGCGGCTTTCACTTGCAGCTTGATGTAAGCGGTAATCTTCTTGGCCATGAGGCACTCCAATTACGGGTTCAAACGCCTCGAAAGGCTCCCCGGTTACTTGCGCGTTTATCCCAGTGACGACAAAACCCCACAGCCTACGGCTGCGGGGTTGGGATTTTTGTTCAACTAGACCTTTTCGACCTGGCTGAACTCGAGCTCCACCGGAGTAGAGCGACCGAAAATGAGCACCGCGACCTGGATCCGGCTCTTTTCGTAGTTAACCTCTTCAACAACACCGGTAAAGTCCGCAAACGGACCGTCGTTGACACGCACCGACTCACCCGGCTCGAACAACGTCTTCGGCTTCGGCTTGTCGCTGCCATCGGCAACGCGACGCAGAATGGCTTCTGCTTCTTTATCGGTGATTGGCGCAGGCTTATCGGCAGTACCGCCAATGAAACCCATCACCCGAGGAGTATCCTTGACCAAGTGCCAAGTACCCTCGTTCATATCCATCTGCACCAGCACATAGCCAGGGAAGAATTTGCGTTCACTTTTGCGCTTCTGGCCATTGCGCATCTCAACCACTTCTTCAGTGGGAACCAGAATCTCGCCGAAGCCATCTTCCATACCGGCCAGCTTTACGCGCTCGATCAGCGAGCGCATTACATGCTTCTCGTAACCGGAGTAAGCATGCACAACATACCAACGCTTAGCCACGGGACACCCTTAGCCGACAATCAAGGAAACAAGCCAGCCGAGCAGGGAATCAAGCCCCCACAACAGCAACGCCATAACCAGAACAACAGCCACAACGATCAACGTGGTCTGCGTGGTTTCTTGGCGAGTTGGCCAAACGACTTTACGAATCTCGGTGCGCGCTTCCTTAACCAGTACAAAGAAAGACTTGCCCTTGACCGTCTGCAGGCCTACAAAGGCAGCTACGGCAGCAATAGCAAGCAATGCGAGTACGCGGTACAGGATCGGCGAAGCAGAAAAGTACTGATTGCCAACAACGCCAACAACCACCAGAGCGACTACTACAAGCCACTTGAGGAGATCGAAACGAGAGCCTTGAGCTTCAGCTTTAGGAGTCATCTATGAAGATCCTGTGAAAAGAAAGCCAGACACACCGAGTGAATCTGGCAGGTCAGGAGGGAATCGAACCCCCAACCTACGGTTTTGGAGACCGTCGCTCTGCCAATTGAGCTACTGACCTAAAACAAAATCAGGCCGACCATTATGCCGACCCGAAAAAGACTTTACAACACTTACCAGGCAACCTTGGCTGCAACACCGACATCCACGACACCGGCAACCTTCAGAAACACAATCAGGCGCAACCACTACCACCTAAAACAAAGGCAGATATTTTCATATCTGCCTTGTTATATGGAGCTCTTGAGCGGATTTGAACCGCTGACCTCACCCTTACCAAGGGTGTGCTCTACCAACTGAGCTACAAGAGCGTAACACTGTGCAAAACCTGTAAACTTGGAGCGGGTAGCGGGAATCGAACCCGCATCATCAGCTTGGAAGGCTGAGGTTCTACCACTAAACTATACCCGCGAGGCTTACAGCTCTCGCTAAAAATGGTGGAGGGGGAAGGATTCGAACCTTCGAAGTCGTAGACGTCAGATTTACAGTCTGATCCCTTTGGCCGCTCGGGAACCCCTCCTAAGCGAGCCGGCATTCTACATCATGCCAGCCTTCTGTCAAGCATTTTTCTCATTAAAAACCTGAGCTTAGCTGCGTTGACCTCGCTTCACACCGTTTACCGTTTCCGGTGTTCGCTGTGGAGCGGGCGCCATTCTATGCAAACTATTCGATGGGTGCAACCCCCTCGCACGGCATTATTTTATGTTTTAACTCATTGAATTCTTTAGAAAGGTTTTGCAGCTGCAAATCGTCCAGCCAACGCCGGCTTTCCGGTGCGATACGCACCCAATACCCTGCCCCTTCTGTCGCAGTTTTCGGCAGGGACTGATACTTGACCTCCATCCCGCTCAAACGACGCTCAACCGCCTGCGCGGCATCCTGGCGCGTATAGCCGCCCAGATAAAGGCAGCCATTGTCTGTCGAGACAGCCTTACCCTTGTCTTTGGAGACGTCACTTGCTTCGCTCAACAAGCGGATATCTTGTTGAGATCCGCGATACAGACTCAAAGGCGTGACATCCTTCGCGCGCAGAGGAGCCTCTTGTTGATGCCAGATGTAGTAGAAGCCATTGAGGACAAGCAACAGCAGAAACAACCAACGCATAAAAACCTCAGGACAAGGGACAGGCCATGGCCAATCCGACAAACACCAAGTCCGGAACAACCCTGGCCTGAGGCACGACCTCAGTAACCAGGCTCGCATCCCCTCCGGTGAGGAACAGGACAAAGTCCTCCCCCCAGTAACTGCGCGCCAACTCGAGCTGGGTCAGCACAAAACCGCGCAACATCAACAGACAACCACGCTCTACAGCCTCGACAGTCGCGCGACCTGGAACAAGACTTTCCAGAGCCTGCTCGGCCGCCAGATCCCCATAACGAATTTTGCGAGTGTGGGTGCGCAATTGATTACGCATCAACGGCATCCCCGGACAGATGAAACCACCCAGGTGCTCCCCATCCGCAGCGATAAAGTCAGCAGTCACGGCCGTACCGAAGTCGAGCACCAGGCACGCACCTGAAGCCAGATGAAAGCCTCCGAGCATTGCAAGCCACCGATCCAGACCCAGCCGCTCAAACTCCTCATACCCATTGCGCACGCCTGACATTTCACGTGCTGGCGTTGCGCACACAACCGGCATATCAAAGGTATCCCTGAGCAAAGACGTCAGCGCAGCGGTTTCCTCCGCGGTCCTGACGCTCACCAGCCGGCAAAACGTAAGGGCAAGCCCTTTGAGCCCCCCCAACCCCTCCAGCAATGCGAGATTGGAATCGACGACCCCCTCACCGAGCACCTGCCCAGCATTAACAGCAAGTACACGCCACTTGATGAAACTATTCCCACAATCGAGCTCAAGAATCATCACGCAACCTCAGGCTCAACTCACCACCACTGAAGACTTTCTCCACACCATCCACCTTCAGGCGCAAGGCGCCTTGGCCATCGATACCAAGTACCTCACCATCAATTTGATTGACACCGGCAATCAACGACACGCTTCGCCCCTGCCACAGGTGATTTTGCTCCCACTCCGACTGGATGGCCAAAAAACCACCCGCCTGGTGACGAGCCAGGTATCGCTGCAGCATCTCCCCCAGCACCGCGACCAATTGGTTGCGATCAAACAATTTGCCCGACTCGAGCCGCAGGGATGTCCATTGCTGGTCCACCTCGTCAGCGGACTGCATGTTCACATTGATTCCAACCCCCAGGACCACGTGGCACACATCAGCAGGGTCACCAACCAACTCGAGTAATATTCCCGCGATCTTTTTCTGGCCCACAAGGACATCGTTAGGCCACTTCAATCCAGCGGCTGCAATACCGAGTTCACGCAACGTCTGCAAGACAGCGAGCCCAACGACGAGACTCAAACCCTCCAACTGACGCATCCCACCATCAATGCGTAGCACCAGGCTGTAATAGACGTTTTCTGCGAATGGACTGACCCACTTGCGACCACGTCGCCCGCGTCCGGCTGTCTGCCGCTCCGAAAGCACCACAAACGGTGCCGCTTGCCCGCGCTCAATAGCACGCAGCGCCTCGGCATTCGTGGAGTCGATTGAATCGTAAACCTGGACGGGCCAGGCGCAAGAAAGCGCCTGAGCGCTTATCTCGGCAGGATCGAGCAGCGCTAATGGCGCGGACAATTGATAGCCACGCCCACGAACTTTATGAATAGACAAACCCAGTTCAGCTTCCAAATGCTGAAGCTGCTTCCACACAGCACTACGACTGACGCCCAGGGCAGCACCCAATGCTTGACCCGAATGGAATCGGCCATCTTTAAGAAGCTTTAACAACGTCAGCATGCAGGTCTCGCCTCACAATGAGGCCCGCATGATAGCCACGCATCGAGCGATTGCATAGAAATCCAGTAGTCGTGGCTTTCCCGCGGACAAAAACAAAACCCCAACTGCTTTCGCAATTGGGGTTTCGGAATTTAATCTTGACGATGACCTACTCTCACATGGGGAAACCCCACACTACCATCGGCGATGCATCGTTTCACTGCTGAGTTCGGGATGGGATCAGGTGGTTCCAACGCTCTATGGTCGTCAAGAAATTCGGGTACTGAGTCGTGACCGGTTGGTCTCGCTTCAGCAAATTGGGTATGTGATAGCTTCGGTGTTTTGTGAGTATCTCGA
>NZ_JBFUHS010000040.1:0-41986 GCF_056402255.1 Pseudomonas sp. P4_B4
GGGCTCGAGGGGCTCGAGATTTGCCAGGTGCTGCATGAGCGTTACCCGATTGAATTTTTTTCGGTACAGCTCGTGACCACGATCATCCTGTGCATGTAGATGAAAGGTGTGTTTTCCCAAGTCGATGGCGGCAATAGCTACTTTGTTCATGGCAACGATCTCCGATGAGCCCCCTGCGAAAGCTTAGTGGGCGATCACAGGGGGCAGCGGGGGTAGCCATTTCATTAGGGGATCTCCTTGGTCGCAGAGGCTGTGTCCGCTGAAGATCAATTGTGGGAGCGAGCCTGCTCGCGAAGAGGCCAGTACAGGCAAAGAAGAATGCATGAAACAAAAAAGCCCCCGGACTAGTGATTGTCCGAGGGCTTTTTGCCATGCGCGAAAGTTGATTACTTCTTCAGGCCGTAATGCTCATCGAGCATGCCCGGCGCGTTCGGGGCTTTCGGTGCGTAGTCGCGAGGCGGTTCCTGATTGCGTGGCGGCGTCAGGCGTTCCCGTGGAGCCTGTGCTGCATCGGCATGCAGGGAAGCCAGCAGGCGTTGGCGAGTCTGTTCGTCCAGGGCCAGACGATTGGCGCCCTCGGCGAGATGGTCCTGCACTTCCTGATAGCTCTGAGTCAGTTTCTTGACCAGTGTCGCGGTGCTGTTGAAGTGGGTCACCACCTCGTTCTGATAACTGTCGAAACGTTCCTGAATATCGTCCAGCTGACGCTGCGTGCGGCTGGGCGCGGCGTTCGGTGCAACGCGAGCGATCAGGAACCCAATGGCGACACCCACAACCAGGGCAAGAGTCGGTAACAACCAAACTAAGAGCGAGTGTTCCACGAGTCCTTCCTCTATAAACGGCTTTGCTTTACGTTAACGGCTCGAACCTGCGCTGTATACCGCGATTCACTCGCAATAGACAGCCACAGACAATTTGCTAGACGAGTCGACCTGATCCGAGGTCACGGAGTTCCTTCCTTGCTTATGCGTGAAACCCCTGTAGTGATTGATGGCCCGGTGGGTCAACTGGAAGCACTGTACCTGGACAACGAGCAGCCGCGTGGCCTCGCGCTCATCTGCCATCCGAACCCGGTGCAGGGCGGCACCATGCTCAACAAAGTGGTCTCGACCCTGCAGCGCACCGCGCGTGATGCCGGTTTGATCACCTTGCGCTTCAACTACCGTGGCGTCGGCGCCAGCGAAGGCTCCCACGACATGGGCACCGGTGAAGTCGATGATGCCCAGGCTGTGGCCGAATGGTTTCGCGCCAGACACCCGGAATTGCCGCTGACCCTGTTCGGTTTCTCCTTCGGTGGATTTGTTGCAGCAAGTCTCGGCGGACGTCTGGAAGCGAAGGGCGAACAGCTCAAGCACCTGTTCATGGTCGCGCCGGCGGTCATGCGCCTCGGCGATCAGGATCAGCTGCCGCAGCACGGCGAACTGACCCTGATCCAGCCGGAAACCGACGAAGTGATCGATCCACAAGTCGTTTACGAGTGGTCCGACAAGCTCGAACGTCCCCATGAGCTGCTGAAAGTGGCAGAATGCGGACACTTTTTTCATGGCAAGCTGACCGATCTCAAGGATCTGATCCTGCCGCGTCTCTCGAATTGATTGCAGTCTGACAAGCGATTACCCATGACGACTCGTACCCGTATCCTCACCGGCATCACCACCACCGGCACGCCGCACCTGGGCAACTACGCTGGCGCCATCCGCCCGGCGATCGTCGCCAGCCGTGACAGCAATGCCGATTCGTTCTACTTCCTGGCCGACTACCACGCCCTGATCAAGTGCGATGACCCGCTGCGCATCCAGCGCTCGCGTCTGGAAATCGCTGCGACCTGGCTGGCCGGTGGCCTGGATGTCGACCGCGTGACCTTCTACCGCCAGTCCGACATCCCGGAAATCCCCGAACTGACCTGGCTGCTGACCTGCGTTGCCGCCAAGGGCCTGCTCAATCGCGCCCACGCCTACAAGGCTTCGGTGGACAAGAACGTCGAGACCGGTGAAGACCCGGACGCCGGCATCACCATGGGCCTGTACAGTTACCCGGTGCTGATGGCCGCGGACATCCTGATGTTCAATGCGCACAAGGTGCCGGTCGGTCGCGACCAGATCCAGCACGTGGAAATGGCGCGGGACATCGGCCAGCGTTTCAACCACCTGTTTGGCCAGGGCAAAGAGTTCTTCACCATGCCCGAGGCGTTGATCGAAGAGAGCGTCGCCACGTTGCCGGGCCTGGATGGCCGCAAGATGTCGAAGAGCTACGACAACACCATTCCACTGTTCAGCAGCGCCAAAGAGATGAAGGACGCGATTTCGCGGATCGTCACCGACTCCCGCGCGCCGGGCGAAGCCAAAGATCCGGACAACTCGCACCTGTTCACCCTGTTCCAGGCGTTCGCCACCCCGGCGCAAGCCGACGAGTTCCGCAGCGAACTGTTGCAGGGCCTGGGTTGGGGTGAGGCGAAGAATCGTCTGTTCCAACTGCTTGACAACGAATTGGGCGAGTCCCGCGAGCGTTATAACCAGCTGATCGAGCGCCCGGCGGATCTGGAAGACATCCTGCAGCACGGCGCGAAAAAAGCCCGTTCGGTAGCGACACCCTTCCTCAACGAACTGCGTGAAGCGGTGGGCCTGCGCTCCTTCGTTGCCCAGACTCAAGTGGCGGCGACCACCAAGAAGAAAGCCGTGAAGGCTGCTCGTTTTGTCAGCTTCCGTGAAGACGACGGCAGTTTCCGCTTCCGTCTGCTGGCGGCCGATGGCGAACAACTGCTGCTGTCGCGCAACTTCGCCGACGGTAAAACCGCGGGGCAAGTGACCAAGCAACTGCAAGCGGGCCAGGATCTGGACGTGCGCAGTGAAGACCTGAGCTTCAGCGTCTGGCTGGAAGGCGAGTGCGTTGCCGACAGCCCGGCCTTCGCCGACAGCACCGCACGCGACGCGGCTATCGAAGCCTTGCGCATTGCCCTGACGCCGGTTCAGGAATAAACAACGGTTCGGCCCGACCAAGGGCCGATTGCCATTCCTCGGGGCCGTCGCTACAGTGTCGGCCCGTTTTTGTTGCCTTGCTAACGAATTATGACGCCCCTAGAACGATATCAAGCTGATCTGAAACGCCCGGAATTCTTCCATGACGCCGCACAGGAAACTGCCGTGCGTCATTTGCAGCAGCTGTACGACGACCTGGTCGCGGCCGAGCAAAACAAGCCGGGCCTGCTGGGCAAGTTGTTTGGCAAGAAGGATCAGACCCCGGTCAAGGGCCTGTATTTCTGGGGCGGCGTAGGTCGCGGCAAGACTTACCTGGTGGACACCTTCTTTGAAGCGCTGCCCTTCAAGGAAAAGACCCGTACACACTTCCACCGCTTCATGAAGCGCGTGCACGAAGAGATGAAAACCCTGGGCGGCGAGAAAAACCCGCTGACCATCATCGCCAAGCGTTTCGCCACCGAAGCCCGGGTCATCTGCTTCGATGAATTCTTCGTTTCCGACATCACCGACGCCATGATCCTTGGCACCCTGATGGAAGAACTGTTCAAGAACGGCGTGACCCTGGTCGCGACGTCGAACATCGTGCCGGACGGTCTGTACAAGGACGGCCTGCAACGCGCGCGCTTCCTGCCGGCCATTGCGCTGATCAAGCAGAATACCGAGATCGTCAACGTCGACAGCGGCGTCGACTATCGTCTGCGTCACCTCGAACAAGCCGAACTGTTCCACTATCCACTCGATGCGGCCGCCAACGAAAGCCTGCGCAAGAGCTTCCGTGCGCTGACACCGGAGTGCACGGCGGCGGTCGAAAATGACGTGCTGATGATCGAAAACCGTGAAATTCGTGCCCTGCGCACCTGCGATGACGTGGCCTGGTTCAACTTCCGTGAACTGTGCGACGGCCCGCGCAGCCAGAACGACTACATCGAACTGGGCAAGATCTTCCACGCCGTGCTGCTCAGCGATGTCGAGCAGATGAGCGTCACCACCGACGACATCGCCCGACGCTTCATCAACATGGTCGACGAGTTCTACGATCGTAACGTGAAACTGATCATTTCTGCCGAAGTCGAGCTTAAAGACCTGTACACAGGTGGTCGCCTGAACTTCGAGTTCCAGCGAACCCTCAGCCGTCTGCTGGAAATGCAATCCCACGAATTCCTGGCCCGGGCGCACAAGCCGTAGGACGATTCGGAAAGTAAAAAAAGGCCTGCGTTTGCAGGCCTTTTTTGTCAGCGCAAATCCTCCGCCCACAGGTTTGTACATTGTTTTGAAGTCAAATGTCTTCGTTGAGATACTGCGCAAGCTCGTGCTGCCGTTGGCAACCAAGCAGCAGCCAAAGCAGAATTCTGGCTTTTCGCGGACATAGAAAACCCGCCATCGATGCCCCCTTGCGGATCAAGTCCATTTCACCACCGCTAAAACCGTAAGAGGATCGTGCGGTGGAGCCGGAGCCGGTTCGGGTCGCAATGATCACGGGGATTCGTTTGGCAATATGCTCAATCATTGTCGCCCAGCGCTGCGAGATGTGGCCGGCGCCGAAACCGCCGATCACCAGCCCGTCGTAATCGAGTACGAGAATATTTTCCAGTAGCAGGGTGTCGGCCGAAAGTGAGGCCTCAAGCAGCGCAACCTTCTGTGTGGTCTGTTGTGGCAACGGTAATACCGTGCGCGGCCCCGGCGGGCGCAGGTAGCGAACACGGTCTTCCAACAGTAGGCCCGCGGGCCCCACGACCGGAGAGGAAAACGCCTGCAATGCCAGCGAATCGGTTTTGCGTACGCTGCACGCTTGATGAATCTGTCCGTTCATCACGACCTGGACACCGCGCTGCCGGCTGTTCTGCGCCAAGGCAACGCGACATGCATCCAGCAGATTGGCCGGTCCATCGGCACCTGGCTGCGCTGCGGAACGCATGGCACCGGTCAGTACCAAGGGGGTGTCGTAGGGCCACAGGTAATCCAAAAACACCGCGGCTTCCTCGAGGGTGTCGGTGCCCTGGGTTATCACGACCCCAACGGCGCCCTGTTTGACCTGAAACTCAGCCCAGGACAATACGTTCAGCAAAAACTCGAAATCCAGGGACGCACTGGGCAGCAGGCCGAGGGTCTCGACGGTCACTCCGGCCAGTGTCGTCAGTTCCGGTATGGAAGTCAGAAGGGCTTCGCCGCTGACGGTCGGGATGACGCCTTCACCGGCATTGCTCGCTTGCATGCTTACCGTGCCGCCAAGTGCCGCGATGGACAGTTTGGGCAGGTCCATGGGATACCTCGCTTGTTTGTAATGAAAAGTGGCTGTATCCGCTTTTGAGGCCGCGATACAGCCGAATGGCTGGGGCATTAATCAGCGATCAAAAAACCGATCAGCGGCACGATCAGCAGTGTGCTGATGGCCATCGACAGTACATTAGCGATGTAGGCGTGCATGTCGGCCGGTAATTTCCTGGCAATCACACAGGCCAGCGGTGGTGCGAGTAATGCCCCCAGCAGTGCACTTGAGACGATAATCTGCCAGCTGCCGCCATAGGCCAGGATCGCCGCGGGCACCACTGAAACCAGCGGGATGTAAGTGGGATACCAGCCGCGCAACATCCATTGTTGACGCCAGATCAGCACGCCGATTGCCGAGGCCAATGCCTGCGCGCCGATGATGTGCAGCAACAGGCCCGATCCGTACGCGGGGCTTGAAGGGTTCAAGCTGTATGCCAGCACTGCACCCAGTATCAGGCCAAGGCTGGCCAGCTCATTGCCGAAGAACGGTGCTTCGGAAAAGTCCGCCAGAATCCGGCGCAGGCTCCAGGTGACGCCATAGTCGGGCGCCTTGGCGGGGGCGATCGAGGCGGGTGGCGTTTCCGACGACCTGGATTTCACCAGGTTCGGCCAATAGCGGCAGAACAGAAACGCCAGGATGCTGGCAACCGCCATGCCCAGCACATTGCCAATCACTGCAGGCAAGGCCAGCGGTTGGCACACGTAGTTGACGATCAACAGGCACATCGGTGTGACGAGTACGGCGCCCATGAGTGCGCCGTTGATCGTGACCCTCCAGCCTCCGCCAAACATGAGCACCATCGCCGCTGGCAGCGAGACGAATGCTACGAATGTGGGTTGCCAGGTTGTGGCTGTCACCGTCCAGCCCCACAGCAGATTGCTCAGCAGCAGCCCGAGCAACGAACTGGTGACCAGCCAGGGCCAAAGTCCCGTTCCATAGGAGATGGCAAACCCTTGCCAGGATTTCCCCGTTCGATTCGCCCAGTAAGCCAGATAAGCGCCCGCCAGCAGGCCGATCGAGGCGAACTCGTGCTTGTAGAAAGCCACCTCGCTGATGTCGCCTAACACCCAACGCAACCAGGCACTCGGTTCGGGTAGCAGCGATACCATGTCGCCGTACCCGGGCCAATGTGCTCCCCAGAAAGTCCGGTTGCTGAAAGAAAGCCAGACGATCAGCAGTGTCGCGCCGATCATTATCAGGACGACGGCTGTATCAATCGGTGATTTACGCGATGGTTGGTTTTTGTCGGTTGTAACTTCCATGCGATAGCCCTCCTGATCAACGTGGGAGGCAAGGGTGTTGGGTGTAGCCGAGCATCTGATCGTAAAGATCGGCTCGGCGATCGCGATGCAGATCGTTCAGGTTGTTCCAGATGGGCGCACTGCGGGAGCTGGTCAGGTCAACATCGGCAAACAGGATTTCCTGCCTGTCTGCCGAAGCCACGGCGCCAATCGGCCAGCCGTTGGTTCCGGCAATCAACGAGCAACCCAGGTAGCGCGCGCCGCGCTCCTCGCCGATCCGGCTGGCGGCAGCGATAAACACGTTGTTGACGTGAGCGGCGGTCATCGTCAGATACGACGCCATGCACTTACCGGCATCGTCGAACAGCGGCGGCGGTGTCCAGACCCAGTTGTTCAGGCTGCAAATGATGTCTGCGCCTTGCTGGGCGAGGATCCGTGGCACTTCCGGGAACCAGATGTCCCAGCAGATCAACAGCCCGATGCGGCCGATCGGTGTGTCGAAAACCGGGAAACCCAGGTCGCCGGGGGTGAACCAGAGCTTCTCCAGATTCCACAAATGGGCTTTGCGGTACTTGCCGATAAAACCGTCTGGTCCCACCAGAACGCCGGTGTTGAAGAGTCGCATGCCGTCGCGTTCGGCCAGACCGGCCACGAGGTAAACGTTGTGTTCGCGGGCGAAGTCGATCCAGCACTGCACGCTTGGCCCGTCGGGAACCGCTTCTGCGTGGGCAAAGGCATCCTGTCGATTACTGAAGAAATAGCCAGTATTGGAAAGCTCGGGCAGAACGATGAGATTCGCACCGCCGTTTACCGCTTCAAGTGCCAATTCCAGGCTGCGACGCAGATTACCTACACATTTCTCGATGCCGACTTGTGGATCGAATTGCACGACTGCTACACGAACAGGGCTTGTTGGCTCAGTCATTCCGTCGTTCCTCTTTTTATTGTTCTTCAAGCTGTTAAATGGCGTGTGTATAAGAGGGGTATCAGGAATGGGGTGTAAGTCAGCTACTTCCGTTTAGGTCGTAGTCCTTGTCCTAAAATGGATCAGTGTGATGTTTGATGGCAGTGGGTAGCCGGCGCGAGAGGTAGAGCCATGTATTGCGTGCATGGCTCTGGAACGGGGATGTGATCAGATTTTGAGTTGGTAGTGCGGGTAGTCGCTCAAGGAAAATCCGCCATTGAAGGTCGCGGCGGTTTTGTTGCAGATATGAATCACTGCATCGACAGCACCGCGAAAACATGGCTCCGTCCAACCGGCATCGACGGAAAATGACTCGCCGGACAAATACAAGCCTGATACATGAGCAAAGTCCCGGTTGTACTTCATCAGGCCGACGGCATCGTAGTAGGTGCCCGGTCGGTAAAGCTTGGCACAGCCCAGGGCATTTTTATCAGTGATCCAACGCTGAACCACTGCTTGATCAATGCCGATGTAGGGAGAGATTTTTTCCTGGATGTTGGCAGAGTTCATGAGTATGCGATCCAGCTCTTCGGCGCATTTTGATACCAGCTCCTTATCGCTGAATGAGGCGAGCTTGGTTGCGTCATCTTCCCAGGTATAACTCAGCAGGATGCAGTCATAGCTGTAATTGTCGTTGTAGCGGTAGGTATAGACATCGTGGATAAAACTGTCGGTTACGATGGCTTGTGGGATGTTTTTGTTTTTCGAGAGAAATGATTTTTTCAGCGGTGCAAACACTTTGCAGCTAGTTTCCCAGTGTGCGGTTTTGTAGGCGTTAATCGTCTCGAAAGGCAGCATCTCCCGGGTGAAATTTTCGAGCTTGATTCGAGTTTCAATCAGCCAGGAGGGTAGTGTCATGATGACCGAGTCAAAGTCATCAAATTGCTCCTGGATTTGCTCGGGTTGACTGTGTTTCCAGTTGTAATAGACGCGTATTTTTTGATTGGTCAGCTTTTCCAGTTTTGTGACGGATGAGTCGGTGAGAAGCCCATTGCTTCTTTCTAGGCAATGTTCGTAGATGGACTTTCCGGTTTCTTCGGTTTTCACAAACAGCAGGCATTCGTCCAAAGCGGCGAGGCCGATGTAGCGGGGCCTGTCGAAGCTCTGCCCCATTGAGTCAAAAACGGTTTCGCTATTCAGGTAGGGCGAATCCAGTGGATCGCCGTTTGAGTCCACTCGACCATGGATCAGTTGCAATTGGCTGCTGAAACCGAAAATCGCGGTACGCAGAGGGTAGAGGCAGCAGACGTCGTAAAAAGCTCCCCAGCTACCATCACCTATACCTATCGCGTAAAAAATTGCGGACTCTTGCGCAGACATTCCCATTCCGCCGAAATCTCCGGGTGAGCGGCCATCCCAAGCTTCCAGTGCTGGCATGCTGACCAGGTCGCGGAACGAGACACTCTCGTATTTTTCAACGATAGAAGCCCATATGGCTTCCCATTCCTGGCTCGCATAGAGCTCAGCAACGTGGCGGGTCATGCGATCGGCAAAGGCTTTCCACTTGGAATAAACCTTTTGCAATTCATCGCCGGGAGGCGGTGTGACGCCGTCTTCGTTTTTCCATATCAACATTTGCGACGCCGATCCGCCGCCCATGCTGCCCTCCCGGAGATAGATGCCTGTCGAGTTAACCCATTGGCTACCGGGGTTGGCGAAGTCTGAAAACGCCAATTCAAATTGATTGGCGTAGTAAGCCATCAGCGACCGACCTTCTGTCGGTGGCTCATCCGCCCGGTTGAAGAAGGGCATGCGCATGGCGCCCATTTCAAACGGTGTATGGCTTTCTGCCGAGTTCGGCTACCGGGAACGGTCAGATGCCTGCCACCGATGCGTCTGGATTGTTCGATGAGAGTGATATGGGTAAAGCCGCAGCGATAGAGTTCTCTGGCGGCGGTCAAGCCTGTGACGCCGGCGCCGATGATGCAGATTTTATGTTGCGGGTCAGTTGCCCTGGCGATGCCGTTTTCCTGTTCTACCAGTGCACGATAGTCAAAGCACAAATCCGGAGGATTGGGAAAGCGAGCCGCCCATTTGTTTTTAGCCGAGCGCTTTGTTCGGGCGGCCTCCTTGGCGATGTATGAAGGGTAGTTGTAGCTTTATCCGATAGTCATGGTTGATCTTCCCTGATGGTGTTTGCAGGGAAGATGTTGAAGTTTTTAAGGGGCTGCGTCTGTGGGCCGGGTTGGGTTCTCCGGCGCTCTGTATTCCGCTTTTTGCGTAGGAAAATGCACAGCGAAAAGAACTGCGTGGCCGGCGCAAGGTTCTATGTGGGAGCGAGCAGGCTCGCTCCCACATTCGGTTGGTGTTTGGCTATGCAGCCTGCTGAAACTGCTGCCGATACTGGTTCGGCGACAACTCCGTATGCTGGCGGAACAGTCGTGCGAAGAAACTCGCATCGTCATAACCAACTTCATAGCTGATGGTCTTGATGCTCTTGCGGCTGCCGGACAGCAAGCCCTTGGCGGTTTCGATGCGCAGGCGTTGCAGGTAATGCAATGGCTTGTCGCCGGTGGCGGTCTGGAAGCGGCGCATGAAGTTGCGGATGCTCATGCCGTGTTCGCGGGCGACGTCTTCGAAACGGAACTTGTCGGCGAAGTGTTCTTCGAGCCAGTGCTGGATCTGCAGGATGATCACGTCCTGGTGCAGCTTCTGCCCGCCGAATCCAATCCGTCCCGGTGAATAGCTGCGCTGCACTTCATACAGAATGTCCCGCGCCACGGCCTGGGACACATTGGCGCCGCAGAAGCGCTCGATCAGGTAAATGTACAAATCGCACGCCGAGGTGGTGCCGCCGGCGCAGTACAGGTTATCGGCGTCGGTCAGGTGCTTGTCCTGATTGAGCTGGACCTGGGGGAAGCGTTCGGCGAAGGCATTGAAGAAGCGCCAGTAGGTGGTCGCTTCTTTGCCATTGAGCAGCCCGGCTTCGGCCAGCCAGAAAACACCGGTGGCCTCGCCGCACAGTACGGCGCCGCGCGCATGTTGCTGGCGCAACCAGGGCAGGACTTGCGGGTAACGCTTGCAGAGGCTGTCGAAATCGTCCCAGAACGCGGGAAGAACGATGATGTCGGCGTTTTCCAGCCCGCCATCCACCGGAATCATCACATCGCTGAAGGTGTTGACCGGTTTGCCATCGGGGCTGACCAGGCGGGTTTCGAACGCAGGTGTCAGGCCCTGGCCCAGCTGTTTGCCGTAGCGCAGGCTGGCGAGGTGGAAGAAATCCTTGGCTTGCATGAGGGTGGAAGCGAAAACCCGGTCGATGGCCAGGATGCTGACGCGCCGCAGGGGCGTGGAGGCTTGGTTAGACATAATTCAACTTTATTTTTATAGGGGGAAGTGGTCACCAGACGGCTGGATCGTCTTATTTTTTGTCGGATGTGTCCAGTGTCCTGTATCGGAAGCGAGGCATAGTCTCTTTAGGTCAACTCCTTCTAAAAACAAAGAAAAGGTGCCGCATGATCCCCAGAACCCTGTTCAGTTCCGAGCACGAGCTTTTCCGCGACAGCGTGCGGACGTTCCTCGAAAAAGAGGCGGTGCCGTTCCATGGGCAATGGGAAAAACAGGGCTATATCGACCGCAAGCTGTGGAACAAGGCAGGGGAGGCGGGGATGCTTTGCTCGCACTTGCCGGAGGAGTACGGCGGCCTGGGGGCGGACTTTCTCTACAGCGCGGTGGTGATCGAAGAAGTGGGGCGACTGGGCCTGACCGGTATCGGTTTTTCCCTGCATTCGGATATTGTGGCGCCGTACATCCTGCATTACGGCAGTGAAGCGCTGAAGCATAAATACCTGCCGAAACTGGTGTCCGGCGAGATGGTCACCGCGATCGCCATGACCGAACCGGGCGCCGGTTCCGATCTGCAAGGGGTGAAAACCACAGCCGTGCTCGATGGCGATGAGTACGTGATCAACGGCTCGAAAACCTTTATCACCAACGGCTACCTGGCCGATCTGGTGATCGTCGTCGCCAAGACCGATCCGAAGGCCGGCGCGAAGGGCACCAGTCTGTTTCTGGTGGAAGCCGATACTCCGGGCTTCGACAAGGGCAAGCGACTCGAGAAGGTCGGGATGAAGGCTCAGGACACCTCGGAGCTGTTCTTCCAGGACGTGCGTGTGCCCAAGGAAAACCTGCTGGGTCAGGCAGGGATGGGTTTTGCCTACCTGATGCAGGAATTACCCCAGGAGCGCCTTACAGTGGCCATTGGCGGGCTGGCTTCGGCGGAAGCGGCACTGCAATGGACGCTGGACTACACCCGCGAGCGCAAAGCGTTCGGCAAGTCGATCGCGGATTTCCAGAACACCCGGTTCAAACTGGCGGAGATGGCCACGGAAATCCAGATCGGCCGGGTCTTCGTCGACCGTTGCCTGGAACTGCACCTGCAAGGCAAGCTCGACGTGCCGACGGCGGCGATGGCCAAGTACTGGGGCACCGACCTGCAATGCAAGGTGCTCGACGAGTGTGTGCAGTTGCACGGTGGTTACGGGTTCATGTGGGAGTACCCGATCGCGCGGGCATGGGCGGATGCGCGGGTGCAGCGGATCTATGCCGGGACGAACGAGATCATGAAGGAGATCATCGCCAGGTCATTGTAGGAGCGAGCTTGCTCGCGATGGTCGTCAACGATAACGTTGAAAGCCTGACACCCAACGGTGTGCTCAGGTTTTTCGCGAGCAAGCTCGCTCCTACAAATGGGGGTTATGGCGCCGGATTCGGGTGATCCTTGTGAATCGCCTCGATCCCTTCCAGTACCTCCTCCGACAATTTCAGATCAAAACTGGCGATGTTGCTCTCCAGTTGCCCCATCGTCGTCGCGCCAATGATGTTGCTGGTCACGAATGGCTGCTGCGTCACGAACGCCAGGGCCATTTGTGCCGGGTCCAGGCCGTGCTCGCGAGCCAGGGCCACATAACGGCTGCAGGCTGCTTCCGACTGCGGGTTGAAATAGCGGCTGAAGCGGCTGTAGAGGCTCAGGCGACCTTTTGGCGGGCGGGCGCCACCTTCGTATTTACCTGACAGGAAACCGAACGCCAGCGGCGAATAGGCGAGCAGGCCGCACTGTTCGCGGATGGCGATTTCCGCCAGGCCGACTTCGAAGCTGCGATTGAGCAGGTTGTACGGATTCTGGATCGACACCGCGCGTGGCCAGCCACGGGCTTCGGCCAGGGCCAGGAAGCGCATGGTGCCCCATGGCGTCTCGTTGGACAGGCCGATGTGGCGGATCTTGCCGGCGCGGACCTGCTCGTCCAGTGCTTCGAGGGTGTCTTCCAGTGGGGTCAGGTTGGCTTCGATCTTGTGCTTGTAGCCCAGTTGCCCGAAGAAGTTGGTGCTGCGCTCCGGCCAGTGCAATTGATACAGGTCGATGTAATCGGTCTGCAGGCGCTGGAGGCTGGCGTCCACCGCTTCGCTGATGTGCTGGCGGTTGTGGCGCAGGTTTTTATCGCGGATGTAATCGATGGTGTTGCCGGGGCCGGCGATCTTGCTGGCGAGGATCCAGTCGGCGCGGTCGCCGCGGCTTTTGAAGTAATTGCCGATGTAGCGTTCGGTGGTGGCGTAGGTTTCGGCCTTGGGCGGCACCGGGTACATCTCGGCGGTGTCGATGAAGTTGATCCCGGCACTCTTGGCCCGTTCAATCTGGGCGAAGGCGTCTGCCTCGCTGTTTTGTTCGCCCCAGGTCATGGTTCCGAGGCAGAGGGCACTCACGTTCAGATTGGTTCGGCCTAGCTGGCGATAGTCCATCGGGTGCTCCTTGGGCAAAACAATCATAAAAGCAGGTTGAATTATTTTTCGCAATCTGCATAATTGCGCACCTCTTTCTGCAGTGGAAGTGATGCGCCGCCGCCGAAGAATCTTGCCGTTGAACGGACGCGCCGACCCGAGCCCCCGAAAGCGTCTGTATCCGGCTGCCTTTGACTTGTCAAAGTACGCACTATTCAGTAAGATCCGCCGTCTAATTTACAGGGCGGCCCCTGAGGCTATAAAGAATGAAAACTTTTACTGCTAAACCAGAAACAGTAAAGCGCGACTGGTTTGTCGTCGACGCTGCTGGTCAGACCCTGGGTCGTCTGGCCACCGAAATCGCGAGCCGTCTGCGTGGCAAGCACAAGCCTGAGTACACTCCTCACGTTGACACCGGCGACTACATCGTCGTAATCAACGCTGAGCAGATCCGTGTTACCGGTGCTAAAACCACTGACAAAATGTACTACTCCCACTCCGGTTTCCCGGGCGGCATCAAGTCGATCAACTTTGAAAAGCTGATCGCCAAGGCCCCTGAGCGCGTGATCGAGACCGCGGTTAAAGGCATGCTGCCTAAAAACCCACTGGGTCGCGACATGTACCGTAAGCTGAAAGTCTATGCGGGCGCTGCACACCCACATACTGCTCAGCAGCCCCAAGAACTGAAGTTTTAACGGAATAGTACATTATGTCGGCGACTCAAAATTACGGCACTGGCCGTCGCAAGACCGCAACCGCACGCGTTTTCCTGCGTCCGGGTACTGGTAACATCTCCATCAACAACCGTTCGCTGGATAACTTCTTCGGCCGCGAAACTGCCCGCATGGTAGTTCGTCAGCCGCTGGAGCTGACTGAGACTGTCGAGAAATTCGACATCTACGTCACCGTGATCGGCGGTGGTGTGAGTGGTCAGGCTGGCGCAATCCGCCACGGCATCACTCGCGCTCTGATGGATTACGACGAGACTCTGCGCAGCGCCCTGCGTAAAGCCGGCTTCGTAACCCGCGATGCTCGTGAAGTTGAACGTAAGAAAGTCGGTCTGCGTAAAGCGCGTAAGCGTCCGCAGTACTCGAAGCGTTAATTCGCTTTCACGTTCAAAAAAAGAACGCCCAGTTTCCTCACGGAGCTGGGCGTTTTTTTATGTCTGCGATTTATCAAAGAATTGCGCTGTGACAACTTGCCACATCCGCAGACGCCCTATACTACAAGGCTTGGGGGTGATGGGCTCCGGTAATTACCTTGTCAGAATTGGGGCTTTTCATTACCATTCGGCAAAATTTTTATAAGTACATAGTTTTACTTAGTAGATGCCTGATTTAACAGGCCACAAAGCTGATGGGAGAGGACTGAATGAGCAATGACGGCGTGAATGCAGGCCGGCGTCGCTTCTTGGTAGCAGCCACATCCGTGGTGGGTGCTGCAGGAGCGGTGGGGGCTGCGGTCCCGTTCGTGGGGTCATGGTTTCCCAGTGCCAAGGCGAAAGCCGCAGGTGCACCGGTGAAAGTGAATGTCAGCAAAATCGAGCCAGGCCAGCAGATGATTGCTGAGTGGCGCGGCCAGCCGGTGTTCATCGTCCGCCGTACACCGGAAATCCTGGGGAATCTGAAGAAGATCGAGGGCCAGCTCGCTGACCCGACCTCCAAGAACTCGACACAACCGACTTACGTTGATCCGGAAACCCGTTCGATCAAGCCTGAGGTCCTGCTGCTGATCGGTATCTGCACGCACCTGGGTTGCTCGCCGACCTTCCGTCCCGAAGTGGCACCTGCGGATCTGGGTAAAGACTGGGTAGGCGGCTATTTCTGCCCTTGCCACGGTTCCCACTACGATCTGGCCGGTCGCGTCTACAAGTCGCAACCTGCGCCTTTGAACCTGCCAGTTCCCCCGCATTCCTATGAGACCGATGAAATTATTATCATTGGCGTCGATACGGAGAAAGCGTGATGAGCAAGTTCATGGATTGGGTTGATGCGCGCTTTCCCGCCACCAAGATGTGGGAAGACCATCTCAGCAAGTATTACGCTCCGAAGAACTTCAACTTCTTCTATTTCTTTGGCTCCCTGGCGCTGCTCGTTCTGGTCAACCAGATCGTCACCGGTGTCTGGCTGACCATGAGCTACAACCCGTCGGCGGAAGAGGCGTTCGCTTCCGTCGAATACATCATGCGTGACGTCGAGTACGGCTCGATCCTGCGTCTGCTGCACTCCACCGGCGCTTCGGCGTTCTTCATCGTGGTCTATCTGCACATGTTCCGTGGCCTGCTCTACGGTTCGTACCAGAAGCCGCGTGAGCTGGTGTGGGTCTTCGGCATGCTGATCTACCTGGCGCTGATGGCTGAAGCCTTCATGGGTTACCTGCTGCCTTGGGGCCAGATGTCCTACTGGGGTGCCCAGGTGATCATCTCGCTGTTCGGTGCGATCCCGGTCATCGGCAACGACCTGACCCAGTGGATTCGTGGTGACTACCTGATTTCCGGTATTACCCTGAACCGCTTCTTCGCCCTGCACGTGGTTGCCCTGCCGATCGTTATCCTGGGTCTGGTGGTGTTGCACATCCTGGCATTGCACGAAGTCGGTTCGAACAACCCGGACGGCGTGGACATCAAGAAACACAAGGACGAAAACGGCATACCGCTGGACGGCATTGCCTTCCACCCGTACTACACCGTGAAAGATATCGTCGGCGTGGTGGTGTTCCTGTTCATCTTCTGCTCGATCGTGTTCTTCTTCCCGGAAATGGGCGGCTACTTCCTTGAAAAGCCGAACTTTGAAGTGGCGAACGCCTTCAAGACCCCAGAGCACATCGCTCCGGTCTGGTACTTCACCCCTTTCTACGCCATCTTGCGTGCGATTCCGGACAAGCTCCTGGGTGTTATCGCCATGGGCGCGGCCATTGCTGTGCTGTTCGTCCTGCCATGGCTGGACCGTAGCCCGGTCAAGTCGATGCGCTACAAGGGCTGGCTGAGCAAGATCTGGCTCTGGGTGTTCTGCATCGCATTCGTGATCCTGGGTGTGCTGGGCGTATTGGCCCCAACCCCTGAGCGTACGTTGCTGTCGCAGGTATGTACCTTCCTGTACTTCGCCTACTTCATTCTGATGCCGTTCTACACCAGGCTCGAGAAGACCAAACCGGTTCCGGAAAGGGTGACTGGCTGATGAAAAAACTATTTGCTGTATTGATGCTTGCTGCGTTGCCAGTGTTCGCTTTCGCAGCTGAGCACGGTGGCCCCGAGCTGGAAAAAGTCGACATCGACGTTTCGGATAAAGCAGCCATGCAGGACGGCGCACGTACGTTCGCCAACTACTGCATGGGTTGCCACAGTGCCAAGTTCCAACGCTATGAGCGTGTTGCCGACGACCTGGGCATTCCCCATGAGTTGATGCTGGAGAAGCTGATGTTCACGGGTGCCAAGATCGGCGACCACATGAGCATCGGCATGCAGCCAGCGGACGCCAAGGCCTGGTTTGGCGCAGCGCCGCCGGACCTGACCCTGGTTGCCCGTGTACGCGGCACCGACTGGCTCTACGGTTACCTGAAGTCGTTCTACGAAGATCCTGCGCGCCCATGGGGTGTGAACAACAAGGTTTTCCCGAACGTGGGTATGCCTAACGTCCTGGCCGGCCTGCAAGGTCGCCAGGTGGTTGGTTGCAAACAGGTTCAGATCGTCGAAGACGGCAAGAAGCAATTTGATCCGTTGACCGGCACGCCATTGACTCATGAAGCGTGCGATCAACTGACCATCGTGCCGAAAAGCGGTGCTCTGACTGAAGAGCAGTTCGATGAGAAGGTCAAGAATCTGGTAACCTTCCTGGCTTACTCGGCTAACCCGGTTAAGCTGCAACATCAGCGCATAGGTACGTACGTATTGTTGTACCTGGCGTTCTTCTTCGTCTTCGCTTACCTGCTCAAGCGCGAATACTGGAAAGACGTGCACTGATAAAGCTTCAAGCTATTGCTGTTAATCGCGCGCGCCCAAGGGCTCCTCTGAAGATGTAGCGAAACTGGTAATCCAGTCGTTACGGGAGGCGCCCTCTGGGCGCGCTCGTTTTTGAGCTTTCGATAATTTCTACAAGCGAGGAGGATCGCCATGGGCGTGACCAATCGGTTGGCCTGTTACTCCGACCCCGCCGACCACTATTCCCACCGAGTGCGCATCGTACTGGCAGAGAAGGGTGTCAGCGCCGAGATCATTTACGTGGAGGCTGGTCGCCAGCCACCTAAACTGATTGAAGTGAACCCTTACGGCAGCTTGCCCACCCTGGTCGATCGCGACCTGGCGTTGTGGGAGTCGACTGTGGTGATGGAATATCTGGATGAGCGTTACCCGCACCCGCCACTACTGCCGGTTTATCCCGTGGCGCGTGCCAACAGTCGTCTGCTGATTCATCGTATTCAGCGTGACTGGTGTGGCCTGGTGGATCTGATCCTGGATTCACGGACCAAGGAAGCAGCCCGCGTTGTCGCTCGTAAAGAGCTGCGCGAAAGCCTGACGGGTGTGTCGCCGTTGTTCGCCGACAAGCCATTTTTCCTCAGCGAGGAACAAAGTCTGGTGGATTGCTGCCTATTGCCAATACTCTGGCGATTGCCGATTTTGGGTATAGAACTGCCGCGGCCTGCCAAGCCGCTGCTTGATTACATGGAGCGCTCGTTTGCGCGTGAGGCTTTCCAGGCAAGTCTGTCTGGTGTCGAACGCGATATGCGCTAAGGCTTAAGGAGCCGCTATGAACTCCAGTCGACCTTATCTGGTCCGCGCGCTCTATGAGTGGATTGTGGACAACGATTGCACCCCGCACATGCTGGTCAATTCCGAGTACCCGTCGGTGCAGGTGCCTCAGGGGTTTGCCAGTGACGGACAGATCGTCCTGAATGTATCGCCACAAGCCGTGCGTCACTTGCACATGGATAACGAGGCGGTCAGTTTCGAGGGGCGCTTTGGTGGCGTGCCGCACACCTTGTACGTGCCAATTGCTTCGATCCTGGGTATCTACGCCCGGGAGAATGGCCAGGGCATGGTGTTCGATCTGGAATCGCCGATGGGCGAGGACGACGAGATCGAACCGGATGACGATCTTCCGCCGCCCGACAGTGAGCCGCCGCGTCCAAGCGGTCGCCCCAGTCTGAAAGTGGTGAAGTAATAAAAAAGGCGATCCAGATGGATCGCCTTTTTTATTGCGCGTGATTGCAGGTCAGTCGATGTACTCGAACAACTTCACAATCTTCTGTACGCCGGAAACGCCTTGTACCAGGTTGGTCGCCTGTGCCGCTTCCTGTTTGGTCAGCAGGCCCAGCATGTAGACAATGCCGTTTTCAGTGACAACCTTGATGCGCGAACCAGGGATGTTTGCATCGGTGAGCATCTGGGCCTTGATCTTGGTGGTCAGCCAGGTGTCATTCTGGCGGGCCAGCAACGAGGAGGGCGGCAGGACTTGCAGTTCGTTGTGCACCTGTTTCACGCGCTGGACAGCGGCGGCGGCCTGTTCGGCCTTGGCCTTGAGGTCTGCGCGTGGCGTTTGCCCGGCGAGCAGCACGACACCGTTGAAGCTGGTGACGACGATATGCGAATCCTTATCCAGGGCCGGGTCGGCCTTGGCGACGTTCACGCCAACCTTGGTGTCGATCAGGGAATCGTCGATCTTGCTGCCCAGTGTGCGAGTACCGCGGTCATCTTCAATCGGTGCTTCACGGCTGGCGGTCACCACCGAGGTGCAGCCGCTGATGCCGAGGCACAGTGTCAAGGCCAGTAGGCCAAGGCGATTAGGGGTCATTCTTCACTCCCGAACAATTGGCTGTCGATCAAGTCGCAAAGGCAATGGATCGCCAGCAGGTGGACTTCTTGAATACGAGCGGTGACGTTGGCCGGTACGCGAATCTCGACGTCCTCGGGCAACAGTAGCGACGCCATGCCGCCGCCATCACGTCCCGTCAATGCTACGACAATCATTTCGCGATCATGTGCGGCCTGGATCGCTTGAATTATGTTGGCCGAGTTGCCGCTGGTGGAGATGGCCAGCAACACATCGCCCGGTTGGCCGAGCGCACGGATCTGCTTGGAGAAGATTTCGTTGTAGCTGTAGTCGTTGGCGATCGAGGTGATCGTCGAGCTGTCGGTCGTCAGGGCGATGGCCGGCAGGCTCGGGCGCTCGCGCTCAAAGCGATTGAGCAGCTCGGACGAGAAGTGCTGGGCGTCACCGGCAGAGCCGCCGTTGCCACAGGAAAGCATTTTGCCTTCGTTGAGCAGGGCGTTGACCATGACCTGGCTGGCTTGCTCGATGTGCGGTGCAAGTACTTCCATCGCCTGTCGCTTGGTGTCGATACTGGCCTGAAAAAGCTGGCGAATTCGGGATTGCATGTCCATCTGTGTGACCTTAAGTAGCGCGGCTGTTCGGCACGTGAACGTGCAGCCCGCAAAGCAAAGAGCAAAAGTGTTGGGTGATAGTGTCCGGTTCGCAATGCCGGCGATCAGCCGTCGAAGGCATTCTGTAGCCAGTTCAACTGATCGAGGTTGCTGTCGATGGCAATCACGTCGAAGCGGCAAGGGGAATTGGCCCAGCGCGGCTCGCGCTGAAGAAAATATTGCGCGGCGAAAATCAGTTTTTGCCGTTTGCGCTCATCGATGCTATCGAGCGCGCCACCCCATTGAGTGTTTTTTCTGTAGCGGACCTCAACGAATACTACTGTATCGCCATCTAGCATGACCAGATCAAGCTCGCCGCGTTTACACAACCAGTTCTGCGCCAGCAGGCGCAGACCCTGTTGCTGAAGATGCTCGAGCGCATGGCGCTCGGCATCCTTGCCGCTTTGCTGGCGTGACCTGTCGGGCATCAGCGAGCGGTGTCCGGCAGGCGCTGAACCTGGCCATTGGCGAACTCGGCCCATGGCAACTGGCGCACGACCCGCTGGCTCTGAGATATGCCAAGGCTGCCCGACTCGCCGTCGATGCGGCTGTCTGGCAGTGACTTGAGCTGGCCCAGGCGTGGCGCCAGACGATAGGCGTCCACACCCATGGCATACAGGCGCCCCAGGCTGCCGGCGGCTTGTGGCCACTGGGCGGTGACCTGGCGGCGCAGTGGATCATTGGCGTCCAGCAACCATGGCGTCTCGCAGAAGCGAATGCCATTCATGTCGTTGTACTGGTTGACGTCACCGCTGGCGCTGAACACGTGGGAGGTGGCGTAGACCGGAACATCGCCTGCGTACTGGAAGTTCAGGGTCGGTTTGATCTGCTGGGCCTGTTGCGGTGTTGCGGCGAGGAAAATGAACTCGATGTCCTGGCGGCGCGATGGTTGGGCAGCGACTTGCGAGCCAACCGTGCTTTGCAGGCTCTTGGCGCGACCTTCGCTCTGACGCAGCTGGAACATGTCGGCAATCTGCTGGGCCAACTGGACCGGCTGATCGACGCGTTCGGTGGCGACGATGGTGCCGCCATTGGCTTGCCAATCCTGGCTGAATGCCTTGAGCACGCGGTCGCCCCATTCACCTTTCGGCACCATGATGGCTGCGCGATGCAGGCCGTCGGCGCGAGCGCGGCGCGACACTTCGCGGGCTTCGTCTTCAGCGGCAAGACCGAACTGGAACAGCTGCGCCGGGCCTTGATCGCCCTCGCTGTAATTCAGTGCCAGGGTGGTGATCGGCAATTGCGGGCGAGAGCTCAGCTGTTTGACCAGCGGCTTCTCCAGCGGGCCGACGACCAGTTGCACGCCATCGGCCTGGGCCTTGCGGTAGAACTCGTCCATGGAAGTCAGGCGCGAGCTGTCATAGAACTCGATGGCGGGTGGTTTCTGCCCGGCCTGTTGGGCCTGGTAGTGAGCGGCCATAAAGCCGTCGCGCAGTGCTTTGCCGACCGAGGCCAGCGGGCCGTCCTGAGGCAGAAGCAGGGCGATCTTGTTCAGGGGCTGGCTGGCCAGTTCCTTGAGTTGGGTCAGAGGCTGCGGCAATTGGATGGCTGCCGGGTGTTTTGGATTCCGCGCGCGCCAGTTTTCAATGGCAGCTTGTTGCTGCTCCAGGGTGCCGGCGGATTTCACGGCCAGCGCCAGGGCCATCCAGCCGCCGAGATCGTCGTTGGTGTTTGGCTGCAATTGATCGGTTGGCAGCGAAGCGATCAGGACCCAGATGGCTTCGTGGTTTTTGCTCGCGGCCTCACCTTTTAGCATCGGGGCGATGAAAATGCGCTCGCGAGCGGCGGCGAGGGTCTGGCCATCGGCTTCAAGTGCGCGGGCGTGAACGGTGCCGGTGCGGACCTGTTGTTCGACGGGCAGTTCGCTCAAGCGTTGCAGGCTCGGATGGCTCAAGGCAGCCAGCGCGGCCTTGGGCTGATTGCGGGTCATGGCCAGCTCCGCCGCCAGAGTACTGGCGAAAACTTGTGGGCCCGGCTTGAGCTGTTCGATCGGAACCTGTTGCAGGATTTGCGCGGACTGGCCGGCATTGCCCTGGCGATAGGCCAGGTCGGCAGCGCTCAGGCGCAGCAGGGCGGCATCTTCCGGTGATTTGCTTTGGGAGGCCTTCTCAAGCAGTTGCTCGATACTGGCGTCCGGTGTCCGTGGAAGTTCGCCAAGGCTGGAGGAGGGCGAGCTGGCGCAAGCCGCCAGCAAGGCAGCGAGGCAGAGGGCAGATAACAGCCGCAGGCAAGCGATCATGTAAGCGTTCCTGATACTCGATCAAATTAGCGTGGAATTGTACCCAAGCACTGGCCGGGGCGCGATGTTACTGGCGTGAATCGATCAATTTAGCTGGTGTAAATGTTGCGCCAGTGCACAAACGGTCACCGATACCTCGTTTGCTTGCGGGTATCGTGAGCTTCGCTACGCGCTACAATGGCGACTTTTACCGATCATGAGGTGTGCGCTTTGACTGCTCCAGGTGCTTTGAATTCCGCTGCTGGCTCGCTTTATGTGGTGGCGACGCCCATCGGCAACCTGGATGACATCAGTGCGCGGGCGCTGAAGATTCTGCGTGAAGTGGCCTTGATTGCCGCGGAAGACACCCGCCATTCCCAGCGCTTGATGCAACACTTCGGCATTTCAACGCCATTGGCGGCCTGCCATGAGCACAACGAGCGGGATGAAGGTAGTCGCTTTATCACTCGTCTGCTTGCCGGTGACAACGTGGCGTTGATCTCCGACGCCGGGACGCCGCTGATTTCCGATCCGGGTTATCACCTGGTGCGGCAAGCCCGGGCGGCGGGCATCAATGTAGTGCCGGTTCCGGGCGCCTGCGCGTTGATTGCAGCGTTGTCGGCGGCAGGGCTGCCTTCCGACCGTTTCATTTTCGAAGGTTTTCTGCCGGCCAAGGCGGTGGGGCGGCGTGCGCGTCTCGAGCAGGTAAAGGAAGAACCTCGCACATTGATCTTCTATGAGGCCCCGCATCGGATCCTTGAATGCCTGCAGGACATGGAGCTGGTGTTCGGTCCCGAGCGCCCGGCGCTGCTTGCCCGTGAGCTGACCAAGACGTTTGAAACGCTCAAGGGGCTGCCGCTGTCTGAGCTGCGCGAGTTTGTCGAGTCGGACAGCAATCAGCAGCGCGGCGAGTGCGTGGTGCTGGTGGCGGGCTGGTCCGCGCCCGAAGAGGAAGGTGCCGTCAGCAGCGAGGCGATGCGCATCCTCAACCTGTTGCTCGAAGAAATGCCGCTCAAGCGTGCGGCGGCTTTGGCGGCGCAAATCACCGGCGAGCGAAAGAATGTGCTGTACCAGATCGCGCTGGATCAGCAGAAGGGCGAGTAAAACCCGATGCGCAGGCATGCTCAATGGCGCTTGGTGCTTGTTCTTCGGGCGCTGTGCCGGTAACCTTCGCGGCGGAGAGTCGATCGGACAGTCGCTGCCCTCTATGAAAATTAGGGGGGGGAGGAAAGTCCGGGCTCCATAGGGCGAAGTGCCAGGTAATGCCTGGGAGGCGTGAGCCTACGGAAAGTGCCACAGAAAATAACCGCCTAAGCGCTTCGGCGCCGGTAAGGGTGAAAAGGTGCGGTAAGAGCGCACCGCACGTCTGGCAACAGTTCGTGGCTAGGTAAACCCCACTTGGAGCAAGACCAAATAGGGTCCCAAGGCGTGGCCCGCGCTGGGACCGGGTAGGTTGCTAAAGATGTCCAGTGATGGCCATCGTAGACGAATGACTGTTCAAGACAGAACCCGGCTTACAGATCGACTCTCCACCTTTTTCTCCTCTCTGCTTAATTTATTGGGCAGAGTGTGTCGGTGGTAGCAATTTCCCTCCTTGCACAATCGTCAGAAGGAGCAGTTTTGTGATATCGATTAGCCCGCGCTTGTAGTGATCGCATAAACTCCACGCAGCACCGGTTTTCTTCGTTACACGGTCGTCAGCAGAAGCAGTTTTGTGATATCGATTAGCCCGCGCTTGTAGTGATCGCATAAACTCCACGCAGCACCGGTTTCCCTCCTTACACAATCGTCCGCAGAACCACTTTTGTAATACCAAAAAAATCTTACTCTTAATAAATTACTTTAACTTCCGAACGCAGCCTCCTGTGCTGATTCAAGTTATTGGTCAGTTTCATCTGCCGGATCCTCATTGCTCCTCCTTTAATGCTCCTAAATCTCAGTTCTGTAAGGGTTTTCCTTTAATCCGCGCCTTGACGGTGTGGTGGGCGCATTCCTATAGTGTGCGTAAGTGGCGGAAAGTGGCATGAAGTGGGTTTTTTGAACTCAAAACGCTAGAATTTGGAGAAGCGCTGACGTGTTTCGCGGAGCCAACGCTATCAGTCTCGATGCAAAGGGCCGTCTCGCAATGCCGAGCCGGTACCGTGACGAGCTCGATTCGCGCAGCTCCGGTCAATTGATCGTGACAATTGATGCCGTTGATCCTTGTTTGTGTGTTTACCCCCTCGATGAGTGGGAAATTATTGAAACCAAACTGCGCGCACTGCCTTCGCTTCGCGAAGAGAACCGCCGCTTGCAACGTTTACTGATTGGTAATGCCGTCGACCTCGAGCTCGATGGCAGTGGTCGTTTTCTGGTTCCGCCGCGTCTTCGTGAATATGCCAAGTTGG
Organism: Pseudomonas sp. P4_B4; assembly: GCF_056402255.1. Classification (NCBI taxonomy): domain Bacteria; kingdom Pseudomonadati; phylum Pseudomonadota; class Gammaproteobacteria; order Pseudomonadales; family Pseudomonadaceae; genus Pseudomonas; species Pseudomonas sp. P4_B4. Next base: position 24,185 of record NZ_JBFUHS010000040.1, read on the forward strand.
ATAAGCGCGCGATGTTGGTAGGCCAACTGAACAAGTTCCAATTGTGGGACGAGGATGCCTGGAACGCGGTTTCTGCCGCTGACCTGGCTGCCATTCAACAACCGGGCGCGATGCCTGATGAACTGCGTGATTTGATCCTGTGACTATTGATAGCGGCTTTAACCACATCACCGTACTGCTTGACGAAGCCGTCGAGGCTCTCGCCGTACGTCCTGATGGCTGCTATCTGGACGGCACGTTCGGGCGCGGCGGACACAGCCGGTTGATCCTCAGCCAGCTCGGTCCCGATGGTCGGTTGCTCGGATTCGATAAAGATCCACAAGCGATTGCCACCGGGCAAACGCTAGCGGCCGAAGACGGCCGCTTTGTCGTTGTGCAGCGCAGCTTTGCCGAGCTCGGTTCGGAAGTCGCCGAACGCGGGATGAACGGCAAGGTCAGCGGCGTTCTGCTGGATCTGGGCGTATCTTCGCCGCAGCTCGACGATCCTGAGCGCGGCTTCAGCTTCCTCAACGACGGTCCGCTGGACATGCGCATGGATCCGTCCCGTGGCATCAGCGCCGCCGAATTCGTCAACACCGCGCCTGTGGAAGAAATCGCCCGGGTGTTCAAGGAATACGGCGAAGAGCGTTTCTCCGGCCGCATGGCCCGTGCCGTGGCCGAGCGCCGCGACATCAAGCCATTCGAGCGCACCGGTGACCTGGCAGAAGTCCTGAAGGTCGCCAACCCGGCGTGGGAAAAGGGCAAAAACCCTGCAACCCGCGCCTTCCAGGGGTTGCGTATTCACGTCAACAACGAACTGGGTGATCTGGAAACCGGCCTTGAAGCCGCGCTGGAATGCCTGGAAGTGGGCGGTCGCCTGGTGGTGATCAGCTTCCATTCGCTGGAAGACCGTATCGTCAAGCTGTTCATGCGCAAGCTGGTGAAAGGCGAAGCCGACAACCTGCCGCGCAACCTGCCGGTTCGGCATGTCGCCTTCGAACCGAAAATCAAAGTCCATGGCAAAGCGCAGACGGCCTCCGACGCCGAACTCAAAGCCAACCCACGTTCCCGTAGTGCTGTCATGCGTGTGGCGGAGAAGCTGCGGTGAGCAAGCTTTTCGCCAAGCCTTTGCCCGGCGGAAGCTTCTTCATGCTGCTGCTGTTTGTCGGCGTGCTGGTGTCGGCCATCGGCGTGTCTTACAGCGCCCACTGGAATCGCCAGTTGCTGAACACGCTGTACAACGAATTGAGCGTGCGCGACAAGGCGCAAGCCGAGTGGGGCCGGTTGATTCTGGAGCAGAGCACCTGGACCGCCCACAGCCGTATCGAAGTGCTGGCCACCGAACAATTGAAAATGCACATCCCCGGTGCCGCTGACGTGAAGATGGTGGCGCCATGATGAAACTCGAAGGTGCACTCTTTCCTTGGCGGTTCCGCGTGGTGCTGGGTTTGCTTGGCGTCATGGTGGCCGCGATTGCCTGGCGCATTATTGACCTGCAAGTGGTCGATCGTGCCTTCCTTAAAGGTCAGGGCGATGCGCGCAGCGTTCGTCATATTCCGATTCCGGCTCACCGTGGTCTGATCACCGACCGTAACGGCGAGCCTTTGGCCGTCAGTACCCCGGTGACCACTCTGTGGGCCAACGCCAAGGAAATGCAGCTGGAAAAAGACAAGTGGCCAGCACTGGCCGCAGCGCTGGGACAGGATCCCAAAGCCCTGACCGAGCGTCTTGAAGCCCAGGCCAACAAAGAATTCATTTACCTGGTGCGCGGGCTGACGCCTGAGCAGGGTCAGGCCGTGCTCGACCTGAAGGTGCCGGGTGTCTATGGCATCGAAGAGTTTCGGCGGTTTTATCCTGCCGGCGAAGTCACTGCTCATATGGTTGGGTTTACCGACATCGACGATCACGGTCGTGAAGGCGTCGAACTGGCCTACGACGAATGGCTGGCCGGGGTCCCTGGCAAGCGTCAGGTGATCAAGGACCGGCGCGGCCGGCTGATCAAGGATGTCCAGGTCACCAAAAACGCCAAGGCCGGTAAGCCCTTGGCGTTGTCCATTGACCTGCGCCTGCAATACCTGGCCAACCGCGAATTGCGCAACGCGATCATCGAGAACGGCGCCAAGGCCGGCAGCCTGGTGATCATGGACGTGAAGACCGGCGAGATTCTCGCAATGGTCAACCAGCCGACCTACAACCCGAACAACCGTCGCAACCTGCAGCCGGCGATGATGCGTAACCGCGCGATGATCGACGTGTTCGAGCCAGGCTCGACCATGAAAGCGATCTCGATGAGCGCCGCGATCGAAACCGGCCGCTGGAAACCGAGCGACACCGTCGAGGTGTATCCGGGCTCCTTGCAGATTGGTAAGTACACCATCAAGGACGTATCGAAGACCGAAGGTCCGGTACTCGACCTGACCGGGATCCTGATCAACTCCAGTAACGTCGGCATGAGCAAGGTCGCATTCGATATCGGCGGCGAAACCATTTTCCGTCTGGCGCAGAAAGTCGGCCTCGGCCAGGACACCGGCCTGGGCTTCCCGGGCGAGCGCGTCGGCAACCTGCCGAACTACCGTGAATGGCGCAAGGCAGAAACCGCCACACTGTCCTACGGCTACGGTATCTCCGTGACCGCGATCCAGTTGGTCCACGCCTTCTCGGCCCTGGCCAACAACGGTCGCCTCGCACCGCTGACCCTGATCAAGACAGACAAGGCACCGCAAACCACCCAGGTGCTGCCGGAGGCGGTCGCGAAAACCATGCAAGGCATGCTGCAACAAGTGATCGAAGCCCCGCGCGGTGTATTCCGTGCGCAGGTGCCGGCGTATCACGTGGGCGGCAAGTCGGGTACTGCGCGTAAAACCTCGGTTGGCACCAAGGGTTACGCCGAGAACTCCTACCGTTCGTTGTTCGCCGGTTTCGGCCCGATGAGCGATCCGCGTTACGCCATCGTGGTGGTAATCGACGAGCCGACCAAGGCCGGTTACTTCGGTGGCCTGGTTTCCGCGCCGGTGTTCAGCCGAGTGATGTCGGGCACCCTGCGCCTGATGAACATTACGCCGGACAACCTGCCACCTACTCAACAAGCGAACGCAACACCGGTCGTTCCGCTGAAAGCCAATGGAGGGCGCGGCTGATGTCTCTGAGCCTGAACAAGATTTTCCCTCACGCCGGCCACGATCTGCTGATTCGCGAACTCGCCCTGGACAGCCGCAATGTGCGCGCGGGTGATCTGTTCCTCGCCGTGCCGGGCGGGAAATTCGATGGGCGCGCGCATATTGCCGACGCCTTGCAGCGCGGTGCTGCTGCGGTGGCCTATGAAGTAGAAGGCGCCACGATCCTGCCGATCACTGAAGTGCCGCTGATTCCGGTCAAAGGCCTGGCGGCTCAACTGTCGGACATCGCCGGGCGTTTTTATGGCGAACCTAGCCATCACCTGAACTTGGTGGGCGTAACCGGCACCAACGGCAAGACCAGCGTGACGCAATTGGTCGCCCAGGCACTGGACCTGCTCGGCCAGCACTGCGGCCTGGTCGGCACGCTCGGTTCCGGTTTCTACGGTGCGCTGGAAAGCGGCCTGCACACCACGCCGAATCCGATTGCCGTGCAAGCGACCCTGGCGGACCTGAAGAAGGCCGGGGCCAAAGCCGTCGCCATGGAAGTTTCTTCCCATGGCCTGGACCAGGGTCGCGTGACCGCATTGGCCTTCGATGTGGCAGTGATGACCAACCTGTCCCGCGATCACCTGGATTACCACGGCACCATGCAGGCTTACGGCGAAGCCAAGTCCAGGCTGTTTGCCTGGAATGATTTGAAATGCCGCGTGGTCAACCTCGACGACAAGTTTGGTCGGCAACTGGCCGCCGACAAGTGCGAATCGCGGCTGATCACCTATAGCCTGGAAGATTCCAGCGCTTACCTGTATTGCCGCCAGGCGCAATTCGACGACGAAGGCGTGCGCGCCACGCTGGTCACGCCACAAGGCGAGCACCACTTGCGCAGCACCTTGCTCGGTCGCTTCAACCTGAGCAATGTCCTGGCGGCGGTCGGCGCGTTGCTCGGTCTGGATTACGCCCTGGACGAAATCCTCAAGGTGCTGCCGCAGCTTGAAGGCCCTGCCGGTCGCATGCAGCGTCTGGGCGGTGGTTCGCAGCCGCTGGTGGTGGTCGATTACGCCCACACCCCGGATGCCCTGGAAAAAGTATTGCTGGCCCTGCGTCCACACGCCAAGGGGCGGTTGCTGTGCCTGTTCGGCTGTGGCGGTGACCGTGATCGCGGCAAGCGCCCGTTGATGGCTGAAGTGGTCGAGCGCTTGGCCGATGGCGTACTGGTGACCGATGACAATCCGCGCACTGAAGACCCATCGGTGATTTTCGATGACATCCGCGCCGGTTTCACGGCTGTGGATAAAGTGGAGTTCGTTGCCGGTCGTGGCCAGGCGATTGCCCAACTGATCGCCAGCGCTTCGGTGGACGACGTGATTGTCCTGGCCGGTAAAGGTCACGAGGACTATCAGGAAATCAACGGCGAGCGTCATGCCTTTTCCGATCTGGTCGAGGCCGATCATGCCTTGACCGCGTGGGAGGTGGCCCATGCTTAAGGCCTTGAAACTGAGTGAACTGACCGCTGCACTGAATGCTCGCCTGGTGTCCGCCGATGCCAGTTTCGACGGTGTCAGCATCGACAGCCGCGCAATCAAGCCCGGTCAACTGTTTATCGCGTTGGCCGGTCCGCGCTTCGATGGTCATGATTATCTCAATGAAGTCGCCGCCAAGGGCGCCGTGGCTGCGCTGGTCGAGCGTGAAGTCGCCGACAGCACGCTGCCGCAGTTACTAGTCAGCGACACTCGGCAGGCCTTGGGCCAGTTGGGTGCGCTGAATCGCGCCGCCTACACTAATCCGGTCGCAGCCGTCACCGGTTCCAGCGGCAAGACCACGGTCAAGGAGATGCTTGCGAGCATCCTGCGTACGCGCGGTGCAGTGCTGGCGACCCGTGGCAACCTGAACAACGACCTCGGCGTGCCGCTGACCTTGCTTGAACTGGCACCGGAACACACCGCTGCCGTGATCGAACTGGGCGCGTCGCGCCTGGGTGAAATTGCCTACACCGTCGACCTGACCAAGCCGCACGTGGCCATTCTCAATAACGCCGGGACCGCCCACGTCGGCGAGTTCGGCGGTCCGGAAAAAATCGTCGAAGCCAAGGGCGAGATCATTGAAGGGCTGGATGCCGATGGCGTCGCCGTTCTCAATCTCGACGACAAGGCATTCGGTATCTGGAAGGCGCGCGCCGGTGACCGCAAAGTGCTGACGTTTGCGTTGAGCAACTCCAGCGCCGATTTCTACGCCAGTGACCTGGCCACCGATGCGCGCGGCTGCCCGGCGTTCAACCTGCACAGCCCTGAAGGCTCGGAGCGCGTTCAACTGAACCTGCTCGGCACCCATAACGTCGCCAATGCCATGGCAGCCGCCGCTGCCGCCCATGCCCTGGGTGTGTCGCTGTTCGGTATCGCCGCTGGCCTTGGCGCGGTGCAACCGGTCAAGGGTCGCACCGTTGCGCAATTGGCCAGCAATGGCATGCGCGTGATCGATGACACTTACAACGCCAATCCCACCTCAATGTGCGCTGCCGTTGATATACTGGCCGGCTTTTCCGGTCGCACCGTCCTGGTGCTCGGGGATATCGGCGAGTTGGGCGAATGGGCGGAGCAGGGGCACCGCGACGTGGGCGAGTACGCCCGTGGCAAGGTTTCTGCGCTGTACGCCGTCGGGCCAATGATGGCTCACGCCGTGAACGCATTCGGTCCACAGGCTTTTCACTTCAGCACGCAGGCTGAGCTGATCAAGGCCCTGGGCGCCGAGCAAGACACAAACACCACCATTTTGATCAAGGGGTCGCGCAGCGCTGCGATGGAAAACGTCGTCGCCGCCTTGTGCGGGTCCAGTCTGGAGAAACATTAATGCTGCTGCTGCTAGCGGAGTATCTGCAACAGTTCTACAAAGGCTTCGCGGTCTTCCAGTACCTGACCCTGCGCGGGATTCTCGGTGTACTGACCGCGCTGGTCCTGTCGCTGTGCTATGGCCCATGGATGATCCGCACGTTGCAGAACCGTCAGATCGGTCAATCCGTTCGCAACGACGGCCCGCAGTCGCACCTGTCCAAGTCGGGTACACCGACCATGGGTGGCGCGCTGATTCTGTCATCCATCGGCGTCAGTACCCTGCTTTGGGCTGACCTGACCAACCGTTACGTCTGGGTCGTACTGTTGGTGACCCTGCTGTTCGGCGCCATCGGCTGGGTCGACGACTACCGCAAGGTCATCGAGAAGAACTCCCGGGGGCTGCCAAGTCGCTGGAAGTATTTCTGGCAGTCGGTATTCGGTCTGGGCGCGGCGATCTTTCTGTATGTGACCGCCGCCACTCCGGTGGAAACCACGCTGATCCTGCCGATGCTCAAGGACTACAGCATTCCTCTGGGCGCCGGTTTCATCGTCCTGACCTACTTTGTGATCGTCGGTTCGAGCAACGCGGTCAACCTGACCGACGGCCTCGACGGCCTGGCGATCATGCCGACCGTGATGGTCGGCGGTGGCCTGGGCATTTTCTGCTACCTGTCGGGTAACGTGAAGTTCGCCGAATACCTGCTGATTCCTTACGTACCGGGCGCAGGCGAGTTGATCGTGTTCTGTGGCGCGTTGATCGGAGCTGGCCTGGGCTTTCTCTGGTTCAACACCTATCCGGCACAAGTCTTCATGGGTGACGTCGGCGCACTGGCGCTGGGCGCGGCCCTGGGCACCATCGCGGTGATCGTCCGTCAGGAAATCGTCCTGTTCATCATGGGCGGCGTGTTCGTGATGGAAACCCTGTCCGTCGTCATTCAGGTCGCCTCTTTTAAACTGACCGGTCGCCGCGTATTCCGCATGGCACCGATTCATCACCACTTTGAACTCAAGGGCTGGCCCGAGCCGCGCGTGATCGTCCGTTTCTGGATCATCACCGTGATTCTTGTGCTGGTCGGCCTTGCCACCCTGAAGCTGAGGTAGAAACTCGTGTCTCTGATCGCTTCTGACCACTTCCGCATCGTTGTCGGCCTCGGCAAGAGCGGCATGTCCCTGATTCGCTTCCTGGCGAACCGGAGCGTGGCGTTTGCCGTGGCCGATACGCGGGAAAATCCACCGGAACTGGCCACGCTCAAGCGTGACTATCCGCACGTGGAAGTGCGTTGTGGCGAGCTGGACGTCGAGTTCCTGTGCCGTGCCGACGAGCTCTACGTGAGCCCCGGCCTGGCGCTGGCGACCCCGGCCCTGCAGGCCGCCGCCGCCCGTGGCGTGAAATTGTCCGGTGACATCGAGCTGTTCGCGCGTAACGCGAAGGCGCCGATCGTGGCCATCAGCGGCTCCAACGCGAAAAGTACCGTGACCACTCTGGTCGGCGAGATGGCGGCTGCGGCCGGCAAACGTGTTGCCGTCGGTGGCAATCTCGGTACCCCGGCGTTGGACTTGCTCAGCGACGACGTCGAGTTGTACGTGATGGAATTGTCGAGTTTCCAGCTGGAAACCACCGACCAACTCAACGCCGAAGTGGCGACCGTGCTCAACGTCAGCGAAGACCACATGGACCGTTACAGCGGTCTGCCGGCCTACCACCTGGCCAAGCACCGGATCTTCCGCGGTGCCAGACAGTTCGTGGTCAATCGTCAGGATGCCCTGAGTCGTCCGTTGATGGGCGAAGGGCAGCCATGCTGGACCTTCGGCCTGAGCAAACCCGATTTCAAGGCGTTTGGTATCCGTGAAGAAGACGGCGAGAAATACCTGGCCTTCGAATTCCAGAATCTGATGCCAGTGCGCGAATTGAAGATTCGTGGCGCCCACAACCAGTCCAACGCCCTGGCAGCACTGGCCCTAGGGCATGCGGTCGGCCTGCCGTTCGATGCCATGCTGTCGAGCCTGCGCACCTTCGCCGGTCTCGAGCATCGTTGCCAATGGGTCCGCGACCTCGACGGCGTGGGCTACTACAACGATTCCAAGGCCACCAACGTCGGTGCTGCACTGGCGGCCATCGAAGGCCTGGGCGCAGACATCGACGGCAAAGTCGTGCTGATCGCCGGTGGCGACGGCAAGGGGGCCGAGTTCAAGGACCTACGCGATCCGGTGGCGGCCAACTGCCGCGCCGTGGTCCTGATGGGCCGCGACTCCGACAAGATCGGCGAGGCCATCGGCGATGCCGTACCGCTGATCCGCGCCGGTTCCCTGGTCGAGGCTGTCGAGCAATGCCGCGCCGCAGCCCAGCCGGGCGACGTGGTGCTGCTGTCGCCAGCCTGCGCCAGTTTCGACATGTTCAAGAACTACGAAGACCGTGGTCACCAGTTCGTCCAAGCCGTGGAGGATCTGGCATGAGCCTGAAAGGCATCATCAAGCCGTATCCATCGCCGCTTATCACCGGGCGCGGTATCGACCTCGACTTCCCGATGCTCGCCGGTTGCCTGACGCTGCTCGGCCTGGGGCTGATCATGATTGCCTCGGCATCGACCGAAGTGGCGGCCGTGCAGTCGGGCAGCGCCCTGTATTACATGATTCGCCACCTCATTTACGTGGTGCTGGGCCTGGGTGCCTGCATCGTCACCATGATGATCCCGATCGCTACCTGGCAACGCTTGGGCTGGCTGATGCTGCTGGGGGCGTTCGGCTTGCTGGTGATGGTGATCATTCCGGGGATCGGCCGTGAGGTTAACGGCTCGATGCGCTGGATCGGCTTCAGTTTCTTCAACGTCCAGCCTTCCGAGATCGCCAAGGTGTTCGTGGTGATCTACCTCGCCGGTTATCTGGTGCGTCGCCAGAAAGAAGTGCGTGAAAGCTGGATGGGCTTCTTCAAGCCGTTCATCGTGCTGCTGCCGATGGCGGGCCTGCTGCTGATGGAGCCGGACTTCGGTGCCACCGTCGTGATGATGGGCGCTGCGGCGGCGATGCTGTTCCTGGGCGGCGTTGGGCTGTTCCGTTTTTCCCTGATGGTGGTCCTGGCCGTCGGCGCGGTGGTGTTGTTGATTCAAATGCAGCCGTATCGAATGGCGCGTCTGACCAACTTTGCCGACCCATGGGCCGACCAGTTCGGTGCTGGCTATCAGCTGTCCCAGGCGTTGATCGCCTTCGGTCGCGGCGAATGGCTGGGCGTCGGCCTGGGCAACAGCGTGCAGAAACAGTTCTACCTTCCGGAAGCCCACACTGACTTCGTGTTTTCGGTCCTCGCCGAGGAGCTGGGTGCGGTGGGTTCGTTGTGCACCGTGGCACTGTTCGTCTTCGTGTGTATTCGCGGCATGTACATCGGTTTGTGGGCCGAGAAGGCCAAGCAGTTTTTCGCGGCTTACGTGGCATACGGTCTGTCGTTCCTGTGGATCGGTCAATTCCTGATCAACATCGGCGTAAACGTCGGTCTGCTGCCGACCAAGGGTCTGACCCTGCCGTTCCTCAGTTATGGCGGTAGTTCGTTGGTCATTTGCTGTGCCTGTCTCGGCTTGTTGCTGCGCATTGAGTGGGAAAGTCGAACCCACCTGGGCAGTGAAGAGATGGAGTTCCATGAGAGCGACTTCGCCGAGGAGCCGAACCATGGGCGCTAACGTCATGATCATGGCTGGCGGCACCGGTGGCCACGTGTTCCCTGCGCTGGCCTGTGCCCGAGAATTCCAGGCGCGCGGCTATACCGTGCACTGGCTCGGCACTCCGCGTGGGATCGAGAACGATCTGGTGCCGGCGGCCGGTATCGAGCTGCATCGGATCAACGCCAGCGGTCTGCGCGGCAAGGGCAAATTGTCCCTGCTCAAGGCACCGTTCATGTTGTTCAAGTCGGTCTGGCAGGCGCGGGCGATCATTCGCCGTCTGCAACCGGTCTGTGTCGTGGGTTTTGGTGGTTTTGTGACCGGCCCTGGCGGTGTCGCGGCCAAACTGGCCGGCGTGCCGGTGATCGTTCACGAACAGAACGCCGTGGCCGGTACCGCCAATCGGTTGCTGGTGCCGTTGGCCGCCCGAGTCTGTGAAGCGTTCCCCGACACCTTTACCCTGTCGGACAGCCGCCGGACCACCGGTAATCCGGTGCGCACCGAGCTGTTCCTCGAGACATCGCGACCTGCCCTGGCCGGTCGCAAGGCGCGTTTGCTGATCCTGGGCGGAAGCCTGGGCGCAGAACCGTTGAACAAGTTGCTGCCTGAAGCCCTGTCGCAAGTCGCTGCCGATTTGCGTCCGGAAGTGTTCCATCAGGCCGGCAAAAACCACGATGAAGTGACTGCAGAGCGCTATCGCGCGGCTGGCGTCGAGGCGCAGGTGCAGCCCTTCATCAAAGACATGGCCCAAGCTTACAGCTGGGCCGACCTGGTGGTATGTCGCGCAGGCGCGCTGACCATCAGTGAACTGGCCGCTGCCGGTCTGCCATCGATGCTGGTGCCCTTGCCTCACGCCATCGACGATCACCAGACCCGCAACGCCGAATATTTGGCCCGAGAAGGCGCAGCCTTCCTGATGCCACAAAGAACGACTGGCGCAGCGGATCTTGCCGCTCGCCTGACAGAGGTCCTGATGCAACCACAACGACTCAACGAAATGGCTACCGCGGCACGCCGCCTGGCCAAACCCGATGCCACCCGTAACGTGGTCGATAGCTGCCTGGAGGTGGCCCATGGTTGAGAGTCAGAAAGCCATGCCACAACCGGAAATGCGCCGTATCCGTCGCATCCACTTCGTCGGTATCGGCGGTGTGGGCATGTGCGGGATTGCTGAAGTGTTGTTGAACCTGGGCTATGAAGTGTCCGGTTCCGACCTGAAGGCTTCGCCGGTGACCGAGCGTCTGGAGTCCTTCGGGGCGCAGATCTTCATCGGCCACCGCGCCGAGAACGCCGCCGCTGCCGATGTGCTGGTGGTGTCGAGCGCCGTGAACCCGTCCAACCCGGAAGTTGCAACCGCACTGGAACGCCGTATTCCGGTGGTGCCGCGTGCAGAGATGCTGGCTGAGCTGATGCGTTATCGCCACGGTATCGCCGTTGCCGGTACCCACGGCAAAACCACCACCACCAGCCTGATCGCTTCGGTGTTCGCCGCCGGTGGCCTGGACCCGACATTCGTCATTGGTGGACGCCTGAATGCCGCGGGCACCAATGCCCAGCTTGGCACCAGCCGCTACCTGATCGCCGAGGCCGACGAGAGCGACGCCAGCTTCCTGCACTTGCAGCCGCTGGTGGCCGTGGTCACCAACATCGATGCCGATCACATGGCGACCTACGACGGTGACTTCAACAAACTGAAGAAAACCTTCGTCGAATTCCTCCACAACCTGCCGTTCTATGGTCTGGCGGTGGTGTGCCTGGACGATCCGGTGGTGCGTGAAATCCTCCCGCAGGTCAAACGCCCGACGGTCACCTATGGCTTCGGCGAAGACTGCGACGTGCGCGCCATCAACGTGCGCCAGCAAGGCATGCAGACCTTCTTCACCGTGCTGCGCCCTGACCGTGAGCCGCTGGATGTTTCGGTGAACATGCCGGGCAACCACAACGTATTGAACGCACTGGCGACCATCTGCATCGCTACCGACGAAGGCGTCAGCGATGAAGCCATCGTCCAGGGCCTGTCCGGGTTCCAGGGTGTCGGCCGACGCTTCCAGGTCTACGGCGAACTGCCGGTGGACGGCGGCAATGTGATGCTGGTCGATGACTACGGTCACCACCCGACGGAAGTCGCGGCCGTGATCAAGGCCGTACGCGGTGGCTGGCCGGAGCGCCGCCTGGTGATGGTCTACCAGCCGCACCGTTACAGCCGCACCCGTGACCTGTACGACGATTTCGTCAATGTGCTGGCCGACGCCAACGTACTGCTGCTGATGGAAGTCTATCCGGCCGGCGAAGAGCCGATTCCGGGTGCCGACAGCCGCAAGTTGTGCAACAGCATCCGTCAGCGTGGCCAGCTTGACCCGATCTACATCGAGCGTGGTGTCGACCTCGCGCCAGTGGTCAAGCCGCTGCTGCGCGCCGGCGACATCCTGCTGTGCCAGGGCGCCGGCGATATCGGCGGTCTCGCACCAAAACTGTTGAAAAGCGAGTTGTTCGCCGGTGCCGTTGCCGCGCCGGAGAAGGGGAAGTTGAAATGACTGCTGCCTACGCCAACCTGGTCTCCACGATCGCGCCGAAAGACTTCGGCCGCGTCGCCGTGCTGTTCGGCGGCAAGAGTGCCGAGCGTGAAGTGTCCCTGAAGTCGGGTAACGCCGTTCTCGACGCACTGCAAAGCGCCGGTGTGGACGCGTTCGGCCTCGACGTGGGCGATGACCTGCTGCAGCGACTGCTCAACGAAAAGATCGACCGCGCTTTCATCATCCTCCACGGTCGTGGCGGTGAAGACGGCAGCATGCAGGGTCTGCTCGAATGCCTGGGCATTCCGTACACCGGCAGCGGCATCCTGGCTTCGGCCCTGGCCATGGACAAACTGCGCACCAAGCAGGTCTGGCACAGCCTGGGCATTCCGACGCCACGTCACGCGGTACTCGGCAGCGAAGCCGATTGTATTTCGGCAGCGACGGAACTGGGCTTCCCTTTGATCGTCAAACCGGCCCATGAAGGTTCAAGTATCGGTATGGCCAAAGTGAGTTCCGCGTCCGAATTGATCGACGCATGGAAAGCGGCCAGTACCTACGATTCGCAAGTGCTGGTCGAGCAATGGATTCACGGTCCGGAGTTCACCATCGCCACCCTGCGTGACCAGGTGTTGCCACCGATTGCCCTGGGCACGACGCACAGCTTCTACGACTACGACGCCAAGTACATCGCCAACGATACCCAGTACCGCATTCCGTGCGGGCTGGATAGCGCAAAGGAACAGGAACTCATGGACCTCACGGCTAAGGCCTGTGAAGCGCTGGGTATCGCCGGTTGGGGCAGGGCAGACGTGATGCAGGACGCCGAAGGGCAGTTCTGGTTCCTGGAAGTCAACACCGCACCGGGCATGACCGATCACAGCCTGGTGCCGATGGCGGCCCGTGCTGCCGGTCTGAATTTCCAGCAACTGGTTCTGGCCATTCTGGCCCAGAGCGTTGCCGGCAATGCTGCCGGTAACCAAGAGTCGACGAGAGGTTAAGGCCATGCAAGGCGCTCAGCTCAGACATCAGCCTCCCGCACCCGGCCGCAAGCCGGTGCCACGGGGTGCCAGCCGAATGGTGGCCAAAGAGCCGATGTCCGCGCGCCTGCCGAAAGCCAATTTCGGCTTTCTGAAAAGCCTGTTCTGGCCGGTAGTGCTGGTGGCTTTGGGGTTCGGTACTTACGAAGGCGCGACACGGCTGTTGCCGTATGCCGACCGGCCGATCACCAAGATCAACGTGCAGGGCGACTTGAGTTACATCAGCCAGCAAGCGGTGCAGCAGCGGATCGCCCCGTACGTGGCGTCGAGCTTCTTCACCATCGACCTGGCGAGCATGCGCACCGAGCTGGAAACGATGCCATGGATTGCCCACGCCGAAGTGCGCCGGGTGTGGCCGGATCAAGTGGTGATCCGCCTGGAAGAACAACTGCCGGTGGCCCGTTGGGGCGACGAGTCGCTGTTGAACAACCAGGGTCAGGCCTTCACCCCGCGCGAGCTGGCGAACTACGAACACTTGCCTCAGCTGTTCGGCCCGCAGCGGGCTCAACAGCAAGTGATGCAGCAATACCAGGTGCTGAGCCAGATGCTCAGGCCGCTGGGCTTCTCGATAGCACGTCTGGAACTGCGTGATCGCGGCAGCTGGTTCCTGACCACCGGCCCCGGCAGCGCGGGTCCCGGGATCGAACTGCTGCTGGGACGCGGCAACCAGGTGGAAAAGATGCGCCGTTTCATCGCCATCTATGACAAGACGCTCAAAGAACAGATTACGAACATTGCGCGCATCGATCTGCGCTACGCCAACGGCCTCGCTGTTGGCTGGCGGGAACCTGTAGCGCCCACGGCAGCCCAACCCGCTGTCGCGAAGAATTAAGAAGAGGCAGGACCCATGGCAAACGTGCAAAGCGGCAAAATGATCGTCGGTCTCGATATCGGCACCTCCAAGGTGGTGGCGCTGGTGGGCGAGGTCGCGGACGACGGCACGCTGGAAATCGTCGGGATCGGTACCCATCCGTCCCGTGGCCTGAAAAAAGGCGTGGTGGTGAACATTGAATCCACCGTGCAATCGATCCAGCGCGCCATCGAAGAAGCGCAGCTGATGGCTGGTTGCCGCATTCACTCGGCGTTCGTCGGCGTGGCCGGCAATCACATCCGCAGCCTGAATTCCCACGGCATTGTGGCGATTCGTGATCGCGAAGTCAGCTCGGCGGACCTTGAGCGTGTGCTCGACGCTGCCCAGGCCGTGGCGATCCCGGCTGACCAGCGCGTGCTGCACACCCTGCCGCAGGATTACGTGATCGATAACCAGGAAGGCGTCCGCGAGCCGCTGGGCATGTCCGGCGTGCGTCTGGAAGCCAAGGTCCACGTGGTCACCTGCGCCGTCAACGCCGCACAGAACATTGAAAAATGCGTGCGCCGCTGCGGTCTGGAAATCGACGACATCATTCTCGAGCAACTGGCTTCCGCGTACTCGGTACTGACCGATGACGAGAAAGAGCTGGGCGTGTGCCTGGTGGACATCGGTGGCGGTACTACCGATATCGCGATCTTCACCGAAGGCGCGATCCGTCACACCGCGGTGATCCCGATTGCCGGTGACCAGGTGACCAACGACATCGCCATGGCGTTGCGCACTCCGACCCAGTACGCCGAAGAAATCAAGATTCGCTACGCCTGCGCCCTGGCCAAACTGGCCGGTGCCGGCGAAACCATCAAGGTACCAAGCGTCGGCGACCGTCCGCCGCGCGAACTGTCCCGCCAGGCCCTGGCCGAAGTGGTCGAGCCGCGCTACGACGAACTGTTCACGCTGATCCAGGCCGAACTGCGCCGCAGCGGCTACGAAGACCTGATCCCGGCCGGTATCGTGCTGACCGGCGGTACCGCGAAGATGGAAGGCGCCACTGAACTGGCCGAGGAAATCTTCCACATGCCGGTCCGCCTGGGCGTGCCTCACGGCGTCAAAGGTCTGGATGACGTGGTGCGCAACCCGATCTATTCCACTGGCGTTGGCCTGTTGATGTACGGCCTGCAGAAGCAGTCCGACGGCATCTCGTTCTCGGGCATCGGCAGCCGCGACAGCTACAGCAACGAAGAGCCACAGGCTCCGTTGCTGGACCGACTGAAGAAGTGGGTCCAGGGCAATTTCTAAAGCTTTACCGTAATACCGTTTCACCGAAGCACGCAGTAGGCGAAAAAACTAGAGAATGTAAGGAGAGGGAAAATGTTCGAACTCGTAGACAACATCCCCGCAAGCCCGGTAATCAAAGTTATCGGTGTCGGCGGTGGCGGCGGCAACGCTGTCAACCACATGGTCAAGAGCAACATCGAAGGCGTTGAGTTCATCTGCGCCAACACTGATGCCCAGGCGCTGAAATCCATCGGCGCGCGGACCATCCTGCAACTGGGTACCGGTGTGACCAAGGGCCTGGGCGCTGGCGCCAACCCTGAAGTAGGTCGTCAGGCTGCTCTGGAAGACCGTGAGCGCATTGCCGAAGTCCTGCAGGGCACCAACATGGTGTTCATCACCACTGGCATGGGCGGCGGTACCGGTACCGGTGCTGCGCCGATCATCGCCGAAGTGGCCAAGGAAATGGGCATCCTGACCGTTGCGGTCGTGACTCGTCCGTTCCCGTTCGAAGGCCGCAAGCGTATGCAGATCGCCGACGAAGGCATCCGTCTGCTGTCTGAAAGCGTCGACTCGTTGATCACCATTCCCAACGAGAAGCTGCTGACCATCCTCGGTAAAGACGCAAGCCTGCTGTCGGCTTTCGCCAAGGCCGACGATGTACTGGCCGGTGCCGTTCGCGGTATCTCCGACATCATCAAACGTCCGGGCATGATCAACGTCGACTTCGCCGACGTGCGTACCGTGATGAGCGAAATGGGCATGGCGATGATGGGCACTGGCTGCGCCAGCGGTCCGAACCGTGCACGTGAAGCGACCGAAGCGGCCATCCGCAACCCGCTGCTCGAAGACGTGAACCTGCAAGGCGCACGTGGCATCCTGGTGAACATCACTGCCGGTCCTGACCTGTCCCTGGGTGAGTACTCCGACGTGGGTAGCATCATCGAAGCCTTCGCTTCCGAGCACGCGATGGTCAAGGTCGGTACCGTTATCGATCCGGACATGCGCGACGAGCTGCACGTGACTGTCGTTGCCACAGGTCTGGGCGCTAAAATCGAGAAGCCTGTGAAGATCATCGACAACACTGTTCACACTTCGATGTCTGCACAGCCACAACAACAGGCCCCTGTTCGTCAGGAAGCTCCAGCGGTGAACTACCGTGATCTGGACCGTCCGACCGTCATGCGCAACCAGGCTCAGGCCGGTGCTGCGACTGCCGCGAAGATGAATCCGCAAGATGACCTGGACTACCTGGACATCCCGGCTTTCCTGCGTCGTCAGGCCGATTGATGGAATGTATCAGGGCTATGAAGGTGATTGGTGTTCAGCAAAGGCTCGGTCTGCTATCATCGCCAGCCTTTGTTGATACCAGTTCGCAATTTGCGCTGAAGCGGCCCAAGCCATGATTAAACAACGCACACTGAAAAATATTATCCGTGCCACAGGTGTAGGCCTGCACTCCGGGGAGAAGGTCTACCTGACCCTCAAGCCTGCGCCTGTCGACACTGGCATTGTGTTTTGTCGCGCTGACCTCGACCCTGTGGTGCAGATTCCTGCCCGCGCGGAAAACGTCGGTGAAACCACTATGTCGACCACGCTGATCAATGGCGACGTCAAAGTGGACACGGTAGAGCACTTGCTCTCGGCCATGGCTGGCCTGGGCATCGATAACGCCTACGTCGAGCTCTCCGCGTCCGAAGTCCCGATCATGGATGGCAGCGCTGGACCCTTCGTATTCCTGATTCAATCGGCTGGCCTGGAAGAACAGGACGCCGCCAAGAAATTCATCCGTATCCTGCGTGAAGTGACAGTGGAAGACGGCGACAAGCGCGCCACTTTCGTCCCTTTCGAAGGGTTCAAGGTGAGCTTCGAGATCGATTTCGATCACCCGGTTTTCCGGGACCGCACCCAAAGTGCAAGCGTGGATTTTTCCAGCACTTCGTTCGTAAAAGAAGTCAGCCGCGCCCGTACTTTCGGTTTCATGAGTGACATCGAGTACCTGCGCAAGCACAACCTCGCACTCGGCGGCAGCGTTGAAAACGCTATTGTGGTCGACGCCGATGGCGTACTGAACGAAGACGGCCTTCGTTATGAAGACGAATTCGTGAAGCACAAGATTCTCGATGCAATTGGTGACCTCTACCTGCTGGGCAATAGCCTGATTGGTGAGTTCAAGGGCTTCAAGTCCGGCCACGCACTGAACAACCAGCTGCTGCGCAAGTTGATTGAGCAGACAGATGCCTGGGAAGTCGTGACGTTCGAAGACGCCAGCACTGCACCGATCTCTTACATGCGTCCGGTTGCGGCCGTGTGAGCAAAAAATCTCTCTAGTTTTTTAAAGGCTACCTTCGGGTGGCCTTTTTTTATGGTGCGCCCAGCATGGGCGCAATCTTGTGGGTGAAAGTCCCGCCGTAAGCTGACCACAGCGAACGAAGCGAAGCGCAACTGCATGAGGGCGACCGAGTGTGGGGAGGAAGCGTGGAGCGAAACCGCGAGCCGATGAACAAGAACCGGATACAAGGCGAAGCCGATCAGGGCGAGCGAGCCATAAATCGCGAAGCTCTTGTGGTCAAAGATCAGGCTGCGTAAATCCGGCGGT
>NZ_JBFUHS010000041.1:0-38603 GCF_056402255.1 Pseudomonas sp. P4_B4
TGGCTCAGCAATCGTTGGTTACATCTTTGATTTCTCGCGGAGTAACTTGTGATGCTGATAATCTGTTGACTAGCAGTCTGACTCCACAAGCACCCACACGAATTGCTTGATTCAGTTGTTAAAGAGCGGTTGGTTAAGATCTTTCGTCTCAACCGAGGCGCGCATTCTACAGCAGCCTCATTTGCTGTCAAGTGATTATTTTCAGAAGTTTTCAAAGTTTCGCTTGGAAATCTTTAACAGCTTCAACCACTTGCGCTTCAGATCTCTCGTCAGCGGGAGGCGAATTCTACAGCGTTACACGCTGCTGTCAACACCTCTTTTTCAACTTCCTTTCGACTTCGATGAACTGAAGCAACCTGCTGCCGAAAACTGCGTAACTCTTTGTTCACCAAGGAGTTTTCCGTTTCGACTGCGCCGGAAGTGGGGCGAATTATAGACACCTGGAATCTGCCGTCAAGCACTGATTTTGGTTTCTATCGATATGTGCAAAAACACTGCTTATATATAGACGCGCCTGCAGGGAATGCGCAGTATATTGCCCAACACAACTAGAAACACCCTTGATTCCTATATTTCGGACGATGCCACGTAATGAATAACCAGCCTCGCAGCCTAGCCTCTACCCTGTTCTCGGTTGGGCTGCTGCTAATAGCCATGGCGTCGATCCAGTCCGGAGCCTCCCTGGCCAAAAGCATGTTCTCCGTTGTTGGCCCTCAGGGGACGACAACGTTACGACTGATTTTTGCCAGTGTGATCATGATGCTGATACTGCGTCCATGGCGGGCAATACTCACCGCAAGGTCCCTGCGCACCGTCATCGTCTACGGGATGGCGCTGGGCGGCATGAACTTCCTCTTCTATATGTCGTTGCAAACCGTCCCGCTGGGCATCGCGGTGGCTCTTGAATTCACCGGCCCACTGGCCGTGGCGATCTATTCCTCGCGTCGCGCGATCGACTTTTTGTGGATCGCCCTGGCTGCCGTCGGCTTACTGTTACTGATACCGACAGGAGAAGCGAGCGCAGGCATCGATCTGGTAGGCACCGGTTATGCCTTGGGTGCCGGGGTCTGCTGGGCACTGTACATTTTGTTCGGCCAAAAAGCCGGAGCCGACAATGGTGTGCAAACCGCCGCGCTGGGGGTAATGATTGCTGCGCTATTCGTAGCCCCCATCGGCATTGTCCATGCCGGTTCCGCTCTGCTGACCCCGTCATTGATCCCAGTAGCCCTCGGCGTCGCCATCTTGTCCACTGCCCTCCCCTACACCCTGGAGATGATCGCGCTGACCCGCATGCCGGCCAGAACCTTCGGCACATTGATGAGTATCGAGCCTGCCTTCGGCGCACTATCTGGCTTGCTGTTCCTTCATGAATACCTCTCGCTGTCACAATGGATGGCAATCATGTGCATCATTCTGGCATCCGTCGGCGCAACCATGACCATGAGCACTGCCGCCAGACCAGTAGTAACGGCAGATTGAGAACGGAGATGACACGGGTCTGGTATTTGCCGCTCAATTAGGCCATGTTTAGCCCCGCAACCCAGAGTCATACCACGGATAATTTCAGGTAGGGATATAGGTACGCATCTAGCGAAAGCGAATGCAGCCAGACCCGGGCACCAGATCCGGGGATGCTATAAGGACAGTAATGAAACGATTTTTGATTTTGATCGCCGTACTTGCAATTGCGGGCTGCGCGGCGACGTCAAACACACAGATCAAGCACGGCAAGAAAGGGCTACACATCAACTGTTCCGGACTGTCTTCGTCCTGGGACAAATGCTACGCCAGCGCTGCCAACTCCTGCGCACCCAAGGGATACAAGGTCATCGCCAAATCGGGAGATGCCGTGGAAGAGCCCGGCGATTATCCGTTTGGCCTCAATCCTGCGGGTTATACCAGCCGCAGCATGATTGTCATCTGCAAATAGGCAGGGCCGTCGTTTCAGGTTCTCGGACTTGCGATCTGACGGCCAATTTCCTCGTAGCTGGACTTCAGCACAGTGCGCTGGATATCCGGACTAGCCAGCATGCGCGCTACGACCAGCGCGCCAATACATTGCGACAGAATCGCCCACGCCAGGCTGTCGCTTTGCAGAACACCCGCCCAACGTTCCTGAAGTCGACAAATCCAGTGCTCTGCCTGTTGACGGACAGTCACGTCGGAACGGGCAATTTCCGCCCCCAATGCCGGCAATGCACAACCGGTCTCCGGATTCTCGACGTGAGACATACTCAGGTACTGTTTCAAGCAGCGCTCAAGCTTGTCACGGTCCTGCCCCTCCCCCAGTCGCGTCAGACTTTGCCCCAACTCACGCTCGACTATGCTTGCGAACAGCTCGTCTTTCGACGAGAAGTGGCTATAGAAGGCGCCGCCACTCAAGCCAATCGCTTTCATCAGGCCGTCCACGCCCACCGTTGAAAATCCGGACTTCTTGGCCGATACCGCACTGCTTTCCAGCAGCCTTTGCCTGGTTTCCAGCTTGTGACTGGCCGAATAACGCATTGCCCTTCCCCTTGAATTGCTCACCTTGACGTCTGTCGAATCATAGCATAACGTTCGTTTAGTTAACGATCGTTTACCAAAAGGGATCTACCCATGAATAACAAGAAGGTCGTACTGGTCGTCGGTGCAGGTGATGCCACGGGTGGCGCCATAGCCAAGCGTTTTGCCCGGGAGGGTTTTGTCGCCTGCGTCACCCGCCGCAGTGCAGACAAGCTCCAGCCACTGGTGGATGCCATCAGGGCCGATGGTGGCGAGGCCCACGGTTTTGCCTGCGACGCTCGCAAGGAAGACGATGTGGTGGCACTGGTCGAGCAGATCGAAAGCGAGATCGGCCCCATCGAGGCGTTCGTGTTCAACATCGGTGCCAACGTGCCGTGCAGCATTCTCGAAGAAACCGCCCGCAAGTATTTCAAGATCTGGGAAATGGCCTGTTTCTCGGGGTTTCTCAACGCCCGGGAAGTGGCCAAACGCATGGCCAAGCGCCAGCGGGGCACGATCCTGTTCACCGGTGCTACCGCCGGCCTGCGCGGTGCCGCCGGCTTTGCCGCATTTGCCGGTGCCAAGCACGGAATTCGTGCACTGGCGCAAAGCATGGCCCGAGAGCTCGGCCCGATGAATATTCACGTTGCCCATGTCGTCGTCGACGGCGCCATCGATACCGATTTCATCCGCGACAGCTTCCCCGAGAAATACGCGACCAAGGATCAGGACGGCATCCTCAACCCCGAACACATTGCCGAGAATTACTGGTACCTGCACAGCCAGCCCCGCGACGCCTGGACTTTCGAACTGGACCTTCGCCCCTGGAGCGAACGCTGGTAAGCCCTCCCCTACAACAATAAGCAGAGCGCACCGACCATGAGCAAAACCGTGGAATTCCTTTTTGACCTGGGCAGCCCCACCACTTACCTGGCGTATACCCAGCTACCGGCAATCTGTGAGCAAACCGACAGCCAGCTGATCTACATCCCGATCCTGCTTGGCGGTGTGTTCAAGGCCACCGGCAACGCCTCCCCGGCGACCATTCCGGCCAAGGGCCGCCACATGATTCTGGACCTCGACCGTTATGCCCGGCGCTATGGCGTGCCACTGAAGTTCAATCCGCATTTCCCGATCAACACCCTGATGCTGATGCGTGCCGTGACCGGCATTCAGTTGCACCACCCCGAGCGTTTTGTCGCCTTCATTGACTGCCTGTTCAAGGCCCTGTGGGTCGATGGCCGCAACCTCAATGACCCGGCAACCGTGGCCGCGGTGCTGAGCGACAACGGTTTCGATCCCAACGAGGTGCTGGCACTGACCGCCGACGAAACAGTCAAGGCAACGCTCAAGGACAACACCGAGAAAGCGGTGCAGCGCGGCGTATTCGGCGTACCCAGCATGTTTGTCGATAACCAGTTGTACTTCGGCCAGGATCGACTGGACTTCGTGCTCGAAGCCTTGAGCTAAGCCCCGACCACCAACCGCCCCGTCGCCGCTCCCGACAAGAGCAGCAGATGGGCGGTTTTTGTGGTTTGCCCCGGCGAATCGTCGCCAATTCGCCAGGGGCAGAGCCTTTGTCGACTAAATAAGCCAAGCGCTGGAGACAGCGCCCGGGCTACAGCCAATCAGATAGCCGCGGTGCGGGTATTGAGCCACTCAAGCGCAGCATCCTCAACCAACGGACTCAGGCGCTCGCGCACTTCGGCGTGGTAGGTGTTGAACCACTGTTTTTCCTCGTCCGACAGCAGCGAGGTTTCCAGGCAGCGCGTATCGATCGGGCACAGGGTCAGCGTTTCGAACTTCAGGAACTCGCCGAATTCGCTTTTGCCTGCCTCACGGTTCATCGCCAGGTTTTCGATCCGCACACCCCAACGGCCCGGACGATAGGTGCCCGGCTCAATGGACGTGATCATGCCGGGTTGCATCGCGGTTTGCGGTGCAGGTGCGGCCTGATAAGCGATGACTTGCGGACCTTCGTGGACGTTCAAGAAGTAGCCGACGCCATGACCGGTGCCGTGACCGTAGTCGACACTTTCCGCCCAGATGGGCGCACGGGCGATGGCATCGAGCAGCGGCGACAGGATGCCTTTCGGGAACTGCGCGCGGGACAAGGCAATCACGCCCTTGAGCACGCGGGTGCAATCGCGTTTTTGCTCATCGGTCGGTGTGCCCACCGCAACCATCCGCGTGATGTCGGTGGTGCCGCCCAGGTACTGGCCACCGGAGTCGATCAGCAGCAGGCCGTCCCCTTCGATCACTGCGTGTTCTTCTTCGGTGGCATGGTAGTGCGGCATCGCGCCATTGGCGTTGAATGCGGCGATGGTGTTGAAACTCAGCGACACATAATCCGGACGGCGCTCACGGGCGGCGGTGAGTTTTTCGTCGATGGTCAGTTCGGTGATGCGCTCGCGCCCCAGTGCCGAGTCCAGCCAGGCGAAGAATTCGCACAGTGCTGCGCCGTCCTGCTCCATGGCCTGACGGATGTGTTCGGCATCGGCCAGGCTTTTTTGCGATTTGGCCAGGGTCGTCGGGTTTAGGCCTTCGATCAGCTTCACCCCGCTGTTGAGGTTGTCCAGCAATCCCGCCGTGACCCGCGTCGGGTCGACTTGCAGGCTCGCGCCGCTCGGTACGGCGCGCAGAGCGGCGGCGACCTCGCTGTAATCGCGCAAGGTCACGCCGTCCTGTTCGAGGATGGCGCGCAACTCGGCGCTGACTTTGCTCAAGGCGACAAACAGCGTGGCCGTTTGCTGATTGATCAAGGCGAAAGAAACAAACACCGGGTTGAACGACACGTCGCCGCCACGCAGGTTGAACAGCCAGGCGATGTCATCCAGGGTGGCGATGAAATGCCAGTCGGCACCCCGCGTCTGAAGGGTTTCACGCAGTTTGGCGAGTTTTTCGCCACGGCTGACGGTCGCCTGTGGAGGCAGGTGCTGATAGATCGGTTCGTTCGGCAGGCCTGGGCGGGCGCTCCAGACGCCGCTCAACAGATCGATGTCGGTGCGCAGGTGAGCGCCGCGCTCTTCAAGCTTGGTGCTCAGGGTCCGTGCCGAAGCCACGGCCATGACCGCGCCGTCGACCGCGACAACGCCACCCTCGGGGGTTTGCTCGGCCAGCCATTCCAGTGGCCCGGGTTGACCCGGTTGCAGCTTGACCAGGTCAATGCCGCTGCCCTTGAGTTCCTTGGTCGCCTGCTCCCAATAACGGCTGTCGGCCCAGACGCCGGCAAAGTCCGGGGTCACGATCAGGGTGCCGACCGAACCATGGAAGCCCGACAACCACTGGCGCCCTTGCCAGTAACCCGGCAGGTATTCGGACAGGTGCGGGTCGGCCGACGGCACCAGCAAGGCGTGAATGCCCTCCCGGCTCATCAGTTCGCGGGTTTGCGCCAGGCGCTGGGGCACCGATCCATTGATCGAAAGCTGCGTATTCATCGTGTCTCCTGCTAATCACTTGTTCATTATTGTTGAGTGCCGATCAACGTCGGCGCTTCGTCGCCCTATTGCCAGAATGCCGGAGCACTGGCGCAGGCTGCCTTGATCAGTTGAACCGCCTGGTCGATGTCCTGCTCGGTGGTGAAACGCCCGAGGCTCAAGCGGATGGTACGACCGGCCGAGCGGGCATCGTGCCCCAGGGCCAGCAGTACGTGGGATGGGGTATTGCTCGCGGAACTGCAGGCCGAAGTCGCGGAAAACGCGATCGAGGCCAGCAACGCCGCCGGGTTGAACTCGCCTTCGTCGAAGGTCAGGCTCAGGGTATGGGGAATGCGCCGGGTCGGGCTGCCGTTGAGACGCACACCGGGAACGCTCTGCAATTGCTCGAGCAAGCGGTCACGCAAACGCACGATGGTGGCTTTCTCTTCATCGAACACAGCCGCCGCCAGTGCAAAGGCCGCGCCCATGGCCACGATCTGATGGGTCGCCAGTGTGCCGGAACGCAAACCGCCCTCATGCCCGCCGCCATGGATCTGCGCCTGCAATCGTTGTTGTGCACGCGGACCGACGTACAACGCGCCGATACCTTTGGGGCCATAGAGCTTGTGTGCGGAAAACGACATCAGGTCCACCGGCCACTGCCCGAGATCGATCGCTACTTTGCCCGCGCCCTGTGCGGCGTCGACATGGAACAACGCCCCGCGATCACGCACGACCTGACCGATGGCGGGAATGTCGTTAAGGGTGCCCAGTTCGTTGTTGACCAGCATCAGCGACACCAGGAAGGTGTCCTCGCGCATGGCTTCGCTGACTGCTTGCGCGGTGATCAGGCCCTCGGCGTCCGGCACCAGATAGGTCACCGCGACACCGGCCTCCTGCAGTTGCCTGGCGGTATCGAGAATGGCCTTGTGTTCGATCTGGCTGGTGATGATATGGCCGCCGCCAGTGCCGCGGGCCTGGGTCACGCCTTTGAGCGCGAGGTTGTTGGATTCGGTGGCGCCGGAGGTCCAGACGATCTGCCCGGGCGTCGCGCCGACCAGTTCGGCGACCTGGCATCGCGCCTGTTCGACCGATTGCCGGGCCTGCTGGCCGAAGACGTGGGAGCTGGAGGCCGGGTTGCCGAAATTGCCGGTAAAGCCCAGACACTCGACCATCACCTTGATGACCCGCTCATCCACCGGCGTGGTGGCGGCGTAATCGAAATACAACGGACGTTTATTCATAAAAGACTCGCAGAGCGTGTTCCGGGATCAGGAAGCTCGTGACTGCAAACGGCAAAACGCAGCCTTGTGAGCTGCGCGCTGTTTTCAGAACGCTACCAATACCTGATCGGATGCCGTTAAAGAAGAACTACTTCATTTAAAAGTGCGTAGGAACGCTCCTGAAAAGTCAGCTTAACAGGCATCGGGCAAGCGGTTGAAGCAATGCGTCAGCTAAAGCTTTCGAGCAACAGCGGATACAGCGAACCCACGAGCAGCGCGGCCATGCCCCAATTGAACAGGCGCAGCCAGCGGCGATCCTTCAGAACATTGCGCAACAGCGTGCCGCAAGCGGCCCAGACACCGACACTCGGCAGGTTGATGATCGCAAAGACGGCCGCGATCACGATCACATTGGTGAAGTAACCCTGCATCGGTGTGTAGGTGCTGATAGCGCCAATGGCCATGATCCAGGCCTTGGGATTGACCCACTGGAACGCGGCGGCGCCCAGATAGCTGATCGGTTTCGCCTCGCCCTGCCGACTCTCCGACATGGGCCCGGAATGGGCGATTTTCCACGCCAGATACAGCAAATACGCCGCCCCCGCATAACGCAGCACGGTGTAGAGCAAAGGGTAAGTCTGGAACACCGCGCCAAGGCCAAAACCGACCGCCACCACCAGTACAAAGAAGCCACAGGTGATACCGAGCATGTGCGGAATAGTGCGGTTGAAGCCGAAGTTCACCCCGGATGCCAGCAACATGGTGTTGTTCGGGCCGGGCGTGATCGAAGTGACGAGGGCAAACAGGGCGAAGCCCAGCAGCAGGTCGAGAGAGAGCGTCATGGGTGGTAGTCCGTCAGGGTCGGTCAGGTGTTGACCCTATCGCACACCCTGGATGAAACCCATGGACAGTTACGCGAAACTTGGAGCAGTACAGTTTCGCTTCAGCTTGAACGACCGTGAAGCTGTACAGATCGCCCGGCGTTCATTTCACCCTGGTTGTCGAAGTTGAACGACTTTTGCGGCTGTCCGAGCAGCTCGGCTTTTTTCGCGTGGTATTCGTCGAAGGACAGACCGCGGCGGTTCAACGCCTCCAGTGCCAGTTCCTTGCTTTCTTCAGCCGTGTAAGGCCGAAGCTCAGGGGAAACATGGCTGGCACATCCGGCGAGTACGGCGACGGCGAGCATCAGCAAAGTGGCAATCATCGGTTTCATTTCTGGCGTCCTGGCGACTGGGTTCGAGGCAATGAACACAGGCTACTCGCGCCTCCCGGACAGCAGAAATCAACGCTTTCAATAGTGGCTATCAAGAAATGGCGATCATTGTCGATGTGCTGGGAGAACGCGGCCCGGGAGCGCACTGGTTGGAGCCGGCTTGATGGCACTTAAATGGCGCTGCTGCTCGTCGGGCACTCGGTGAGGCGAAAGAGGCTGGCCTATATTTATTCGGTCGTACAACGGCACAGGTACTTTCCATTCACAAAACAACAACAGGGAGATCCATCATGAGCGTCAAACCCATTCCAGAGGGGTATCACAGCGTCACCCCCTATCTGGGCATCAACAAAGCCGCCGAAGCCATCGCCTTCTACAAAAAAGCCTTTGGCGCCATTGAAATCATGCGCCTGGACATGCCCGGTGGCAGTGTCGGCCACGCTGAACTGCGCATCGGCGATTGCCCGATCATGCTGGGCACACCGTGCGATCAAGGGCCGCTGAGCAATCCGGACAATTCGCCGTCCGTGGGTCTGCATTTGTATGTGACGGATGTCGACAAGTCCTACAAACAGGCGATCGATGCCGGCGCAACCGTTGTATCGGAGGTCAAGGACCAGTTTTATGGCGACCGTTCCGGGACCTTGAAGGATCCCTACGGGCACCTGTGGTTCCTGGCCACTCACAAGGAAGATCTGACTCAGGAACAGATTGAGCAACGGGCCAAGGAGATGTTTGCCCAAGGTTGAAATCCCGGGTGCTGGAGCGGGCCTCTTCGCGAGCAGGCTCGCTCCCACAGGGGCCCCGCCTTCAACAGCACCGCCGACTTGCTAATCACTTGCGCAAGCATGCCCGCCCCTGACCTGTCGGCAATGAGAAACATTTTCTTTCATTTCCCCTTTCGGTATTTCCCCTGCTCATCCGTCCTACATAGATGCAGTCCTTTCGCGTAGGCAAAAGCCACGATCGGACCTTCAGGGCGCTCATCCCTGCGAAGCCCGCAGCCGAGCTGCCTCTCATCGAGCCAAGACCTCCAACATGTCAAAGAAGTCCCGTTCAAAAATCTGGTTCCTGGTCCATAGCTGGCTGGCGTTGCCGATCTGGTTTTTCGTGCTGATCGTCTGTGTGACCGGAACCCTGGCCGTCATCAGCCAGGAAATCGTCTGGCTGGCCAACCCGTCAATGCGCGCCAGCCAGCCCTCGGACGATGCTCCGCTGCTCAGCTATCAACAGGTCATCGAAGCCATCAATAGGGCCGAACCGCAGACCGTGGTGCAGAGCATCAGTCGCCCCGACGAGTCGCACTTCGCCCTGGATGTCGAAGTCAGCTACCCCGACGGGCGCTCGGTGGTGATTTATGTCAATCCGTACAGCGGCGTGATCCAGGGCGTCGCGCCGGAATTCAACTTCCGCGCCTTCACCCGCGCACTGCACGCTTGGTGGCTGGTGCCGTTCACCAATGGTTACAGCTGGGGCTGGTACCTGGTGTCGTTTCTCGGTTTGCCATTGCTGGCGTCGCTGATCACCGGGCTGGTGGTCTACAAACGCTTCTGGAAAGGCTTCTTCCGCCCGACCCTGCGCTTTCGCCACGGTGCGCGGATTTTCTGGGGCGACTTTCACCGCTTGAGCGGCATCTGGTCGATCTGGTTCATCGCGGTGATTTCCGTCACCGGCACCTGGTTCCTGATCCAGGCATTGCTGTCCGATAACCAGATTTCCATTTCCACGGAAAAGATCATCCCGGCGATGTCCCGCGAAGCGGTGCCGCTGTCAGCCGATGGCTCGCCCCCGCCGCGTATCGACCTTGATCGCGCGATTGAAATCGCCACCCAGGAAATCTCCGGGCTGGAGGCCAGTTTCGTCAGCCTGCCGGGCAATGCCTACAGCCACCTGGATGTCGGCGGACGCGGTTGGTATCCGTTGATGTTCCAGACCGCCACGATCAACCCGTACAACGGCGAAATCGCCGCCTCGCGCCTGATCTCGGACCGTTCGGCCCTGGAGTTCGTCACCGAGTCCATGCGCCCGCTGCACACCGGCGATTTCGGCGGACTGTGGATCAAGCTGATCTGGGCATTCTTCGGCCTGCTGTTAAGCATGATGTTGCTCAGCGGTCTGCTGATCTGGACCAAGCGCACGGCGCTGGCCACGGCCAATGCCTTCAAACGCAGCAACAAGAAACAGCGCGACACCGCGGCGCAACCGGCCACGAGCAACGAAGTGTCGGAGGCCAGTCTGTGAGCAAAGACATTGCAGCCCCGCAACCCTCGCGCCTGAGTGTGTTCTGGCACAAATGGCGCTTTCACCTGAACGTCCTGTTGCTGCTGATTCCACTCGGTTTCATGCCCAAGTACTTCGCCGACGAGGCATTGATGCGCGGCGACAGTGGCCTTGGCGAACGGGAAGTCGGCGAAGTCCGGGTCGGCCCCTGGAGCCTGCGCCTGGCGGAATTGCGCAATTCAGCGCCGATGCTCGAAGGCCCCGCCGGCTACATGAAGGGTTTTAACACAGCGCTGTGCGAGGCCTGTATCGGCCAGGTCAAGGCCACTTACCTGCGCATCGGCAAGCCCCGCAGCCTGCGCGCCGCCGGGGTGATTTTCTTCGGCGCCCCGTACCGCATGGGCGCTTCGCTGCCAGTCCCGGAAAAGACCACGGCCGACGCCGAACTGTGGATCACCATGGAAGGCTGGGACGGCGCCATGCATCAGGCATCCATTCCGTTGAGCCAGGCCTCCCCCGCCACCATCGCCTGGTTGAACAAACAAGGAGGCAAACCATGATCAACCCTCTTCGCTCGCTCAACGCCACGTTACTGCTGCTCTGCGCCGGCTTCAGCGCCAGCGCCCTGGCCCACAACCCGATGTGCGAATGCAAGGCCATCGACGCGGAGCAGATCAAGTGCACCGGCGGTTTTTCCGACGGCAGCGGCGCTCCGGGCGTGACCCTCGATGTGATCGGCTACGACGAAACCATCCTGGTGCCGGGAAAGCTCGGGCCTGATTCGACCCTGACCTTCAAGAAGCCCGGCGCCGAGTTCTATGTACTGTTCGACGCAGGTCCCGGTCACGTCGTGGAAATCGACCAAGCGGACATCGAGGCACCATGAGCACTCCAACGACCCAAGTCGTGCGCCCGGTCGGGGCCGGTCACGAAACCCTCTACATTCTGCTGCTGTGCCTGATGATCTTGGCGGTGGCCGGCTCGGTGGTGCTCTGGCGCGGTGAATCCCATGAGGTGAGCAGCGTCAGCAGCCATCAACTGGATGCGCGCCGTGACCTCAGTGCATCCGAGCAAGGTATTTACGCCGATTTGCGGGTGACGCTGGACGAGATTCATTTGCTGCGCCAGGAACAGCAAGCGCTGCCGACTCCCGAGGCGCTAGCTGAGGAAGGTTTTGCCCCGTTTGCCCGGGACGCAAGCTCCGTCAGCCGGGGCGGCCATGCCTGGCAATTGCTCGACGCCAAGGCCTATTTCGGCCAGAGCCAGACGCCGACGGTTGCCGGTTCGTTCCTGATGCGTCTGGCCGCAGCCAATGATGCACCGGACATCTGGCTCAACCGCGCCAGCAAGCTCACGGCCCCTGCCGACCTCAGCGACGCCGCGCTCGAAAGCGCCGGCTGGCAGCAGGTCGTCGCGCAATTCGATGCCGGCGTGACCCGCCAGCACCGGCACTGAACCCTCGCCTTTTTCCGAGAGAAGACCGCTTTCCCATGCCCAATTCATCTCAACGTTGTTTTTTGCGCCTGCTGCTGGTCGGCTTGCTCGCCTGCCTGTTGCCATCACTGGCCAGCGCCGACGAAGCCAAGCGCCTGCTCATCGGCATCACCCTGCATCCTTACTACAGCTACGTGGCGAACATCGTCGGCGACAAGGCCGAGGTGGTGCCGCTGATTCCGGCCGGTTTCAACCCGCATGCCTACGAGCCCCGCGCCGAAGACATCAAGCGCATCAGCGGGCTGGACGTGATCGTGCTCAATGGCGTCGGCCATGACGATTTCGCCGACCGCATGATCGCCGCCAGCGAAACCCCGAACGTGCCGGTGATCGAAGCCAACGAAAACGTGCCGCTGCTGGCCGCCACCGGCGTGGCAGCACGCGGTGCCGGTAAAGTGGTGAACCCGCACACCTTCCTGTCGATCAGCGCCTCGATTGCCCAGGTCAACAACATCGCCCGGGAGCTGGGCAAGCTCGACCCGGCCAATGCCAAGACCTATACCGAGAACGCCCGCGCCTACGGCAAGCGCCTGCGCAAGATGCGCGCCGATGCCCTGGCCAAACTGACCCAGGCACCGAACGCCGAACTGCGGGTGGCAACCGTGCACGCGGCCTACGTCTACCTGCTGCGTGAGTTCGGACTGGAAGTGACGGCCGTGGTCGAACCGGCCCATGGCATCGAACCGAGCCCGAGTCAGCTGAAAAAAACCATCGATCAACTGCGTGAGCTGGACGTGAAGGTGATCTTCTCGGAGATGGATTTTCCTTCCACTTACGTCGATACCATCCAGCGCGAGTCCGGGGTGAAGCTGTATCCGCTGTCGCACATTTCCTACGGCGAGTACACCGCCGACAAGTACGAAAAGGAAATGACCGGCAACCTCGACACCGTGGTGCGGGCGATTCAGGAGTCGGGGGCATGACATCGAAAGAAACGCTCATCGCCCCAAACGCCGAATACCCTGTGGGAGCGGGGCCGACATTGGATTTTTCCGACATCAGGCTGACCCTCGGGCGCACGACGATCCTCGACAACGTCACCTTCCAGGTTCAGTCCGGCAGCGTGCACGCACTGGTCGGCCCCAACGGTGGCGGCAAGAGTTCACTGATCAAGACCCTGCTCGGGCAGATGCCGCACCAGGGTCTCTTGAGCCTGCAATGGCCCGCCGGGCCGGGGACCATCGGCTATGTGCCACAGGCGCTGGAGTTCGACCGGGGCTTGCCGATGACCGTCGACGATTTCATGGCCGCCATGTGCCAGCGGCGCCCGGCCTTTCTCGGTTTGAGCAAACACTACGCGGCGGCGATCGGCGAGGCGCTGGAGCGGGTCGGCATGCAGGACAAACGCAAGCGCCGCATGGGCGCGCTGTCCGGCGGCGAACGGCAACGGGTGCTGCTGGCCCAGGGGCTGATTCCGCCTCCGCAATTGCTGGTGCTCGACGAACCGATGTCGGCCCTCGATGAAGCCGGGATTCAGGTGTTCGAATGCTTGCTCGGCGACTGGCGAGCGGCGGGCATCACCGTGCTGTGGATCGAGCACGACCTGGAAGCTGTCGGGCGCCTGGCCGATCACGTCACCGGGCTCAATCGCCGGGTGCTGTTCGACGCCACGCCGCAACAGGCGCTGACACCGGAGCGTCTGTTGACCCTGTTCTCGACCCACCCACGGAGCCTTGCCTGATGAGTTACGAAGCTTTTCGCCTGATGGTCCAGGACTGGGCCTCGTCGGGTTATCTGCCCGAGGCGCTGGCCTATGGGTTCGTGGTCAACGCATTGATCGCCGGACTGCTGATCGGCCCGGTGCTGGGAGGCCTGGGCACGCTGGTGGTGGTCAAGCGCTTCGCGTTTTTCTCCGAGGCGGTCGGTCATGCAGCGCTGACCGGCGTGGCCATCGGCATTCTGCTCGGCGAACCCTACACCGGGCCTTACGGCAGCCTGTTCGGCTACTGCCTGCTGTTCGGCATCCTGCTCAACTACCTGCGCAACCGCACCGGCCTGGCGCCGGACACCTTGATCGGTGTGTTTCTCTCGGTGTCGCTCGCCCTGGGCGCGAGCCTGCTGCTGATTCTGGCGGGCAAGATCAACGTGCATATTCTGGAAAACGTGCTGTTCGGCTCGGTGCTGACGGTCAACGGCAATGACCTGCTGGTGCTGGCCATCGTCGGTTCGCTGGTCATGGCCCTGGCCTTGCCTTTGTACAACCGCATCATGCTCGCCAGTTTCAACCCGTAACTGGCGGCGGTACGCGGGGTGGCGGTGAAAACCCTGGATTACCTGTTCGTGATTCTGGTGACGCTGATCACCGTCGCCGCCGTGAAGGTCATCGGCGCGATTCTGGTCGGCGCCCTGCTGGTGATTCCGGCCGCCGCGGCACGCCTGCTCAGCCAATCGCTGAAGGGCTTTTTCTGGTGTTCGGTACTGATCGCCACGGTCAGCACCCTGTGCGGGATTCTCGCGCCGATCGTCTTCGACCTGCCGATCCCGTCCGGCGCCGCGATCATCCTCGTGGCCGGTATCGCCTTCGCCCTGGCCGCCCTCGCGCGCGGTGTCGTCCCCAGCCTGAAAGGGAACCTTGGATAAATGATTTTTTCACTGCGCCAACTGACCCTCGCCGTCGCCCTGTGTGGACTGGCGACAACGGCCATTGCCGCCGACAACGGCAAACCGCTGCGTGTGCTGGCCACCTTGCCGATTACTTATGGTCTCGGTGAAGTCTTGCTCAAGGGTACCGATGTCAGCCTCGAACGTGCGGCCCCGGCCAATTTGCCCGGCAGCCGCCAGACCGCCTACTTCACCGGCCGTGGTGCCCCGGCGCTGGCCAAACTGGCGGACGGTGCCGATGCGGTGATCGACCTGCGCTCACTGTGGCCGGATGACCCGCTTTACCCGATCTCCCGGCGCAGCAACATCCGCATCGTCGAAGTCGACGCCGCCCGCCCGTTGGACGGCGCCCTGCCCGGCATAGCCGTACAGCCCGACAACAAGGTCGACGGGCTGAACAGTCAGCCGTGGTTCTCCAGCAATAACATGGGGCGCATGGCCGATGTAATGGCGGCGGACCTGGTGCGCCTGGCCCCCGAGGCCAAGCCGAAAATCGACGCTAACCTGGCAGCACTCAAGCAGCGTTTGCTCAAGCTCAGTGCCACCAGCGAAGCGCGGCTGGCCAATGCGGACAAACTCAGTGTGATGAGCCTCAGCGATCACTTTGGTTACCTGATCGGCAGTCTCAATCTGGAATTGATTGGCCAGGACGCACGCGCCGATGCCGATGCCGATGCCGAGTGGACTCCGGAGGCGCTCACGCAATTGGCCACGAAGCTCAAGGACAATGACGTGGCGGTGGTGCTGCATCACCGGCAACCGTCGGATGCGCTGAAAGCGGTGATTGCCGGGTCGGGTAGCCGGTTGGTGGTGTTGAGCACCGATGCCGAGGATCCGGTGGCGGAGCTGGAAGGGAATGTGGATCTGGTCATCAAGGGGCTTAGTGGCGTGTAACCTCAGTTGGACTGCGTTATCGTTCTTCGCGAGCAAGCCCGCTCCCACATTGGAAATGCGGTCCCCTGTGGAAGCGGGCTTGCTCGCGAAGGCGGCCTTACAGACAACACAAACTCCAGACCTGAAAAAGCCCGCCGACTGTCACCAGTCCAGCGGGCTTCTTTTGGCGTGACGGATCAGTGCGCCACAGCCGTCTGCTCATCCATCTTCAGCCGCAGGCTCAACGGACGCATGTCGGTCTAGGTCTCTTCAATATAAGCCAGGCATTCCTCTTTCAGCCCGCTTTTACCCACGGTGCGCCAGCCTTGTGGCACGGCTTTGTAGTCGGGCCAGATCGAGTACTGCTCTTCGTGGTTGACCACGACCTGAAAGAGGATGTCCTCGCGGTCGAATACTGACGTCATGGTGTCTCTCCATCGTTTTCGGGCGGGCTGCGCTGTGTGCGCAGCCGTTATGTAGAAAGAACGTTCCGCAGGGCGGAAAATTTAAGGATTGGCAGTGGCGGCGGCCAGGGCCCGGCCGAAGATTTCGGCCACGCGATCGATCTGCGCAGCAGTAATCACCAACGGCGGCAGGAAGCGCACCACTGCGCCATGACGACCACCGAGTTCCAGGATCAAGCCACGCTTGAGGCATTCACGCTGCAGCAGGGGTGCCAGGCGGGCGAAGGCCGGCGGATGGCCTTGGGCATCCAGTGCGCCGGTCGGGTCGACCAGTTCGATGCCGAGCATCAAGCCACGCCCGCGAATGTCACCCAGTTGCGGGAAGTCCCGCTGCAGGATGCGCAGGTGCTCGGCCAGACGCTCGCCCATCGCGGCGGCATGCTCGCAGACCTTGTGCTCCACCAGATAACGCATCACCGCGGAACCGGCGGCCATGGCCATCTGATTGCCACGGAACGTCCCGGCATGGGCGCCCGGCAGCCAGGTGTCGAGCCAGTCGCGATAGACCACGACCGCCAGCGGCAGACTGCCGCCGATGGCCTTGGACATCACCACGACATCGGGAATGATCCCGGCATGCTCGAAGGCGAACATCTTGCCGGTGCGGGCGAAGCCACTCTGGATTTCATCGACGATCAGCGCGACGCCAGCCTGTTCGGTGATCCGCCGCACACCGCGCAACCAGTCCAGATCCGCCGGGATCACCCCGCCCTCGCCCTGCACCACTTCGACGATCACCGCCGCCGGCAATTGCACCCCCGCCTCAGGGTCGCTGAGCAGATTTTCCAGGTAACTCAGGTTGGCTTTGACCCCTTGCGCGCCGCCAAGCCCGAACGGGCAGCGGTAATCGTAAGGGTACGGCATGAACTGCACGCCGCTGCCGAGCAAGGCACCCAGGGGCTTTTTCGGCCCCAGGCTGCCCATCAAGGCTCAACGCGCCCTGACTCATGCCGTGGTACCCCCTCTGGAACGACAGTACGGTGCTGCGACCAGTGGCGGTGCGCACCAGTTTATGTGCCATCCAGCCGCCTCTACGACGGGCATGTGCCGGAGGTGAATTATCCTGCACAGATGCTGGTCAGGAAGGTCCGGCAAAACGGTTCAATTAAGTGGAAAGGCGGGATGGTATTTGTGAGTGAATCGCTGGGGCTTCAGGAGGTGGAAGATGAGGTCTGGGAAGTGTTTTTGTGCAATTACCTTTTAGGTCGTTTGAAAAGCGGTGAAAACCGCCTTTCAAACCCGCAAAAACGTAAAGGATGTCCCCGGTTTCGTTTGTAAAGGATGTCCCCGTTTCTACACCGCGAAGGCGGTGTAACAGTCAACAATGATGTTGAATGTGACGGCCTCTTCGCGGGCAAGCCCGCTCCTACAAGGGATCTGTGGTGTTTTTCAGACTGGTTGCAGCGGCATCGTCAGTTCGACCCGCAAGCCGTCCGGCCGGCTATCGAAATGCAGCGTGCAACCGCAACGCTGTACGATGGCCTGGACAATCGCCAGCCCCAGACCACAACCGGTGCTCTGGCCGTTGCGCCAGAAGCGCTGGGTCAGGTGTTGCAGGTCTTCTTCGGCAATCCCCGGCCCATGGTCGCGCACCACGAACTGCACACGATTGCCGGTGGTTTCCAGGCTCAACTCCACCGTTTTGTCGGCAGGGGTATGGCGCAGTGCGTTGTCGAGCAAGTTGCGCAGCGCGGCAATCGACAGCACGGCGGGCATTTGTACCGGTGCGACGGAAACCTTGCCCGGCGCCTGAAACCTGATGCGCTGGCGATCACCGCTCGCCGCGTCCTGGATCGCCAGTTTCGCCACTTGCTCGGCGTTGCATTGCACACCGTCGTCGAACGACAGACTGCCCTCGACGCGCGCCAGCAACAGCAATTGTTCGAGGGTCCGGTGCATGCGGTCCGCCCCCTCTTCGGCCCGGGCCAGGGACTGATCCCGGGCGCTACCTTCAGTCATCCGTGCCACTTGCAGGTGGGTCTTGATTGCGGTCAGCGGGCTGCGCAGTTCGTGGGCCGCGTCACCGGTCAGGCGACGTTCGCGCTCGATGGTCTTGCCGATGCGCTGGAGCAACTGGTTCTGGGTTTCCAGCAAGGGTTGCAGCTCGCTGGGCAGCGGCTGGATCTGCAAGGGCTCGAGGGAATCGGCGCTGCGGCGCATCAAGGCGTCGCGCATGCGGTTGAGCGGCGCCAGCCCCTGGCCGATACCCAGCCAGAGCAAACACAGGCAACCGAGCAGCGCCACGCCCACCGGCACCGAAGCGGCCAGCAGGATCGACATGTTCAACGCCTCGCGCTCGATCTGCCGGTCGGCGGTGGTGATGCGCAGATCGCCCCGGGCCAATGTGAAACTGCGCCATGGCGCGCCGTCGATCATCTGATCGTGAAACCCGAGTTTCTCGGCCTCCAGGGTCTGCTGCGGTTCGGTGTGACTGCGGGCGAGGATTTCTCCGCGCAACGAGCTGACCTGGCACGCCATGCCACCCGGAATGTTCAGCTGTTCGGCGCTGAAATGAGTGCCCTCGCCCTTGCTCGGCACGGGCGGCAGTTGCTCCATCAGGCCGGCGACCATGCGTGCCGACGCCACCAGGCGCTGGTCGAGGGAAAACATCATTTGATTGCGCAGATCACTGAGCATCCAGGCCGCGGCCAGGGCCCAGATCAAGGCAAATGCGGCACCGAGCGTCAGGCTCAGGCGCAAACGCAGACTCATCACTTCGATTCTTCTCCGCCATCAGCCGGCCCCAGGCGATAGCCCAGGCCACGCACCGTCTCGACAATGCCGTTGCCGAGCTTGCGCCGCAGGTGATGGATATGGACGTTTAGGGCATTGCTTTCCAGCTCGTCGTTGAAACCGTAGACGCTGTCCTTGAGTTGCTCGGTGGACAACACGCGGCCACGGTTATGCAGCAAGGCTTGCAGCAATGACTGCTCGCGACGCGACAGGTCCACCGGCTGCCCCGCGAGCGTGGTTTCGCGGCTGCTCGGGTCGTAGGTCAGGGCACCATGCTCGATCAGGTTGACGCTGCGCCCCGCCACCCGCCGCAACAGCGTGTGCAGGCGCGCAGCGAGTTCGCGCAGGTCGAATGGTTTGAGCAGGTAATCATCGGCACCGGCTTGCAGGCCATCGACACGGTCAGTGACCGAGTCCCGGGCGGTGAGGATCAAGACCGGCAACTCCAGGCCTTGATGGCGCAACTGCTGCAGCAGCTTGAGGCCATCCTCGTCCGGCAATCCGAGGTCGAGCACCATGACGTCAAACTCCGCCACCTTGAGCATCGCCCGCGCGGCGGACGCCGTGGCAACGTGTTCCACGGTCAGGCCTTGGGCGGTCAGGCCGGCGACAATGCCGCTGGCGATCAGCTCGTCGTCTTCACAAACCAGTACGTGCATGGTGAAACCTTCGCAAATATGGCGATTGAATACACCGCCGATTAACCCCGGATTATGCCTGAGAACCAGAGGGTAACGATGGCGCGCCAGGATTGATTGAATGCAATACATATGTACCGCATCCATACCCACCTATCTCAATAGTCTGTGTCGGGTAGCACTCACATTCAATTCATCACAGGTACCCACTATGTATACCCACGAACCCGCGCTCAAGTCACTGTTCAATCTGCCTGACGGGCTGGAAATGCAAACCACCCAGGTGACCGAGCTGCCAACACAAGCCACGACCAAGGGGCTGGCATTGTACAACCTGGGCGAGTTCACCCAGTCGCAAACCTATCTGACTATCGGCGCAACGGCTGGCAATCGGGATGCGCAATACGCCTTGGGCGAAGTCTTCAGGCGCCGGGCAAAGGGCCTGACCGATGACGCGAAAAAGTGGTATGGACTGGCCGCGGCGCAAAATCACGTGTACGCCCTGATGCGGCTGGGCGACGATGACTCGCTGAAAAAAGCCAAGGAACTGGCTCAGGCAGAGGCGGATAAAGGCAATGCCGACGCCATGCTTGAGCTGTACGAACTGGACCAGAACATTGCGACGCTTAAAAAAGCGGCCGATGCCGGCTCAATGGAGGCCCAGTTCATTCTCGCGATCAAGTACGAGGAGGACAAAACGCTCATTGTTGACGAGACAGAGAGAGATACCGCCATCCACGGCTTGCTGAAAAAAGCCGCTGACAGTGGTTTCTCCAGGGCCATGCATTGGTCTGCCAATCGACCGCCAGCCCTTTGGGATCTCCCTGTCAGGCGTCAATTGGTTGAAAAACGCGCACAGCGCAATGATGTCTACGGACTGCTGAACTATGGCCGTGCCCTCGGTGGTTTTTACACCACTGAAGATGGCACTGACGAATATGGCTTCACGGAGGATCTGGTCAAAAGTTACGGTTTGTTCTGGCTGATCGCCGAAACCACCCGGGAGTTATCCGTGCATACCCTGGCCACACAGGACCTCCAGTCCGTTGCAACAATCATGACAGCCGATCAGATCACCGCCGCCAAAGTCTTTGCCCGGCAGTGGGAGGTCGATCATCCGCCAATGTCCGAGTACAGGTTGACCTATAGCGATATCAAGTGACTCGGCCTGGCCAGTAACGCCATGTTGTATCAGTCCATGCGCACGCTCGACTTTTTTGCGTTAACACCCGGTTAATCGACGACCATCATCGTGCATGAATTATGTAAGCCCCAGGTGTTGTCGATGCGTTACTTCGTTTTCTTGCTGCTGGCATTGTTTGCCAGCCTGAGTCAGGCCCAGGCTGGCAACAATCCTTTTGAAACCAAACCCGACTTTCTTTCCGTCGACAAAGCCTTCACCTTCACTTCCGAACGTCTGGAATCCGGTGAAACCCAGCTCTATTGGCAGATCACCGACGGCTATTACCTGTACCAGAAACGCTTGAAGTTCGACGGATTGTCTGTCGAACAGCATCCTGCGTTGCCGGAAGGTGAAGCCCACAGCGACGAGTTTTTCGGTGAACAGCAAGTCTACCGTCAGGGCCTGGAACTGAAGATTCCGGCGGGTGCCAGTGGTCAGGTCAAGGTCAGTTACCAGGGCTGCGCCGATGCCGGTTTGTGTTATCCGCCACAAACCAGGGTCGTGGACCTGGGCAATACCAATGCGCTGAATGCGGCCACTGAAGCACCGGACCAGGCGCTGGCCAGCAGCCTGCAACAACGGGCGCTTGGCTGGAGCCTTTTGCTGTTCTTCGGCCTGGGCCTGTTGCTGGCCTTCACGCCTTGTTCATTGCCAATGCTGCCGATTCTGGCCGGGTTGATCGTCGGCAGCGGCGCCACGCCCAAACGTGGATTTGCCCTGGCCAGCAGTTACGTAATCAGCATGGCGCTGGTGTATGCGGCGATGGGTGTCCTGGCCGCCTCCCTAGGGGCGAACCTGCAAGCCTGGTTGCAGAACCCCTGGCTGCTGGGGAGTTTCGCGGCGATTTTCGTGCTGCTGGCGCTGCCGATGTTCGGCTTCTTCGAACTGCAACTGCCGGTCGCCGTGCGTGATCGCCTGGAAAACGTCTCGCGCAATCAGCGCGGCGGCAACCTGATCGGCGCCGGGGTGCTGGGGGCGCTGTCCGGTCTGCTGGTCGGCCCGTGCATGACCGCACCGCTGGCCGGCGCCCTGCTCTACATCGCGCAAAGCGGTAACGCATTGCATGGCGGATTGATTCTGTTCGCCATGGGCATCGGCATCGGTGTGCCGCTGCTGTTGCTGGTGACCGTCGGCAATCGCTTCATGCCCAAGCCTGGGGCCTGGATGAACCTGATCAAAGGCATTTTCGGCTTACTGTTCCTCGCCACCGCCTTGTTGATGCTGCGCCCGGTGCTGGACGAATCCCTGTGGGTCGGCTTGTGCGGCGCGCTGCTGTTGATCGCCGCCTACAGCGCCTGGAAACAGTCGGAAGGTTTTGGCCGTATCGCGCACCTGTTTGGCGCCAGTTCGTTGCTGCTCGGTTTATGGGGTGGCCTGTTGGTGATCGGTGCGGCCGGTGGCGGCGATGATCCGTTCAAGCCATTGCAGGTCTACCGCGCCTCGAACCAGGCTGTGGCCGCCGTGCCGGTTGGCCACGATGCCTTCACCACCATCAAGGATCCACAGGCACTGCAACGGGAACTCGACGCCGCGCAGGATCAGGGCCAGTGGGTGCTGCTGGACTACTACGCCGACTGGTGCGTGTCGTGCAAGGTCATGGAAAAACAGGTCTTCGGCAAAACCCGTGTCCTCGAAGCCTTGGGCGATGTGCGCTTGCTCCGACTGGACGTCACCGCCGACAATGCCGCCAGCCGCGAACTGCTCGGCCGCTACAAAGTGCCAGGGCCGCCGAGCCTGCTGTGGATTGGCGTGGACGGTGAAGAGCGTCGCAGCCAGCGCATCACCGGCGAGGTCGATGCCGATACTTTCCTGCAACGCTGGACCAACACCCGAGACGCCCGTTAATGCTGACCTTCACCCTCGGCACCTTTGCCATCGCGCTTAATCACTTGCTGCTAATCAGTGCGCTGGCGCTGGCCACTTTTGTCGGCTGGCGGGTCGCCAAGCGTGGTGGTGAAAACCCCGAGTCGGTGCTGTTCAGCCTGTTCCTACTAGGCATGCTGGCGGCCCGAATCAGTTTCGTGGCGGCCTATTGGGTGCACTATCGCAATGATCCGTGGCAGGTCATCGACCTGCGCGATGGCGGTTTTCTCGCCTGGCCGGGGGTGGTCGTGGTTTTGCTCGCCACGCTGTATCGCGGCTGGCGTCGCCCGGGTCTGCGCCGTCCATTGGGCTATGGCGTGGTCAGTGGCCTGGTGTTCTGGCTGTTGGCGACCTTCTCCCTGTCGATTTATGAACAAGGCACACGCCTGCCGGAAATCACCCTGCGCAACGCCGCCGGCGAAACCGTGCAACTGGCCGACTACAAGGGCGGCCCCTTAGTGATCAATCTCTGGGCCACCTGGTGCCCACCGTGCCGCCGGGAAATGCCGGTGCTGGAAAACGCCCAGCAACAACGACCGGACCTGACGTTCCTGTTCGTCAATCAGGCGGAAAGCATGCAAAGCGTCGCGACCTTTCTGGAAACCCAGGGCCTGAGCCTGTCCAACGTGCTGTTCGACGGCAGCGGGCGTCTGAGCCAGGCCGTCGGTTCCATGGCATTGCCGACTACGCTGTTCTACAACCCCGAAGGTCGCCTGCTGGGTAGCCATCTGGGCGAGTTGTCGGAAGCCAGCCTGGCCCGCGCGCTGGAAAACTTCGACACCGTACCCGCCACCTCTTCAAGGAAATTGCCATGCCCCGCCTCCGCCACCTGCTGACCCTGAGCCTCGGTGCCGCCCTGTTGCACCTGCCATCGGTGCAGGCCGAAGAGTTGCCCGATGCGATCAAGAAAATCGAGGCCAAGGGCGCGAAAATCGTCGGCCAGTTCGACGCCCCCGACGGCTTGCGCGGTTATGCCGCGCAATACCAGAACCGCGGCATGGCGCTGTACCTGACCCCGGATGGCAAACACGTGTTGCTGGGCAACCTGTATGACGCCGAGGGCAATGACCTGAGCAGTGCGCCATTGCAAAAACTGGTGTATGCCCCGATGGCCAAGGAAGTCTGGGCCAAGTTCGAAACCAGCAACTGGATCGGCGACGGCAAGAAGGATGCGCCGCGCGTGGTGTACCTGTTCAGTGACCCGAACTGCCCGTACTGCAACATGTTCTGGGAACAGGCCCGGCCGTGGGTCAAGGCCGGCAAGGTGCAACTGCGTCACATCATGGTGGGCATCATCCGCGAAGACAGCCCGGGCAAATCCGCCGCACTGCTCGCCGCCAAAGACCCGGAAAAGGCCCTGCAGGACCACGAAGCCGCTGGCAAGGACAGTTCGCTCAAAGCCTTGAAGGAAGTACCGCCAGCGATTCAGGCAAAATTCGCGGCCAACATGCAATTGATGGAAGAGCTGGAGTTGCAGGCGACGCCGGCGATTTTCTACATGGACGACAAGGGTAATCTGCAACAGCAGCAAGGCGCGCCTTCGCCGGACAAACTGGCGAAGATTCTCGGACCGAAGTGACTTCTGCGCCCCTATCGCGAGCAGGCTCGCTCCCACAGGGATAGGCGATTGCCTGTGGGAGCGAGCCTGCTCGCGATGGCGTCGGTAGATTCGACTAAGCCCTGCCGGCCAAAAATGCCAACAGAGTTTCAGTCACAAACCCGGGATTCTCCAGATTGGAAATATGCCCAGCCTCTGGCACCAGCACACACGGGCAGCCAATCAACTCGGCCATTTCAC
The DNA here is from genome assembly GCF_056402255.1 of Pseudomonas sp. P4_B4. Lineage (NCBI taxonomy): Bacteria > Pseudomonadati > Pseudomonadota > Gammaproteobacteria > Pseudomonadales > Pseudomonadaceae > Pseudomonas > Pseudomonas sp. P4_B4. The sequence continues at coordinate 24,204 of NZ_JBFUHS010000041.1, forward strand.
GGGCTTCACTCGGTGGCCGAGGCTTGTCCTGATCGCCGCACATCACCAAAGTGGTCGCTGCGTCCAGTTCGCCCAGACGTGATAACTGGTCATCCCGCCCAAATGTGATCCGCCCCATCGGCACGATGCTTTCACGCAGGCGATCCGAGGGTAGACCCGCCAGGGAAGCACGAAAATTCCGGTAGAGCGCCGACTGCGGATTAATGCCCGGCCGGAAGAAAATCGGCACCACGATATCCAGCAGCGCTGGAGTGATGAAACCCGCCTCTTCGATCTGCTTCAACAGTGAAAAATAATACTGGCGAGTCGGCTCCGGTTCGGCGCCGACGTAGGTGTCCATCAACACCAGGCCATTGAGCCGGTACGCTGCCGACAGCGCCAGGCGCACGCCCCACATGCCGCCCACCGACAGGCCGACCAGTGTGACCCGCTCGATGTCCAGGTGGTCGAGCAAGACCAATGCCTGACGCGCCAGGTCATCCAGCGACGTCGTACCGACAGGCAACGGCCCGGATTGGCCGTGTCCCCAGAGGTCCATAGCTATCACCCGATACTGTTGCGACAGCGCGGCAATCTGCGGCGCCCACATGGCCTGGTCCCACAGGTAACTACCGGCCAGCAGTACCGCCGGGCCGGTGCCTTGATCGATGTAGTGATGGGCTTGTCCATCTATCGTTACGTAGGGCATCGACTGTCTCCGCGAGTAAAAATGGAGCCGGAAGACTGAGTGGCTGACAGTCCCTCGTCAATCGCTGGAGTGTGTGCGTTTGTGCCACCGCCTTCTCTCCGGTGATGTAGCTGGCCGCCAGGCCCTCGATGACTGGTAATCAGCCCCTAAAAGCAAGCGTGGCCATAGTCAAAATGACAGTGGCCACGCAAACCGAACTATCCCAGCGCTGATCCATGTCCCACTTGCCTGCCTGTCTGGTTTGGGAAACATGACTCATGAACGCTAACTACCCCTTCACTTGCACAGGTGTTTTCTTTTCGTCCTCGATCAGGTTGTAGCGATAGACTCGACCCGCTTGTTTGTCGAACGCGAAATCATGACCTGGAATCAAGTGTACTTTTTTGGTCGGCTTGCAATCATCTTCGTTCTTGGCCGCGCAGTCCTTGAACGCGTCGACGACAACTACGCTATTGCCATTATTTTGCACTTTATAACGATCCGCAGTGTTATCGATTTTGGTATCAAACCGGGTATCGGCCGGGCGGACAAAAAATACTGAGCCATAACCCGCCATTACGTTGAAACCGGCAGACATGCTCTTTTCATAGGATTCGCGCTCACTTTCGGCGACGGCGAATTTATCTTCTTTTTCAGGTACTACCGGCAAAAAGCGGACCCGGAAATATCGCTCCTTGCTACGATCGCCGGTATACAACAGGCGGGTGCCCTGAGTGCCCTTGGCTGGCACGATCAATCGGGCCGGACTGGCAACCAGGCCATCGCGAGTACTGCCCTCGACGGTCTTCAAGGGCTCTTCTCGAGACTCCCCGTTCTTCTCGTAAAAAATCTCCTTGATCTCGACTTTTACGAATGCCGTTGATGTACCGCCGTTATGAATACGTTTTAGATAACTACTTTGATTACCTCTCATAAAGTCATAGAAGGTACCAATTTGCAGGCTCGGGCCTGCATGAGCGCTCAGGCTGAACATCAATGTGCAAAGCAACGTATAAAAAAAATTCATGAGATAAACCTCGTGCTGGAAACTGGCCTGGTTAAGCCTCAGGCCGTGCTACTGCCATTAAATGTCCGAATCAAAGGTGACATATACGGTTCCGCGATAACTGCTGTCGCTTTGCATATCCTTAACTGAGTCTGGTTGCACCTCGAAGTGCAAAAGACTGGGCTGCCCAGTGGGCAAACCTATCAGTTTTAGATGTTGCAAACCGGTGCCGGTCACTGTTAGCGGACGCCGCGATATAGGCTGACTCATATCATCGACCCACGGAGGTGGCAGACTGACACTCATATCGACCGGTACTTGATGGGATCCATTTCCAATCGCACAAGTCTCACCAAAAAAACGCTCGCAAGTAAGTTCCATCTTGAACGGCGCAGAGCTCAATATGGAAAACCGCAGGTCCCCCAGTAACTTCTCCTCTTTGCGACCGTTAGTAATCCACTCCATCCATCCGCCCTTGGGCGCGAGGGCAACCCTGTCGGAGGACATGACGACCTTGACGTCTTGTTTCACTGACAGGTTCAGGTTGAATGTCATTGAAGGATCACTGGCATTCAAATTACCCATGTTCAAGTCGCTGGGTATTGTGTAGGTATACGATCCTACATAGTTGCCACTGATCAGTTTTTCCGGGCGAACGGCTCGTAACTCATAAGCTACATCGAGCCTGTCTAAAGTCATCCACGGAATTGCAAATCGTGCGATTCTTGGACCACAGGTGCTGGCCACTTCAGAGATTTTCCAGAAAGTTGTGTAGTCCCTTCCATTTGGATCAGCACCATCAGAAATCACCGAAGTACAGGGGGCAATCGCGTTAGCCCATGAGGGCCTCCAAAGAGTGACATGGTATTCATGAGGAGTGACACCCGGTGGTCGCCCCGTCAGCGCTTGTGCAGTGTCACTCAAGCGATAACGGGTTCCTGCTCCGGCAATTCGGATTTCGATCTCTGCGGTTTCGCCAGGAATACTCTCATGGGCGACATTAAATTTGCGCCATGTCGCTGGAAAACTAAAGGGCAGGTTGCCATCCTGCGGAATAGCCCCAGACGATTGAAAAGTAATATTAAAAGTATTACTTCGAATACGATTGCTAGCGCATTGGCCCGGGTATTCCACACAAAATCCGGTAACTGGGGTGTTGTTAATAATTTCAGCACTGGCCGGATTACTCGGATCCGGCTTTATTTCTGCATCTACGTTCAATGTGGCTGCATGGGCAGAACCCGGATAAAACCCGCAAAGCATCCCCGCCAATACAAGGCGATTCATTAACTTGTTCATTTGACTTTCCTGTGTACGCCATATTCAGACCGCTGTTGTATAAGTGCCCATCAACTGGCTTTCTCAGACTTATAAGCAGCTTCGGCCAAGGTGTCTGGATGACACCGCAGATCGCCTACCATCAGCACATCGTTCTCTCGACGCTGGGAGGTGGGATCGAGCCTGAACTGGCATAACAACTGACTGTCGTGCCGCACTTCAAGTGTAGGAGACTTTTCACTAAGTTCCATGGAAAAGAACCCATCGACTTCGCTGACGCCACGACTGGCATGGTTGATAACATGGTGGCCTTTCAGCGGTTTTCCATCGGCATCCACCAAGCGGCCCATGACTGTCACAGTCTTCAGAATGCGTACCTGACGATAGTCCACGCCGCCCTTGTTCAAGTGATAGGTGGTACGCGCCGGCTGGATGGTCGCCGCGGGTACATCCGTCCCGTTGAAATCGAAGTTCACGGTACCGTTCTTGTAGGCCGACACCGGAATGAAATTACGACCTGCCCGCAGCGTGGAGTGGGTGCCGGAGAAGTCGTCGGCGCGCAACTGGATATCATCCACGTCGCTCTCAACATCAACGATCATGCCCGCCTCGCGAGTTGTGGCCTGGCTGCTAAGTACTACGTTTTTTCCACTGACCGCCAGGGTACTGTCCAGATTCAACCCACCGGTGACACCACCGTTGTAGGAAGAGCGCTGCGCATGCATAGAGCCGTTGACCTGGTCAGTCTTGAAGTCGACCGTGCCCGCCAGGCCGGTCCCGTATACATCTCTGCTTGCGGTGGCGGATACGCTTTGCAAAACGTGATCCTTGAGGTCCCGACGATAGGTGACGGACGCATTGGCATCCCGACCACCGTCACGCGAAGTACGCTGACCGATGCTACCGGACACCTGGTGACCGTCTGAACCCAGTGCCAGGCGCAGGCTGATATCGATCCCGCGATTACGCTGGTCGGCAGTACCTACGGTACCCGGCCGGTCGAACACGGCCACGCGCCAGTCGGCAGCATTGCCAAACAACTGTGCATTACGGGTCCAACTCAAATCGATGCCCATACCTTCGGAATAACCCTCGCTATGGGAAATTTGCGCACTGATCGAACTCTTACTGCTCAGGCGTTGGCTCATCGACAGCGACGTGTTGCTGGTTTGCCCGTTGTACGTATTGCGTTGGCGGATGTGCGTTCCGTCCGGCAGCGTTTCGTAAGTGTTGCGTGTGTCCAGCCAACTGCGCTGGTGGCGCAACACCAGACTGCCACCGTTGTAGTGATGCACGCCCTGCACTTCCACGCCCGTGCCTTCGCCCTTGGTCTGGGACAGGCTGCTAAAGACGGAGGTCTTGTCGCTCACCGTCAACTCCGCGGAAGTGCCCAGTTGCATCTGCTCCTTGACCTGTCGGGCGGACAAGCCCAGGACCACTCGTGGGTGCAGCAGAAAGTTGAAGGCAGCGCCTGCCGTCAGATCGCCGTCATCGCTTTCTTGCCAATTGCTGAGCAACTTGCTTTCGCGACCGGCAAACAGGTTGTAACGCCAGCGATTTTCCGGGTTGCGCCAGTTGGTGGGCTTGTAAATAAGCTCTTGGTTGGTGGAAATCACTTGACCGTCTTCGATCAGGCGTACTTCCACCTCGTAGATGCCGCCCGGCAACGGACGCGTGTCCAGAGTCTGAAGGCCGCTGGCCACCTGCTGACTGTTGATCAGCACCCCGTTACGATAAATCTCCACCATCGCCTGTCGATTGGCGGTCACCGAAATCGGATAGAGGCTCGGCTTAGGGTCGTCGACCGCCAGGCTGTCGGAACTGCCGTACATCATGCCCAACACTGTATCGGGGCCGGCGCCGATTGTCCGCGCTGACCGAGTCAAACCCTGGGCGCTGGGCGTAAAGTACCCGGCACGAAAGAAGTTGCCTTCCAGTTCCCGCTGGGCATGCAACTCGTGAACCGCGTGCTTGATGCCAGTGTCTACCCCGGACATGCGCGAAAGTTGAGCGTTGAACGTGTTAGTCCAGTTGCCCAGGCTCGCACTTGCCTCCAGGCCATAACGACCGGCCGCGTTCTGCTCCTGACCGCCGCTGATGTTCAATTGATTGCGCACAATCAACCCGACGCTGCCGCCTTCCGGTTGATCGTGAAACTGTCGGGTTTGCGGGTCGCGCTCGGCATTGGCCGTTACCAGCGACACCATGGAGTCTGCAAGGCTGTAGTGAACCGACTGCAATTGCCGAGGGCAGGCGCTTTTGCACGATCCCAGCGCCACGCCCTGGCTCAAGAACGCAGACCACTCATCACGTTCGGTCGAAGTCAGGTCGCTGTTGCGGGTATCGGTAAAATTGATCAACGTGACCCGCTCATCTCGGGTCAACAGGATCATGGCCTCACCCAGAAACTGTTGGTCGACTTCGACGCGAACAGCCAATGGCACATCAAAAAAGAATTCATGAAACTCCGCGGGTAAGCCTTCAGCCTGTTGCAGCAAACTGACGGATTTATCCGCAGGTTTGGATTCACTGGCAAGCGCACCCGCGCAAATAATTAGCGCAAGCACTCCTGCGATAGGAGCTTTCGAAAACATGGAAATATTTCTCAAGTTAGCGCTTGCATGCGCAAGGAAGAATGCGGCCGGCTTAGAGCGCCGGCCACACAAACAACGTACTGACAGTTAGAATCCACTCACCATTATGGCGATGGCGCGTCGAACATCACTTTAACGAAACCGCGGTAGTTACCTTCAACGTAACCTGGGCTGGCTGGCTCAACTGGGGTAATTACCAGAGGCGCTCGCATTTCAGTTGTCGCATCTCCACTGTCAACAACCACGACAGGGGTGCCTACAGTCGTCAATGCACGACCATTAAAGCTTACGTTCAAGTTAATTTTGTTACTCGCGTTGGCAATATCCACAATTTCAGCGGCTTCCATAAGAGTTGCCTCAACATCAGGACCTGCCGCAGCACCAGTGGAACTCTTAACCTTGAACATCCGGGTAATACCTTCCAACTTCGAGGTCGTCTGATTCCAAAGCAGGCGTTGCTCGTCGCGAATGGTGCTCATGTCTTCCGGTTGCACATAAAAATCAGTGCCCGGAATATCAGCAATTACAGTAATATCATGTTGCTGAGGAACAGCCAGTGCAGCCGAAGAAGCCAAAGCCAAAGCCAGCACAGAGGTAGACATTGCAACTTTCTTGAACATTAAATTCACCTTTAAACAGCTAAGTAAGAGTGCAAGCTTCAGCCAAGTGACGAAAGTCCAGCACCGGGTTGTCATACCAACAAGAGAGTTGGCATTGCATTTCAACGGGGCGCATCTTCGCGCTTTCTGAAGGACGGGTATGCAAGACTTATCCGATCTACTTGTAGGATTTATTCCCCACCCGTAGAGGAAGCTTCCACACCTTCTGTTTAATGCTTGTAGGTATTTTCGCTACAAATGCAGGGGCGAGTATTCGGCTGACAACCTCAAAATAAGGAGTATCAGCGTTATCAAGCACAAGAAGGATCAGGGTTCGAAAACCAAGGCGCACCTATAGATTGGTGGCACGAGCGAAGGGAGCATCTGCGTACAGGCAGATCGAGGGGGCGTGGCATTCAGTGCGTCAGTTAAGGCGGAAACACACAGCGGTTTGAAAGAAGGACTTTTACGACTGTCACCGATTGGCAAGGCATGCAACGCAACAGACCCCAAGCACCAAAAGTCCCGATGCCTGGGCATCGGGACTGGGTCAAGCGCGCAAAGCCAACGACGTTACACGGTTATTGCTTGCGCTTTAAAGGAATGCCGATAGGCGGATAGCTTGTACATACTTGTTCTGATTTATTACCGGAAGCATCCTCAGCCTCTACACAGATCTGATAGCGCTTCCCTGACTCCATCTCGGTAATAGAAAATGCCGTCTCATCCGTGGTTCCCTTATGGTCACCATTCAGATACACATGGTATTTAAGACGCTCGGAAGAGTCATACGCCGAATCCCAGAGCACCTGCAGGTTAAGATCAGTGGTTCTCAAGTTTGATATTTCTGTGGGAGGGGTAAGGTCATCGAACCTGAGGGTCAGTGTAGTCCGCTCCGATTCGTTGTACTGATCATCGACTGTACAAACGCTATAAACATAAGTGCGGCCTTGCTCTGGGGTTAAATCCCTGTAAGCAGTATCTTCTGTTTCTTCAAGCACTACTTCATCGCGCCGCACCCTGTAAAGAATCTTACCGCCATCGACAGCTCCCGGCCCCCAATGCAACAAAACCGAATTGCTGGTGTGCTCAAACTTACCTAAATAGGCAGGTGCGGTCGGCAGGTCTCTAGGCATCGTAAAATCAAGGTCATTCCATTCCTGTGCATTATCCAACCTAACACTACACCTTACTGACTGACCAGGCCTTGCATTAACTATCTTCCAACGGTTCGAACTATGATGAGTCTCTTCCGGACCATTATCAATTTTCACTTTTACTCGTTGTGTGTCACCTGGCCAATTCAACTTGAAAGATGTCTTTGTAACGTCAGTCACCCAGAGGTGAAGTTTAGTACTTTTTGTCCTTACATCATGCTTAGGCCCCTCACTGCCCCATTGGCCATTGTGCTTCTGCCTTCCATAAAGAGAGAGCCGATACATCGTATCCGGGCTCAACGAAGTTAGCGTTATTTCACTCTCAGCTAGATTAATAGGCAATCCTGGCGCCCCCATAAGACGATATTCAGTAAATTCGTCGGAAACTGGCCAGCTAACCTTTACGGCATAATAATCCTCCCAATCCGTTCTGATTTGAAGCGCATTGCTAATTGCGAAATCGCTCACCAAATTAGTCATTTTTCATCCCTTCATAATAAACTAAAAAATAAATCGACCTCCCGTATTTCAGACTAATGAAATACATCAATACTTAAACACAACTCCGCCTCCAAACACACTATCAGTCCTGCTAGAGAAACTCCGAACAACTTGCGGCGACTGCGTCGCCATTTGAAAAGACTGCCACGTTAACCTTTCCCAGCAGTGAAATGGCCGTAAGCATCCGGCAGTCGGGGTTTGGACATCCTATGGAGGCTCGGCTCGGGCGCCGCTTGACGAGACAGGCCCGAGCGCTTCGGGCTCTGGTCGACCTGAACACCTGGATGATCGATTCCACTGCACTCGCAAACAGCCCACGAACACAGCGCCCCGAACTGTTATTTCTTACAGGTTTCAACCACCCAAAATCGCGCTATAACACAGTCCTGGAGTTACTCACCGCCCTCCAAGGCGCCCCTACCCCGGGAGACCAGCCATGTATTCTGCGAGCCCAGCCCAGGCCCGATCTAAAACACCGCCCGCCAAGCCACACGGCTACGCGAATACACCTCAAGTCCGCCCGAAACTCTCCGCCAGAGAGCAGGAGATCCTGAAGTGGTGCGCCAATGGCAAATCGTCCTGGGAGATCGGACGGATCCTCAATTGCACTGAGGCGGGGGTTAATTATCACTTCTGCAATATTCGTCGAAAATTCGGCGTCAGCTCGCGCTGGCTTGCGCTGGTCAAAGCACTTGAAATGGGAATATTTCACTTGGGGGGAGAGGCAGAACTTCATCTATCGGCTGAACAGAAAACTCGATGAGCATCAAGACGTTTGTAGCGCACCAACGTGCATAAGGTTGACTCGACAGAGTCCGGCTCGCCGGGGGTTGACCCGGCCAGTTCCTCCACCGCGCTGCACTCGTTCATCGCCCGCAGCGGTATGCAGGGATTACCACAGACTGGGGCGCCATCATGGCGCCCGATTGAAGTGTCCAAAATCCTTAGGCCAGCTCAGCATTCCCGTGGAGCCCGCTAGAGAATCAAATCCCCTCCAACTCCGCCATCAAATCATTCAAACGATCCACCTTCTCCTCGGTGATCTCACTCGCCGCCAATCCATCGATGTACCCGGCCAACTCCTCCACCGTACTGCATTCGAACATCGCCCGCAGTGGCACGTCCCGCTGCAGGGTTTTCTGCACCCGCGAGGCGATTTGCGTGGCCAGCAGCGAATGTCCGCCCAGCTCGAAGAAGTTGTCGCGAACGCCCACCTGTTCGACCTTCAACACCTCGGCCCAAATGTCGGCAAGGGTCTGTTCCAGGTCATTGCGCGGCGCTTGGTAATCCTGACTCCCAATCTGGCCGATCTCCAGCGCCGGTAGCGCCTTGCGATCCAGTTTGCCGTTGGCATTGAGCGGCAGTTTGTCCAGCCACAACCAGTGCAGTGGCACCATGTACTCCGGCAGTTCGGCACGCAGTCGCAGCTTGATTCGCTCCAGTCGCTCGCTTGAATCAAGCGAAGCATCGGCCGCGACCAGATAGCCAACCAGGTGCTTGCCGTTGACGCCTTCCTGCACACCGACCGCTGCGTCACGGATTTCCGCTTGTTCATGCAAGCGTGCTTCGATTTCGCCCAGCTCGATGCGGTAGCCGCGAATCTTCACCTGGTGGTCGACCCGGCCGACATACTCCAGCACGCCATCGCTGCGACGGCGGGCCAGATCGCCAGTGCGATACAGACGCTCGCCCGGTGCGCCGAACGGGTTCGGCACAAACACCGGTGCCGTGCGCAGCGGATCGCTGACATAGCCACGGCCGACTCCGGTTCCTGCCACGCACAGTTCACCCACCGCGCCCAACGGCACCAGATCAAGCGCGTCATCGAGCACATACAACAGGTTATTGTCGGTCGGCGTACCGATCGGCAAAAAGCTGCCGCGGGTCGAGGCCAGATCGACACGGAAGAACGCCACATCATCCGAGCACTCCGCCGGACCGTAGGCGTTTACCAGGCCGATGTCCGGATAGCGCTGCAACCATTGGTGCGCCAGCTCCGGTGGCATCGCCTCACCGGTCGGCAGCATCCAGCGCAGACCGTCGAGGCTCATGCGCTCCTGGGCGAGCATGCCCTGGATCAGCGACGGCACGCTTTCCAGCACGGTGATGCCCTGGGTCGCGACATGCGCCAGCAAGCCCTGGGGATCGTGGGCGATGGTGTTTGGCACGATATCCACCCGCGCACCGAACAACGGCGCGGCGAGGAACTGCCACACGGAAATGTCGAAGCTTTGCGAGGCGGTTTGCGCAATCACATCAGCGTCGCTCAGGTTCAGGTACGGCACCTTGCTCAACTGGTTGTTGAGCATGCCGCGCTGTTCAACCATCACGCCTTTGGGCAACCCGGTGGATCCGGAGGTGTAGATCACGTAGGCCAGGTTGTCCGGGCTGCTGTAAAGACCAGGATTGTCCGCCGACAGCGCAAGGGCCTGGACTTCCTCCCAGACCAGCAGCCGTGGCCGGCTGTCGCAGCCGAACTCCTCGAGCAAGGCCTGCGCCTGCTCACGGCACGCTTGCGTGCACACCAGCAATGGCGTGCGGCTCAGTTCGATGATCCGGCTCAGACGCTGACCCGGCAAACCCGGGTCCAGCGGCAGGTAACCCGCCCCCGCCTTGAAGCTGCCGATGATCATGCCCAGCAAATCGAGGTTGCGTTCGGCCAGCAACGCCACCGGTTGATCGCGCCCGACACCGGCGGCGATCAACGCATGGCCGAGGCGGTTACTGCGCTGGTTCAGCTCCAGATAACTGTACTGCCGGTCAAGGCAACTGGCGGCGATCCGCTGCGGGTTGTCGGGCGACCTGGGTTTCGAACAATGCGACGTAGCTCTGCTCCAGCGGGTAGTCGCGTTCGCTCTGGTTGCAGCCATGGAGAAGGAAATCCTGCTCCTGCGCCCCCAGCAACGGCAGGTCGGCCATGTCGCCATGGAAGCCGTCCACCAGCGCCAGCAGCAAACGCTTGAACTCGCCGAGCATGCGCTCGACCGTGGCCTCATCGAAGTAGCGCTGGTCGTAGGACAGGTGCAAGCCCAGATCATCACCTGGATAGCACACCGCCGTCAGCGGGAAGTTGGTGTGCGTGCGGCCTGAATCCGAGGTCGCGTTGAGGCTCTGCGCACGGTCCAGCACCGAGACTTCCACCGGGGCGTTTTCGAACACGAATAGGCTGTCGAACAGCGGCTGGCCTTTGGGCAGTTCGCTTTGCTCCTGGATGTTCACCAGCGGCAGGTATTCGTACTCGCGCAGTTGCATGTTGTTGTCGAGCAAACCGGTGAGCCACTGACGCACGCTGCAACGCTGACCGTCCTCGGGCATTTTCACCCGCAGCGCGATGCTGTTGATGAACAGTCCGACGGTGCGCTGCATCTGGGGCATGTCCACCGGACGCCCGGCCACGGTGACGCCGAACAGCACGTCGCGATCACCGCTCAAGCGCCGTAGCACCAGCGCCCACGCCGCCTGCGCGAAGGTATTGATGGTCAACTGATGGGCCTGGGCCAGTTCGCGCAATTGTGCGCCGTCCCGGGCATCGAGCCTTGTGTAGCGGTCGCCGACGATCATGCCGCCGCTGTCGCCGGCATGTTCGCGCAGCAATGGCCGGTCACTCGGGATCGGTGTGGTCCGTTCGAAACCCTGCAGGTTAGTTTTCCATCACTTCCGTGCTTCGGCCAGGCTTTGGTGTTGCAGCCAGCCGATGTAGTCGCGATAACGTGGCGGCACCGCCAGCTGCGCTTCCCGGCCTTCGCCGAGGGCGCTGTAGATCTCGAAGAAATCGTTCATCAGCAGCGAACGGCACCAGGCATCGATGAGGATGTGGTGGTTGCTCATCATGAACCAGTAGCGCGCCGCGCCCACACGGATCAAACGCAAGTGGAAGGGTGCCTGGTTGAGCAGATCGAACCCGGCCTCGCGTTCGGTCTTGAGCACGGTTTGCAACTTCGGCTCTTGCTCGGCTTCGGCGAGATCGCTCCAGTCGAAGTATTCGATCGGCGTGCTGCCCGGTTTGTGGATCACTTGCAGCATGTCTTCGCCGACGTTCCAGCAGAACGACGCGCGCAAGGCTTCGTGGCGGGCGATCACCGCTTGCCAGGCCTGGGCGAAACGCAGCGGGTCGAGTTCGCTGTTGATGCGGTAGCGGTCCTGCATGTAGTACAGGCCGGTGCCCGGCTCCAGCAAGGTGTGCAGCAGCATGCCTTCGACGTTGTCGGCCTGTTCGCTGAGCGAGACCGGGTCGATGATCAGCACCGCGTGCGCCGGTTGGCTGATACCGCAACTCATGATCGGGCTGCCCTCGTCCACTTCGACACGGTTCTGCGCCAGGGCCTGATCGTCCACCCGCAGGTTGCCGATGCCTTTACCGCGCGCTGTGCCGGCCACGAACAAGGTGGCTTCGGCCAGACCGTAGGAGGCCATGAAACTGTCCGCGCTGAAGCCACAGGTGGAGAACTTTTCGGCGAAGCGCTCCAGGGTGTCGAGGCGAATCGGTTCGGAACCGGAATACGCCACGCGCCAGCCACTCAGGTCAAGCCGCTCCAGGGCCGACTCGCTGACCCGCTCGCTGCACAAGCGATAGGCAAAATCCGGCCCGCCGCTGATGGTGCCGCCGTATTCGCTGATCGCCTCCAGCCAGCGCAACGGCCGGCCGAGGAAGTACGCCGGAGACATCAACACGCAAGGCACGCTGCTGAAAATCGGCTGCAACAGGCCGCCGATCAGGCCCATGTCGTGGTACAGCGGCAGCCAGCTGACGATGACGTCGTCGGGGTTCAGGTCAATACCGAAACCGTGTCGAATCAGCAATTCGTTGGCCACCAGATTGCCGTGGCTGACTTGCACGCCTTTAGGCAGCGCGGTGGAGCCGGAGGTGTATTGCAAGGAAGGCGATGTGATCGTCCTGCAAGTGCGCCGCGACCCAGCGCTCGGCCAGTGCACCGTCGAGGGTATCGACACACAGCAACGGCGGCGCCCCGTCGATTTGCTGCAACGCATCACGCAGCCCGGCGCTGGTCAGCAGCAAGCGCGGCTGGGCATCGCTGATGATCGACAACAGGCGCTCCTGATGATGACGGCGCGTCGACTCCGGCGGGTAGGCCGGCACCGCGATCACCCCGGCGTACAGGCAACCGAAGAACGCAGCGACGTAATCCGGGCCGCAGGGGAACAGCAACACGGCGCGGTCGCCAAACTCCGCTTGAGCCTGCAACGCACCGGCAATCGTCCGCGCCCGCAGGTCCAGTTCGCGATAGCTGAGCACCACAGCCTGATCCGGGGTCTCGGCGAGAAAGCGCAGGGCCACCCGATCCGGCGTCAGGGCCGCGCGGCGCTGAAGGGCTTGGACCATTGTACTGGGGAGTTCGAACGCGTCAGTCATGAGGTTTCCTGCCTGAATTCGGCTTGGTAGGAGCGAGCCTGCTCGCGAAAATCCGGAGAACGCCGCGGGGTGTCAGGCGCCCATCGCCATCGTTGACGAGCATCGTCGGAACGCCGCCCGGAGCGAGCTCGCTCCTACAGGGTTATGAGGATTGCGCTGTTCCATTCACCAATGAGAACGGATGGCGTCTTGAAATAATTAGTCGCTGGCTGGAACACAAAGCGGACGGAAGTGAGTCAGCGTGTCGCAGTTATCACTCTGCATTTTTGAAGCGCATTAGTTATTTTTCTCATTTGAGAATATTTATCATTAAGCCTAATTTGGCGCTCGATCTGTAGGACGGCCCCCCGGTTCATTCGCCGTCCCACTAACCTTTTGGCAGCAGGGTGATTTCCATGATGGAACCAGTATCCACAAGCAGGTGCGATACACCGCTACTTCAGGCATTCGTCGACAATCGACTGATTCTGGTGAAGATCGCAGCCCGAATTACTGGTTGCCGCTCACGTGCCGAAGATGTTGTGCAGGATGCATTCTTCCGGTTGCAATCGGCCCCGCCCATCACCAGTTCGATCAAGGCTCAGCTCAGCTACCTGTTCCAGATCGTGCGCAACCTGGCAATCGACCACTACCGCAAGCAGGCGCTGGAACAGAAGTATTCCGGCCCTGAAGAGGAAGGGCTGAATGTGGTGATCCAGGGTGCGTCACCGGAAACGTCGCACATCAATTTCTCGACGCTGGAGCACATTGCCGATGCGTTGACCGAGTTGCCGAGCCGTACCCGCTACGCCTTCGAGATGTATCGCCTGCACGGCGTACCGCAAAAGGACATCGCCAAGGAACTCGGCGTCTCGCCGACCCTGGTGAACTTCATGATCCGTGATGCGCTGGTGCACTGCCGCAAGGTGTCGGGCAAGCGTGGCGATGCGACCGCTCGCCACTAAGATCCGGGATCTGCATCGCGCCGATCGCGAGCAAGCTCGCTTGTATGCTAGGACTTGAAGGGAGGAGGAGGGACAAGGCTCGATTCTGACTGTTAGCGCAGTACAGATCCGTGGGAGATTTCGCCCCTCCTCCTTTCACCCAAGCGCCGATAAAGAATGCATCTGGCTAGACCGACGATAGGAACAAGCCTGCGCCTCTGGGTGAGCCCTTCAAGTGCTCAAAACCATATCTCGGGGGATGTTCAATGGCAATGCCGGTTTCTGCTATCAAGCCAATCGTGGG
>NZ_JBFUHS010000042.1:0-38461 GCF_056402255.1 Pseudomonas sp. P4_B4
AAATGCATTCTCCTGTGGGAGCGAGCCTGCTCGCGAAGGGGACATTACAGACAGTAACAAGACCCGACCCCATCAATGGTGTAAGCTCTCGGGTTCTTCGGATTCGACCCATTGCGAGCCCTATGCCGTCGCTTTTCAAACGCTCCCTGCTGCCCAAGTTGCGCAGTTTTTCGCTGGCGGCCGATGCCGTTAGCGTCCTCTGCGGTGCTGCAGAATTCCGTCATTGCCTGCTGGAGAAAATCGCCAGCGCGACCCGGCGCATCTACATCGTTGCGCTGTACCTGCAACAGGATGAAGCCGGCCAGGAAATTCTCGATGCCTTGCACGCGGCCAAACTGGCGCGTCCGGAACTGGACGTGGTGGTGGTCGTCGACTGGCTGCGCGCCCAGCGCGGCCTGATCGGTGCCGGCAAGCAACCGGGCAACTCCGCCTGGTATCAGGAAATGACCCGCACCCATGCCAGCGAAGTGCCGATCTACGGCGTCCCGGTACAAACCCGCGAACTATTCGGTGTGTTGCACCTTAAAGGCTTCGTGATCGATGACTGCGTGATCTACAGCGGCGCGAGCCTGAACAACGTCTATCTGCACAAGTTCGACAAGTACCGCTACGACCGTTATCACCTGCTGCACAATCGTGAACTGGCCGATTCGATGCAGCACCTGGTGCAGCACGGCCTGATGGCGTCCAAGGCGGTGCACCGCCTCGACCTGCCGAACCTGCCGACCACCCGCAGCCTGCGCAATGACATCGGTGACCTGCGCAGTCGCCTCAAGCACGCGGCGTACGACACCACGCGGGGCACCACCGACAGGACCGGTTTGTCCGTCAGCCCGCTGCTCGGCGTCGGCAAGAACAATCCGCTGAACCGGGTGATCTGCGAACTGATCGCCAGCGCCCAGCAGCAACTGACCATTTGCACCCCGTACTTCAACCTGCCGCTGGCGATCATCCGCGAGATCAACCGCGCACTGGCCCGTGGGGTGAAGATCGACATTGTGGTCGGCGACAAGACGGCCAACGACTTCTACATTCCGCCGAGCGAACCGTTCCGGGTCATTTCGGCGCTGCCGTACCTGTACGAAATCAGCTTGCGTCGGTTTGCCAAGCGCCATCAGCGCAACATCGACAGTGGGCAGTTGAACCTGCACCTGTGGCGTGATGGTGACAACACCTATCACCTCAAGGGCATGTGGATCGACCGGCGCTATACCTTGCTGACCGGCAACAACCTCAACCCGCGGGCGTTTCGACTCGATCTGGAAAACGCCTTGTTGATCGATGATCCCCATGGCGAACTGCTGGAGCCGCGTCGCAAAGAGCTGGCAGAGATCTTCCAGCACACCCGTCGCATCGAGCACTTCCAAAACCTGGATACCCTGGCCGAATACCCGGCGGGCGTGGCCAAGTTCCTCAAGCGCGTGAGTCGCGTGCGGATCGAGCGGCTGCTCTACCGCATCTTGTAGACCCAGCGAACTTCTGAAAAGCAATCGCGAGCAGGCTCGCTCCTACACTGGTTTTATGTGGGAGCGAGCCTGCTCGCGATGAGGACCTTACCGGCGCTGTAAAACTCAGTTCAAACCCAGCTTCCCACGCAAAGTCGACAAATCTTCAGCCAAAGTATTGACCGGCCCGACCAGCGCCTTGCGGTTGGCGTCCTTCACTTTGTCGTAGGTCGCGAAACCACCGTCCCCGGTCTTGTACTTGGCCAGGATCCTGTCCACGGTAGCGAAGTTCTTGTCGACCTTGGCCACGAAGGCGGCATCCTGCTTCTCGATCTGCGGACGGAACAGGTTGACGATTTTCTTCGCACCGTCGATGTTGCCCTGGAAGTCATAGAGGTCGGTGTGGCTGTAGCGGTCTTCTTCACCGGAGATCTTGGTCGCCGCCACTTCTTCGAGCAGCGCGGCGGCGCCACCCACCACTTTCTCGGGCGGGAAGGTCAGGCCGGCGACGCGGGTTTGCAGGTCTTTCACGTCCTTGTTCAAGCCGTCAGCCAGTTTGCCCAGGTCTTGGGTGCTTTTTTCCGAGAACAGTGAGTATTCGAGGCGGTGGAAACCGGTGAAGTCCTCGGCTTTCACGCCTTTTTCGTGATCGTCGACGCGGGAGTCGATGGATGCATCCAGGTCACTGAACAGCTCGGCAATCGGCTCGATCGACTCGTAGTAGACGCGGGTCGGCGCGTAGAGTTTTTGCGCGGTGGCCAGGTCGCCTTTTTTCACGGCGTCAGTGAATTGCCGGGTGTGGCTGGCCAGTTCATCCAGTTGCTCGGTCACGTAGATCTTGTAGTCCGAGACCGGCTCCACCAGGTCCAGCGGCGCGGTGGCTGCGAACGCCGAAAGCGGAGTGTTGAACAAGCCAAGGGTCAGCATTAACGCCAGGGGCGACTTTTTCATGGGGCGGTTCCGTGAGGGTTGTTGTCAGGCAGTTGTTTTTGGGGACGTGGCATCGAGCAGCGAACGACCGATGAAATCCTGGTCGCCGGTGACGCCCGGTAGCGTGAAGAAGTAGCCGCCGCCGACCGGCTTGAGGTATTCCTCCAGCGGTTCGCCGTTGAGCCGGGTTTGCACGGTGATGAAGCCTTTCTCCAGGTCGGCCTGGTAGCAGATGAACAGCAGGCCCATGTCGAGCTGGCCGTTCTTGTTTACGCCGTTGGAGTAGTTGAACGGCCGGCGCAGGATCAGGTTGGCCTGGGTTGCGGCAGTGCGCGGGTTGGCCAGGCGAATGTGTGCGTCGAGCCGGGTCAGCTTGCCTTGCGGGTCTTTGCTGTAGTCCGGCACTTCGCTTTCGTGGGCACCACCCATGGGCGCACCGGTGCTTTTGACCCGGCCGAGAATGCTTTCCTGTTCCTGTAACGGCGTGCGGTCCCAGCGTTCAACGAAGTTGCGAATGATGCGCACGGCCTGATAACTGCCGTTGGCGGCCCATGCCGGCTCATCGCTGCCGGGCTGCACCCAGACGATGCTGTCCATGGCCTTGGCGTCGTTAGAGTCGGGGTTGGCTGAACCGTCGCGAAAACCGAGGAAATTGCGCGCACTCTGTGCTGGTACGCCTGGTTTTGCCGGGGCCTGGGGCGGTACGCTGCCTTCCTGTTTCCAGCGCACCAGCAACAGGTCCGGCAGGTTTTTCACGATGTCGCGCAGGGCGTGGATGTTGGTGTCGGTGGTGTTGGCGCAGAACTGGAGGCTCAAGTCGCCATGGCAGCAATCGGCTTCCAGCGCGTCGTTGGGGAAGCCGACCATGCGCGTCAGCCGCTTGGGCTTGGCGGCGGCCAGGCCGAAACGTTCGTCGAACAGCGATTCGCCCACCGACACGGTGATGGTCAGGTTATCCGGGGTGACGACCGGACCGAGAATGCCCGAGTCCACGGGCGGCAGCTTCGGGTCGACCTGGGTCACCGGGCCGCCCTGCATCAGGAACGTTATGCGCTGGTTCATGGTGCGAAACAGCCGCTCAAGGTCGTCACGGTCGCTGGCCAGCACATCGAACGACACCAGCATGCCGGCCGCCGGGCGCGGCGTGACAATGCCGCTCTGGTGCCGGCCATGGAACGCGTGACGGTCGAGGGTTTTGTCGCTGCTCGGCGCTTCGGTGACTTGCGCAGGGTTGGCGGCCATGGCCGGGCAACTGAGTGCTACACCTGCGAGGGCGACGCCGGCGGCGCCCATACCCATCAGTACGCGGCGGCGCTGGAGATTGAATTGCTCTGGATCGTTCATCGGCTGACGTCTTCTGCTGACAGGCCGGAAAGGCCAAGGGCGGGATCGATTGCATCGAGTTCGGTGGCCAGTGCCTTGGCCTTGTCGGCGATCTGTTGGCGCTGATTGGCGCTGACACTGTCGTAGCTGACGTAACCGTCGCCGACCTTGAAACCATTGAGTTCGGCGTCGAAGGCGTTGAGGGCACTGTCGATATTCGGCAGCAACCCGGGTGCGGACTTGCTCAGCATCGGACGCAACAGGTCGACGACTTTGCGGGTGGCGTCGAGGTTGCCGGCGAAGCCGTTCAGGTCGCTGTGGCTGTAGCGTTCTTCTTCGCCGCTGCTGGCGCGTACATCGGCAATGCCGTTGAGGTTGCGCACCATGATGCTCACCAGTTGCTCCGGCGGCAGTGACTGGGCCAGCAACTGTTGTTTGAGGGTGGTGACGTCCGCCAGCAGACGCTGGGCAGCGGGCGCCAGGCCCGCGAGATCACGTTGTTGAAACAGTGCGTACTCGATGCGGTGGAAACCGGTGAAGCCCGGGTCCTGCTCGCGTTTTTCGAAATAGTCGGCGCGGGCATTGATGGCGTTGTCCAGTTGCGACAGGCGTTGAGCGGCAGGCGCCACACGCTGATACGCGACGCGCGCCGGCACATACAAGGCTTGCGCCTGGCTCAGGTCACCGGACTCGATGGCTAGCTGCAGGGCGCTGACGGCTTTGATCAGCGCGGTGCCCTGGCTGCTCAGGTACACGCGGAACTCCGACAGCGGCCCGACAAACGCCACCATCGACGGCCCGTTTTTAGCGGCGGCCTCGGAGGCCGCTGTCGGCGTGACGTGCAAGGTGCCACGGGGGTTGCTCAGCAGTCCGCAAGTGATGCTGTAGTCGCCGGGCTGCAGGTTGGCGTTGATCACCTGGCTCAAGCCGGGGGCGATGTTTTCCCGCTCTTCGATCACCAGCACGCCGTCGAGGATTTCCCATTCCACGGCGCGCTCGGAGCGATTGACGATGCGAAAGCTGGCGCGACCGGCCGGGACGGTGAGCGCATTGGGTTCGCAGCTGTGGGGGTGGATGGTCACCAGCACCTCATCGTGATTGGCCTGGCGCTTGGCCGCGGCGATTTGCGCGGCGTAATAGAACAGGCCGCCGGCGGCGATCATCACGATCACCGAGCCGGCCACCGCCCAGCGCAAGGCGCGGGGAGGGGAAGCCTGGGGTGGGGCTTGATTTGGCATGGGAGCCCTTACTGGCTGGAAACGGAAGAAGATTGCCGGGCGGGTGCGCCGGCCGGGGAGAAGAACATCACCAGCGCCACCAGCAGATAGATCAGATACGCACCCAGAGTGCTGACGGTCGGGGCATCCTGGTAACCGAACATGCCGGCCAGCACCGAGCCCAACGGGCCGTCCATCGGCAGCGTCGCGCTGAAGTCGAACAGCACGGTTTGCAGGTGGTTCCACAGCCCGGCTTCGTGCAGCGCCTGCACCGAGTTGGCGAGGATGCCGGCCGCCACCACGAGGATGAACAGGCCGGTCCAGCGAAAGAACGCCGCAAGATTCAGGCGCATGCTGCCGCTGTAGATGAGCAAGCCGATGACGATGGCCAGGACCAGGCCGAGCAGGGCGCCGATCGGTGCCGCCGGGCCCTGGCTTTGCTGGAATACCGCGAGCAGGAAGAACACGGTTTCCAGGCCTTCGCGGGCCACGGCGAAAAACACCATGGCGATCAGTGCAATCACCTGGTGTCTGGAACCGCTCAACGCGTGGTCGAGGGATTCGTGTAGCGAATGCTTGATCGAGCGCGCCACCTTGCGCATCCAGAACACCATGGAGCTGAGAATGCCGACGGCCACCAGCCCGACGACGCCTTCAAACAGCTCCTGTTGTTTCTGCGGAAACTCGGCACTGACCAGTTCCAGGCCACCGCCCACCAGCAAGGCGAGGGCGACGGCAAGAAACACCCCGATCCACATCGCCGGCAGCCATTGGCCGCGACCGGTCTGTTTGAGGTAACCGGCGATGATGCCAACGATCAACGCGGCCTCGACACCTTCGCGCAGCATGATCAGGAAAGGAACAAGCATTCAGCGGCGTCTCGAACTTAGTTAGGGAGCTAAGTTGTAACATAATGACACTCATTCCCATATGGTATTGATTGGCAATTACCTGAACGTAACCTGAACAACCCTGAAGGTCAGCACACCCCTTGGGAGACCCCCCCTGTGGGAGCGAGCCTGCTCGCGAATGACGGCCTGTCAGCCAACTCAATTCTCAAGCGCGAACGAACCCCGCGATCAGGCCGGCCGGTAGGCCGCCTCGCTTTTGCTTTTGCTTTTGCTTTTGATCTTGATCTTCTTGCCCCCTCGTGAGGCCGAGTGGAGGTTCTGCGCAGTGGGCAACCCGGCATGGATGCCGGGTTAGCCGCCGCCGGCCATGGATGGCCGATGGCGGCGGGCCCACGGAGCAGGACCGGAGCGAGGGCATGCCGAGCCTAGGCGAGGCACCGAACGTCAGGGGCAAGAGCCCTTGGTTACTTGGGGCTTTTCCAAGTAACCCGCCGTAAGGGCGGAACCATAAGCCGCCGTTACCGCAGAAACGGATATGTACACCCTCGAAAATCCATGCCGCCTGCCAAGCAGCCATCGTCGGAACGCCGCCCGGACCAAGCTCACTCCCACAGGGTTATTCGATCAGCGCCAGGCGGGTGGTTTCAGCTAATATGCCCCCCCACTCGAACAAGAACAGGGCTTGTCGCAATCCATGTCGGAAAAAGACACCATCTCCATTCAACTGGTGCGTGAAGCACTGTTGCAAAGCTGCGCGCCAGGAATCGCCACGGACGAGGTGTTGATCAAGGTCGGCATCGACCCGCTGCTATTGGGCAGCACCGACGCCCGTGTTCCGGCCACGGCTTATGCGCGCCTGTGGCGGTTGCTGGCACGGCGCGGGGATGATGAGTTCTTTGGCATGGACCCACGCAAACTGAAATCCGGCAGCTTTGCGTTCCTGTGTCGCAGCGCCATGCTCCAGCCCAACGTGGCGGCGGGACTGACCTGCGGCCTGGACTTTCTGTCGTTGATGCTTGAGCACTTGCCGGCGCAGCTGGTGCGTCAGCAAAGCCTGGCGGAAATCGTCCTGCTGGAGGACGACAAAGACCCGCGCCGGGCCTTCACCTATTTCACCTACTGGATGATCGTGCACGGCGTTGCCTGCTGGCTGGCAGGACGGCGGATTCCGATCCTGGCCATCGAACTGCGCTGTTCGAAGCCGGATTTCTGCGATGACTATCAGGTGATGTTTTCCGAGAACCTGCGCTTCGACCGCCCACGCACGCGGATGATTTTCTCCGCCGATTACCTGGACCTGCCGATCAAGCGCAGCCCTGAAGAACTCGAGCGATTCCTGGCCCGTGCGCCGGCGAACATTCTGGTGAAGTACCGCGATCCGCAGAGCCTGGCCAGCCGCATCAAACACGACCTGCGCCACCTGCCGGCCGAACACTGGCCGGAAACCGAAGCCCTCGCGCAACGCCTGTGCATGTCGGCTTCAACCTTGCGCCGCCGATTGGCCGAAGAAGGGCAAACCTATCAAGGCCTCAAGGACGGCGTGCGCAAGGAGCTGGCGATTGTCTGGCTGGCGGAGCCGGCGATCAGCTTCAGCGAAATCGCCACGCGGCTCGGGTTCGCTGACGTCAGTTCGTTCTACAAGGCGTTTCGCAAATGGTCGGGGTCAAATCCTGGGCATTACCGCAGCCTGATTCTCAATGACACCGAGTAGGTTCAGCGGCGCAACGGTCATTTCTTCCCAGGCTGTTAACGGCTGCCAGTGATTGGCCCTGGCAGATTGAGCGTGCCACTGTCCACGAAGCGCATGGTGTTGAACAGGCCACCCGAGAGCTTGCCGTGCAGG
The DNA here is from genome assembly GCF_056402255.1 of Pseudomonas sp. P4_B4. Lineage (NCBI taxonomy): Bacteria > Pseudomonadati > Pseudomonadota > Gammaproteobacteria > Pseudomonadales > Pseudomonadaceae > Pseudomonas > Pseudomonas sp. P4_B4. The sequence goes on from NZ_JBFUHS010000042.1 coordinate 7,610, forward strand.
ATATAAGGCATGTTGTTGAGCGTTTTCATTTGGCTGATGCCATAGGTCTGGCGGACCATCGAAAACGCCGAAACGCTGACCGGTACGCTGACGACGGTGTCGGAAAAGCGCCCGATCGTACCCCTCTCATCGGTGACGCCAGAGGCGAAGGGCTGGCCGTTGATGTCCAGGTCCAGCGCGACGCCGCTGTAGGTGACGGTGATGTCATTGGGGTTCTGCACGCGGATTCTCACGGCAAAGCGTACTTCCATGCCCTCGCCTTGCAAGGGCTCGACGCCCACGACGTTGATTTTCAATGGGTCTCGATTGGGCAGAGAGGAGCAGGCGCTCAGGCAGAGCAGGAGGGAAATCAGGACTGCGTGGGCGCTGCGCATGGACGTGCTCTCATCTGAAAAAGGGCTGAACCGTCAGCGGCTCAGCCCTTGAGCCGGTCTAGCGGTTTGACTGTGCGACCACCGCAGCCTTTGCGGGTTCATCCCTGACGGTCACATCGGGGTTCTGCATCACCTGAAGCACGGAGGCTTCCGGATCGAATTCGTCCTCTTCCAGTTCGATGAATTCCTCGGGCAGGAAGATATTAAGAACGATAGCGCACAGCGCGCCGACGGTGATGGGCGATTCGAAAATGTTGTGCAGGGCCTTGGGCAGTTCACGCAAGACTTCCGGTACGGCGGCCACGCCCAGGCCCATGCCGACGGAAATCGCCACGATCAGCATGTTGCGCCGATGCAGGCCGGCCTCGGCCAGAATCTTGATCCCGGCCACGGCGACGGTGCCGAACATCACCAGTTCGGCGCCACCGAGCACCGGTTTCGGCATCAGTTGCAGTACCGCGCCGATCATCGGGAACAGGCCAAGCACCACCAGCAAGCCGGCAATGAAAAACGCCACGTAGCGGCTGGCCACGCCGGTGAGCTGGATCACCCCGTTGTTCTGGGCGAAGGTCACCATCGGCATGCTGTTGAACACCGCGGCCATGGCCGAGTTGAGGCCATCGGCGAGCAGGCCGGACTTGATCCGGCGAATGTACACCGGGCCTTTGACCGGTTGCCGGGAGATCATCGAGTTGGCCGTGAGGTCGCCGGCGGCCTCCAGCGGCGACACGAGGAAAATCACCGCCACCGGAATGAACGCCACCCAATCGAAGGAGAACCCATATTTGAAGGGTACCGGTACGCTCATCAGCGGCACTTCGGGCAGGCTGTTGAAATCCACCTGGCCCATGAGCCATGCCACCCCGTAGCCCAGGGTCAGGCCGATGACAATCGCTCCCAGGCGCAGAAACGGCACGTCCACCCGGTTCAACACCACGATGGTTCCCAGCACCAGCGCCGCCAGGGCCAAGTGACTGGCCGCCCCCAGATCCGGGGCGCCGAAGCCTCCGGCGATGTCGGTCATCGCCACCTTGATCAGCGACAAGCCCATCAGCGTGATGATCGTCCCGGTCACCACCGGGGTGATCAGCATGCGCAGTTTGCCGATGAACTGGCTCAGCACCACCTCGATGAACGCGGCAAAAAAGCACACACCGAAGATGGTCGAGAGGATCTCTTCGGTGCCGCCGCCCCGGGCCTTGACCATGAAGCCGGCGCTCAAAATCACACTGATGAACGAGAAACTGGTGCCTTGCAGGCACAATAGGCCCGAGCCCACCGGACCGAAGCGCCGCGCCTGGACGAAGGTGCCCAGGYCGGAAACGAACAGCGCCATGCTGATCAGATAAGGAATTTCGCTTTGCAGGCCCAAGGTGCTGCCCATGATCAGCGTCGGGGTGATGATGCCGACGAAACTTGCGAGCACGTGTTGCAGGGCGGCGAAGAGGGTGGCAGTCAGATGCGGGCGGTCATCGAGGCCGTAAATCAGGTCGCTGTGGCGTGGAGCGGGGGCTTTTTCGGAGGCGGTCATGGTGGTTTGCGTGCCAGAAGGCGGGCCGGGTCAGAAAATGGAGGCGCAGGATACCAGAACCGCCCGGCCACGGCAAAAGAACCTCCAAAACAGCGACTTACAGTCGAGGGGCGAGCACCTCGCCCACACTGCGGCGTTTGGCGTGCAGTTGGCTGGCCTGGATCAACTGTTCAAGGTCTTCGGGCGTGACGTCGTAGAACGCTTCCATGTCGGCCAACGCCAGTTTCAGGTCTTCGGCAGTGATGGCCTGACGGTCGACCGGCGGGTGATCGGCATGAATCCTGGCCACCGGTTCGCTGGCACTCTTGGGGTAACGAACGCGGGTCAGGTTGTTGTAGGCCAAGGCGCAGAACAGCATCGTCGCTGCGCTGAGCATCACCGGTTCAATGGCTCTCCAGTCCATTGCAATGGTTGCCGGATCGGCCAGCACCAAGGTCAGGGCCAATGCACCGGCCGGTGGATGCAGGCACCGCAGCCAGCACATCAGGATCAACGCCATGCCTGCCGCCAGGCAAGCGCTCCCGAGGGTTCGGCCCAACACATGGGCCACCAGCAACGCAATCACCGCGGCGCTCAAGTAGCCGCCCAGAATCGACCAGGGTTGCGCGAGCGCGCCCGAAGACACGGCAAACAACAGTACCGCCGACGCCCCCAGCGGGCCGATCAGGTGCTGGGCCACCTCAATGCCGAACACCTGGCTACAGAGCCACACGCTCATCAGTGTCCCCAAGGCCATGCCGATGGCGGCGCGGCTCCATTCGGTGGGGCGGGTGTTGATGGCGGCGGGCAACCAGCGAGCAAGCATTCCGAGAAAACTCCGGCAAGAAAAATTCGAGGCAAAAAAAGGGCTTAGCTGGGAAACCCAGAAAGCCCTTGAAGGTGTTCCAACTGTTGGGGGAGGAACGCGCACAGTGTGCCGTTCAATCCATCTACTGACAAATTCATATTAATGAGCTTTCAGTGCATTAATTTTGCTGTAAGTTGCCCCGTCGGCCGCTGATGTAGCACAGCAAACCACCCAAGGCAGCGAGTGCACTCAAGGCATAAAACATCGTCGGCGCCGGGGTGTGCATCAACATGAAGCCGCAAATCACCGGGCTCAACGCACCGCCAAGTGCAGCAAGGTTTTGTGCGCCGTAGTAACTGCCGCGCAGTTCTTCCGGAGCCAGGGTGTCGACGAAGAGAAACTCGGCCGGGTAAATGATGATTTCACCGAGGGTAAAGATAAACATCGCCACGCACCAGCTCACCAGGCTGTCCGCCAGGCTGAAGCCGATCAGCCCGAGGATGAACAGGCCGGTGCCGGCCACGATCCATTGGCGCAGTTGCTCGCGCTTGAGAAAACGCCCGATCTGGTATTGCAACAAGATCACACTGATGGCGTTGCAGGCGAGCAGGGCGGCCATGATTTCCATGGTGTGCTGGGGGCTGCTGGTTACCAGCAAATACTGCGACAGGTAAAAGGTAAATCGCCCGTGCACCACGGTGCTGAGCAGGCAGCCACCGGTGAACAGGATCAGGGTGCGGTCGTTTTTCAGGGTGATCAGGGTTTTGAGGAAACTCTGAGTCTGACCGGTGACAGACGAACGCGCCGGGTCCTTCGCGATCCCGATCATCAGGAAAATACTGAAAAAAGCGATGGCCGCAGCCACCAGGAACGGTGCACTGGTAAACAGGCCGGCGATCAGCACACCGAGCATCGGCCCGACAGCGTAGCCAATGTTGGTCAGGGTATAGCTCAGGGAAAACGCTTTGGCGCGCTGGCCCACCGCCAGGTTGTCGCTGAGGATCGCTTTCGAACCGATGAGGAACAGCGATGAGGCGGTTTCGGTGACAATCAGGGTGATCGTGGTCAGGTAGAGGTTTTCAGCAAAGGTCAGCAACACCAGGCCGACAGCGCTGGATGCCATCGAGAGAATCAGCAACCGGCGTTTTTCGAAGCGATCGATGATGTAGCCGCCATACAGGGAGAGCAGGGTGGCGACGAACACCGCAATGCCGAGCAGCAAGCCAACGTCCTGTTGGTTGAGGCCAAGCTTGTCGCTGACGAACAGCGTGAGCAACGGGCTGGTGATGGCGCGGCTGACGACGATGGTCAGCGAGCAGATCAGCAGGCGGCGGATGAGGGGGGAGTAGCTGGTCACGGCGTGAATGTCCTTATTCGCTTGGGCCGGCATCAGCCCGATCGTGAGCGCTACTCTAGCAGTCGGACACTCGGTCGTTGCTACGGGATTTGCTTGAGGTGCAGCAGCACGAAATCATTCTTGTCGAAACGCCCGCTCAACACGGGTGGCAATGCACCTATAGCCGTGCCTTGCAGTGTCTTGTAAACGTTCAGGTCCATCATCAGCCACGCCGGGCCCTTGAGGGCGTCAAGTTCCTGGTGTGAATCGGTGAACTCCGGTTGCAGGCCTTGATTGATGTTGACCATGAACTTGATGGCTTTGGCATCCTTGCCCATCGCGTGCATCACCAGTGGTGCGGGGTCTTTTTGCACGAGTTCAAACGCTTCGTGGCTGAAGGTCCGGGTGTCGTAAAGCTGTCGCTGGATCGGCTCGAACTGCAGGATATATACCGACCACAGTGCCAGGACTGCGCAAAGGGCGAGAGTCTGCGCGCGCCAGCGGGGATGCCTGAGCGCTACGACGGCGACCGCTTGCAGCGCGCCGAGAATGATGAACAACGACGTGAGATGGGCCACGTCTTCGGGGAATCTTCGCTGTATCACCAGCAAGGTCACGATCAGCAACCCCGGAATCAGCAGCCATAAGCCCTGCATCAATACGCGCAGCCAACCGAACAGCCGACCTTGCACGGCGTAAAACGGATAAGCCGCCATGATCGCCGCCATGGGCAGAATCGGCAGCAGGTAACGGGCCTTTTTTGCCTGCGGGACGGAAAGGCCGACCATCACGATCAATCCGGCAGCTGCGCAGTACAGCGTCAGGCGCAATGCCGGGCCTGACTGTTGTCGGCCAGAAGCGGCGACCGCCACCAGCGCCAGCACTGCCAGTGGCCAGGCCAGTGCGTAGTTGCCTACCGAACTGGTGAAGTAATACAACACCTCGTTGGAGCCCTCGCTGCCGTCCATGCGTCCCATGAACTGCATGCGAATCACGTCCTGCAAAAAGGCCGGGCCGCCACTGACGTCCGCCAGCCACAACAAAAGCCCGACGCACACCGCCAACAGCATGGACGCCAGCAATCCGAAGACCAGCATTCGTCTCCATTGGCGATTTACCAGGAAATAGCTGCACAGCATCCCCGTAGGAATGACCAGGCCGATGGGCCCACGAATCCAGAAGCCCAGCAGCAACAAGGCGTAGATCAAGGCCCAGCGACGCGGAGCGGCAAAGTGATCGGCGGTATAACCCAGGTAAAACACACTGAACGCGACGGCCGCCAGCATCAGGTCGAGGGAAACGGCGCGGGTTTCAGTGATAAAGGTGTTGGTCAGCAGCATCAAGGCGATGCTCAGCAGCGCCCAACGCGTGGAGTAGGGCGCCAGCAAGCGGTACATCAAGGTGACGATGACCGCTGCGGCGATGGCGCTCGGCAGCCATGCGGTCAGGCTGGTGACCTGGCCGAACGGCAGCGAAAGCAGCCAGATGAATAGCGTTGAAAGTCCCGAATAGTCTGCGTAGGGCTGGCCATAGGTCGTCGGAAAAAACGACGGCCCATTGCGCAGCATCTCCTGGGCGAACAGCACGAAGCGCGAATCGAAGCCGATGGCTGCCTGCTGATACATCCCGGCGCAGAACAACAACAGCGCCAACAGACCCAGCGCGAGGGACTGTTGGCGGATGTGAGGGATCATGAGGTTCAGGCGACCACTGATTCGGTTGACCATTGCTGGTACGGAATCGGCAATTTGCGCGACTCGCCGCGGCCGATCGGGAAGTAGGTGAAACCGATGCGTGCCAGACGGTCTGCGTCGTACAGGTTGCGGCCGTCGAAGATCACCGGGGCGTTGAGCCGCTGCTGGATCAACTCGAAATCCGGGGCCTTGAACTGTTGCCATTCGGTGCAGATGATCAACGCATCGGCGCCGGACAAGACCGACTCAGGCGTCCCCATGAGCATCAGTTTCGATTCGTCGGGATACAGTTTCTGGGTTTCCTGCATGGCTTCCGGATCGAATGCGCGGACATTCGCCCCGGCGGCCCACAACGATTCCAGCAATACCCGGCTCGGTGCATCGCGCATGTCGTCAGTGTTGGGCTTGAATGCCAGGCCCCACAAGGCAAAGGTCTTGCCACGCAAGTCGCCCTTGTAGAATGCGTTGATGCGCTCGAACAGCTTGTGTTTCTGCCGCTCGTTGATGGCTTCCACCGCTTGCAGCAGGTCGCTGGAGCAATGAGCTTCTTCGGCGCTGTGGATCAGGGCGCGCATGTCCTTGGGGAAGCATGAGCCGCCGTAGCCGCAACCGGGGTAGATGAAGTGGTAACCGATACGCGAGTCGGCGCCGATGCCCAGGCGCACCGATTCGATGTCGGCACCCAGGTGTTCGGCCAGTTCGGCGATCTGGTTGATGAAGCTGATCTTGGTCGCCAGCATGCAGTTGGCGGCGTACTTGGTCAGCTCGGCGCTGCGCAGGTCCATGAACATGATGCGTTCATGGTTGCGGTTGAAGGGCGAGTACAGGTCGCGCATGACGTCGCGCACTTCATCGCGTTCACAGCCGACGACGATACGGTCCGGACGTCGGCAGTCGGCCACGGCCGAACCTTCTTTCAAAAATTCCGGGTTGGAGACGATATCGAATTGCAATACACGCCCGGCATTGAGCAGGCATTTGTCGATGTGTGCACGCAGGGCATCGCCGGTGCCGACCGGGACGGTGGATTTTTCCACCAGGATCGCCGGTTGCTCGCGATGCCGTGCTACCGCGTCGCCTACCGACATCACGTAGCGCAAGTCCGCCGAGCCGTCGTCCCGGGACGGAGTACCGACTGCGATGAACAGCACCTGTCCGTGCTGGACGGCGAATTTTTCGTCGCTGGTGAACTGCAACCGCTTGGCGTCAAGGCCTTCGCGTACCAGGCTGGCCAGCCCGGGTTCGAAGATACTCACGTGGCCCTGTTTGAGCAGTTCGACTTTTTTCTCGTCAACGTCCATGCAGACCACGTCGTGACCGACTTCCGCCAGTACCGCTGCCTGCACCAGGCCAACATAACCGCTACCAAACACACTGATTTTCATGGGGCACTCCTAGATTCGGGCGCACGAGCAGGTCGAGAATTGATGGTAATGACGCCGAGGATGACTAATGCCACGCCAAGGCTCTTTGTAAGGCTGAACGCTTCGTTGAACAGCGGCAGGCTGGCGGCCAGCAGGTACACCAGCGCGTAGCTGATGCTCAGCAACGAGTAGGCCCGGCCCAGGGGCAGGTCCCGCAGGGCGGCGAGCCAGCAGAGCATCGACAAGGCGTAGGCGAAGATGGCCAGGAGGACCACGGCAACCGCTGTCAGGTCGATGGGGGCGCTGAGCCATTGTTCGGGTTGTGGCAGGTGACTCATGCTCCAGCGCATACCCAGCTGGGCGGCGCTGACCAGCAACACGCTGCCCAGTGCGAAGGTAATGCCGCGACTCAGGTTCATGCGTGTTGCCCCAGCAATGCCACGCCGCCGATCACCAGCGCCACACCCAGCCAGTGGCGGCGGTCGATGGTTTCGTGGAACACGAAACGCGCCACCAGGGTGATCAGCACGAAGTTCAGGCTCAGCATCGGATAGGCAATCCCGACTTCCAGGCGTTGCAGCACCAGCAACCACACCAGCAGGCCCAGCCCTAGAGAAGCCAGGGCCAGCCAAAGCCAGGGCGAACGCAGTTTGTCCGTCCACCCGGAAGGTTTGCCGCGCCAGCTTTCTACCGCATATTTCTGTGCGATCTGGCCCAGGCAGGTCAGCAGACAGGCCACCAGTAGCAATAGCAGGCTCATGGTGTCGCCTGAGGGATAATCAAAATCACCAGATTGCCTTGTTCATACCGCTTGCCCTCTTTGGGCAACTGTTCAAGTTCGTGCAGCTCTTCTTCGCCCTTGACCCGCATGACCACACCCACCGAGCCTTGCTGGCGGGCGTCGTGCATCCACTGTTGCACCTGATCGGGGTTGACGCGCTGCTTAAGCGAATCAGGATAGGCAAGGCCATATTTCAATTCGCCTATCGTGTTGAAAAAAGCCACCTCCGGCCGTTTCACCCGCCAGGACAACGCCGACGCGGCCCCCAGGTCGTTGCTCAACAACTTGGCACTTTGGCCGAGCTCCTGGGCGTGATCGAGGATGAATTGGTCAGGCGTTTTATTGGCGACTACGGAGTTGGGCAGTCCGGCAGGCAACAAACCGACGAGCAACAAACTGCCAAAAGCCGGGGCTGCCCAGCACTGCAACGGGCGGAAGGCCTGCAGCAGGTTGGCCATGATCCAGCCGATCAAGCCGATGAACACCAACACCAGGTTGTGCAGTTCATGATCGTAGATCGGCTTTTTCAATTGCAGATAAACCAGGGCCAGCAGGGTGACCACACCCACCACCAGGTTCAGCAGGCCGTTGATGCCCGGGACGCGACCTTGCTCCAGCTTCAATCGGTCAGCCAGTGCATGGCCGAGCAACAATGCCAGGGGTAACAGGCACGGCAGGATGTAGGCCGGCAACTTGCCCTTGCTCAGGCTGAAGAAAAACAACGGCATCCACAGCCACAGCAGCAGGAACGCGATATTGGACTGGCGTCGGGTCTGCCAGGCTTGCTTCAGCGCCGGCGGCAGCAATGCAACCCACGGCATGCTGAAAGCCACCAGCAATGGCAGGTAATACCACCATGGCGCGTCATGCTGGGCATCGTCCCCGGCAAAACGGCGGATGTGTTCGTGCCAGAAGAAAAACCGCCAGTAGTCGGGCTCCTGGGCGTGCACTGCCAGCGCCCATGGCAGGCTGACGACGATGGCGACCACGACCGCCACCGGGCCGTAGACCAGTAGTTCACGCCAGCGTTTTTGCCAGATCATCCAGGGTAGGGCGATCAGCACCGGCAGCAACCAGGCCAGGAAACCCTTGGTCATGAAGCCCATGCCGCAAGCCAGACCCAGCACCGCCCACGCGATCAGGCGTTGCCCGCGGCTCGTGCTGTCGAGCGCGAACCATAGCGCCACCAGGCTCAGATTGACCCAAAAGGTGAATTGCGGATCGAGGTTGGCATACCCCGCCGAAGCGGCAATGACCGTGAAGCTCATGTACAGCAGCGCGCAGGCGAAACTTTTGCGTGGTTCGTTCCACATCCGGCGGGCGACCAGGTAGCACAGCAGCACGCTCAAGCCGGTGCTCAGGGCCGAGGCGAAGCGCACCCCGAACAGGTTCTGGCCAAACAGCGCCTGACCGATGGCGATCATCCAGTAGCCGGCCGCGGGTTTTTCGAAATAGCGCACGTCCATGAAATGCGGCGACACCCAGTTGCCGCTCAGGAGCATGCCCTGGCTGATCTGGGCGTAGCGGGTTTCGTCAGGAATCCATAAGCCATGACTGCCCAGTGGCAGCAGGTACGCCAGCGCCACCATGACCAGCAATAACGGCAAAGCCCAGCGCTTGCTCATGCCCCTTGTACTCCCAGCCAGCCTTCGCGACCTTCGAGTGCACCGCGTACCACGCGGCCGATCGGTAAACTGTCAGGTGCCTTGGGCAGCAAGTCGCCCAAGGGTTGAAAATGTATAGCCCGCTGACGCGCATCGCTCAGCAGTTGACGGAAATCGTTGGCCATCAGAATCCCTTCTACCTCGGCATGGATCGTGTAGACATTGAGTTTTTCCGGTGTGAACCGGTCCAGGATGAACGTGTTGAAATCCTTGGCGGCGACGGTCGGCCCGACCACTTCGTCGAAGGTCGGCAGGTCCACCGGGATTTGCGGTGCGCCCAGGCGACCATCGGCCAATCGCGGCTGGAACAGGCTCAGGCCGCGACAGTCGCTGTTATAGCGAAAGCCGAAACCCTGCTTGGCTTCAATCACACGCTCGTCGGCACGCCAGCCGGCAGACGCCGAGCAGGTGATCTTTTCCCCGAGAATGTCGCTGAGGGTGTCCACGCCACGGCGTATCTGTTCGACCAGTTGTGCCTCGCTCCAGCGCCCGGCGTTGGCTTGCCAGCCGTGGTGATCCCAGGCGTGCAGGCCAACCTCATGCCCGGCATCCCGGGCCTGGCGCATCAAGTGCCCCAGGTCGCGGCCGATCGGTTTTCCAGGCCATGCGGTGCCGGCCAGCAGGATGTCCCAGCCATACAGGCCGGCTGCGTTGGAGCGGAGCATTTTCCAGAGAAACTGTGGACGGATGAGGCGCCACAAGTGGCGCCCCATGTTGTCCGGCCCGACACTGAAGAAGAACGTCGCCTTGACCTGTGCCTCATCAAGGATTTCCAGCAGCCGGGGCACCCCTTCACGGGTGCCCCGGTAGGTGTCGACATCGATCCGCAGTCCCGCCTGCATCAGCGCTTGTCCGCGATTTCGAGCATGGCCTCGCGCAAGAAGAAGTCCAGGGTGTTGCCGATGGTTTCGCTCATCTCCACGGTTGGCGTCCAGTCCAGCAGACGCTTGGCGTTGGCGATGCTTGGCTTGCGGTGCGAAACGTCCTGGTAACCGGTGCCGTAGAACGCCTTGCTTTCGATGTCGCGGAAACCGGCGAACGGAGGGAAGTTGGCGCGCAGCGGGTGAGCTTCGAACTGACGCAGCAGCTCTTCGCCCAACTGGCGGATGCTGGCTTCGTTGTCCGGGTTGCCGATGTTGATGATCTGGCCGTTGCAGACATCGTTGTCGTTGTCGATGATGCGCGCCAGGGCTTCAACACCGTCGGCGATGTCGGTGAAGCAGCGTTTTTGCTCGCCACCGTCGAACAGCCGAATCGGCGTACCTTCCACCAGGTTCAGGATCAACTGGGTAATGGCGCGGGAGCTGCCGATACGGGCTGAATCCAGGCGGTCCAGGCGTGGACCCATCCAGTTGAACGGACGGAACAGGGTGAAATTCAGGCCCTTCTGGCCATAAGCCCAGATCACGCGGTCCAGCAGTTGCTTGGAGACCGAGTAGATCCAGCGTTGCTTGTTGATCGGGCCGACCACCAGGTTGGAGTTGTCTTCGTCGAAGTTGTTGTCCTGGCACATGCCATAGACTTCCGACGTCGAGGGGAAGATCACGCGCTTGTTGTACTTGACGCAGTAGCGAACCAGTTTCAGGTTCTCTTCGAAGTCCAGTTCGAATACACGCAGCGGGTTACGGGTGTATTCGATTGGCGTCGCGATGGCCACCAGCGGCAGCACCACGTCGCACTTCTTGATGTGGTACTCGATCCACTCGGAGTGGATGCTGATGTCGCCTTCGACGAAGTGGAAATTCGGGTGGCTGCGCAGGCGGTCGATGGCGTCCGAACCGATATCCAGGCCGTAGACTTCGTAGCGGTCGTCGCGCAACAGGCGCTCGGACAAGTGGTTGCCGATGAAACCGTTGACGCCGAGGATCAGCACGCGGGTGCGACGCGGGGCACGACCGGATTCGGCACCGCGCAGCACGGAACCGTCCACCAGGCCCAGTTCGTTGGCCAGTTGCGGACCGCTCAGGTACAGACCGTTGTCGTTGCGCTGGCCGGCGTTGATGATCAGCGAGTCTTCACCGCAGGCGATGCGCAGCGGGTCAACGCTGATGACGCGGCCCGGCGCCAGGCCTTCGTTGCCCTTGGCGACTTCGGCGCTCCAGACAATCAGCTTGTGCTCGCCCACCGCGCAGAAGGCGCCCGGGTACGGCTGGGTCACGGCGCGGACCAGGTTGAACAGTTCTTCGGCCGGTTTGGCCCAGACCAGTTTGCCGTCGGCCGGGGTGCGACGGCCGAACACCGTGGCCTTGGTTTCGTCTTGCGGTGTTTCGCTGGCTTTGCCTTGCAGCAGCGCCGGCAAGGTGTCACGCAGCAGGTCAGAGGCTGCCAGGCGCAGTTTGCCGTGCAGGCTCAGCGCCGTATCGCTGCGCTCGATCGCGACCTTTTGCTGGGCAACGATGGCGCCCGCATCGGCGCGCTTGACCATGCGGTGCAGGGTCACGCCGGTTTCCGTTTCGCCGTTGACCAGCACCCAGTTGGCCGGTGCGCGACCACGGTAGCGCGGCAGCAGGGAACCGTGCAGGTTGAACGCGCCTTTGCGCGCCGTGGCCAGCAGCGGTTCGCTCAGCAGGTTGCGGTAGTAGAAGGAGAAAATGTAGTCGGGATCGAGCTTGGCGATACGCTCGATCCACAACGGATGGTTGGCATCTTCCGGTGCATGCACCGCAATGCCGTGGCGGGCGCAAAGCTGTGCGACGGAACCGTAGAACGCATTCTCCTTCGGATCGTCGGCGTGGGTGAACACCGCAGCGATCTCAAAACCGGAGGAGAGCAGGGATTCGATGCCGGCGCAGCCAATATCGTGGTAGGCGAAGACAACAGCTTTTGCACTCATGAAGGAACCTGATCTGAAGAAGTGGAAGTAAGGCCGTCGACGGTAACAACGGAAGAGGGGGATTCGGGCTGGCTACGCAGCACCTTTTCAATGAAAAAGCGCGGGCGTGCGCGCACGTCGCTGTACATGCGGCCCAGGTATTCACCCAGCAGGCCCATGCCGATGAATTGACCACCGGTGAAGACGAACAGCACGGCGAACAGTACGAAGGTACCGCCACCGGCCCAGCCAGCGCCGAACACCAGGCGCAGCAGGATCAGTGCGATAGCGAACAGCACGCCCAGGGCCGCCATGCCGACGCCGACGATGCTCAGCAGTCGCAGCGGCGTGGTGGTCATGCAGGTGACCAGGTCGAACATCAGGTTGATCAGGCGCATGGGGCTGTACTTGGAATCGCCGTGTTCACGCTCGGCGTGGGTCACGAGGATTTCCGTGGTATGGCGGGCAAAGCTGTTGGCCAGGATCGGAATGAAGGTGCTGCGCTCACGGCAGGCGAGCATGGCGTCGACAATGGTGCGACGGTAGGCGCGCAGCATGCAGCCGTAATCGCTCATGGCCACGCCGGTGGAGCGTTGCACCGCGAGGTTGATCAGCTTCGATGGCCAGCGGCGCAAGGCCGAGTCCTGGCGGTTATTGCGCACCGTCGCGACGACGTCATAGCCAAGTTCGGCCTGCGCTATCAGCCGCGGGATTTCTTCGGGCGGGTTTTGCAGGTCGGCATCGAGGGTGATGACGACATCGCCCTTGCACTGTTCGAAACCGGCCATGATCGCCGCGTGCTGGCCGTAGTTGCGGTTGAGGATCACCGCCACCACCGGGCTGCCTTCACGGGAGGCGGCGTCTTCCAGGATCTGCGCGGAGTCATCACGGCTGCCATCGTCGACCAGCACGATTTCATAGGCCTGGTGCAACTGCTGGCAAGCCGCTTCAGTGCGCCGGAGCAATTCAGGCAGGCTTTCCTGTTCGTTGTAGACCGGAATGACGATCGAAACGAAGTTGATTGGGTAAGGTCTCAAAGGCTTCTGTCCATACAGTTTTCGATGGCACCGACGACGCGCTCGACATCATCGGTGGTCATGTCGGGGAATAACGGGATCGAACACAGCCTCGCCGAATTCCATTCGGTGTTGGGCAGGTACAGGTTGGGGTAACGCTGGCGGTAGTAAGTGTGCAGGTGCGTTGCAATGAAGTGAATACCTGTGCCGACATTCTGTTCCAGGAGGGCTTTCATGAACGCTTCGCGATCCAGCCCGCAGCGCTCGGCATCGATACGCAGGATGAACAGATGCCAGGCGTGTTTTTGCGAATAGGCGGGGACGGCCAGCGGCTGCACCGGCAAGCCTTCCAGGCGCTGCAGGTAGGTCTGGGCCAGTTGAGTGCGCCTGGCGTTGATCTCGTCCAGGCGTTCCAGTTGCACCAGCGCGATGGCGGCGTTGATGTCGGCCAGGTTGTACTTGAAGCCGGGTTCGACTACTTGGGCCTGGGGCTTGCGGCCGTGAGTCAGGCGGTCGTAGGCATCAACCCCCAGCCCGTGAAACTTGAGCATGCGGACCCGCGAGGCCAGGGCTTCATCGTCGCTGACGAACATGGCGCCTTCGGCGCAGGTCATATTCTTGATCGCGTGGAACGAAAAGATCGCCGTGCCTTTGGCGCCGACGTGACGACCTTTGTAGAAAGTGCCTGCGGCGTGGGCGGCGTCTTCGATTACGGCAATGCCGTGTTTGTCGGCCAGGGCGTAGAGCGGATCGAGATCAAATGCCGCACCGGCGTAATGCACCGGGATGATGGCTTTGGTGCGCGGGGTGATCGCGGCTTCGATAGTGGCCACGTCGGTCATCAGCGTGTCGCGGTCGACGTCGACAAACACCGGCGTGGCACCCAGCAGGGTGATCATGTTGGCGGTGGACACCCAGGTCTGCGACGGCGTAATGACTTCATCGCCGGGACCGATGCCCAACGCCAGCAGGGTGATATGCATCCCGCCGGTGGCCGAGGAAAGTGCCACGGCATGTCGGCAACCGACGTAGTTGGCGAAGTGTTCTTCCAGTGCCTGGTTCTTCGGTCCGGTAGTGATCCAGCCGGAGCGCAATACTTGCTCTACGGCAGCGATTTCTTCGTCGCCGATGCTGGGACGGGAGAAAGGGAGAAACGCCTGACTCATGGGCACCTCAGGGGCTGAAAACGAAAATAGCCTTTGAGGCTAAAAGGGATCCAAAAATCATCATAGACGCTAAATCAGAATCTACATCAAATCAACTAGTTACTGGATGGAAGCAAAAAACTGCGTCAGTTGACTTTTTCCGCGATGGCCGGCAGGTTGGGCATCCGTCTGGGCAGCGCCGAGTTTATAGAAGGTTATGCCCGATTTTGTGAAAGGAACATGAAAAAACGGTTGGGGAATCATTTTATCTGAAGGCTATTAAGCCGCTGTTCAGACTTCTTCCGTTTATCGCGTTTTTCAGGAAAAGTCCTACAAGTGTATTGTCTTTTACATCGTCGTTATTTCACTTCTTAGTTGTTTCATTGAACTGTTTACATTCAAGGCTGTTTCGTTTGATTGACTTACCTGTTACTGACTCACGCTCACCCCTCACCAATCCGCTGACCCTGTATCTGGCGCGACTGGCGCCATCCAGCCAGCTGACCATGCGTTATGTGCTGCAGGATGCCGCCGACCGCCTGGGCTTCGAAGACCAAGATATCGAGGAAATACCCTGGCACAACCTGCAGCCCGAAAACGTGATCGCGCTGGTGGCCACCTTGCGTTCGGATGGCTATGCGCCGAACACGTCTTCGCTCTATGTCAACGCGGTGCGCGGGGTGATGAACGAAGCGTGGCGCATGAGCCTGATCTCTCAGGAGCATCTGTTAAAGATGCGTACGGTGAAGGGCATGGCCGGCACTCGGCTGTCCCAGGGGCGCAATCTCAGGCGCACGCTGATTCAGGAACTGATGGCGGTCTGCGCCGCCGATCCGCGGCCACAAGGCCTGCGGGATGCAGCGATCATCGGGATTTTGTACGGTTCGGGAATGCGCAAGTCCGAATCGGTGAACCTGGAGCTGAATCAGGTCGATTTCACCGAGCGCAGCCTGCGGGTGACTGCCAAGGGCAACAAGCAGTTGATCAAGTACGCGCCGGCCTGGGCCTTCGCCAAGCTTGAAGCCTGGCTTGAGCTGCGCCGTTCGCTGCTCAAGGACGGCGAGTCGGACGACCCGTTTCTGTTCAACCGCATCCGCCGTGGCAGCCATATCACCCGTGAGCGCATCACCAAACATGCGATTTATTACATCGCCCGGCAGAGGGGCGCGCAGGTCGGGGTGAAAATCATGCCCCACGACTTCCGGCGTTCATTTATCACCCGGGTAATCGAAGAGTATGACTTGTCGATTGCGCAGAAGCTGGCGCACCACAGCAACATCCAGACCACGGCCAACTACGATGTGCGCGATGACAACGAGCGGCGTCGGGCGGTGGATCGATTTGACCTGTGAACGATCACATCTCGCTCAGTACATGGGCATGCCCAATGGTCGAGACCTGAACCGAGCTGCCGGCGGGTGGTGCATACATGCCTGAGCTGCGCACCAGCAGTGATCGGCCCGATTGCTCGTTGCGGGTCAATGGCTGGAGCTCCACCGTCAGCGTGCAGGTGTTGCCGCTGAAATCCCGATCGGTGACCACCGCCCGGCAACCGCTGGCTTCCGGGTCACTGGGGAGGATGCTGGCCAGTTGCAGTTGTTCGGGTCGCAGCATGATCTGCGCCGAGCTGTTGTTGCGGTGGTTGTTGACCGGAATCCGCCCCAGGTCGCAATGGGCCCAACCGGCCTCGATGCGGGCGGGCATCACCACGGCATCCCCCAGGAACAGCGCAGTCTGTTCGTCTTCGGGGTAACGGTAAAGGTCCAGCGGGTGCCCTGACTGTACCAATCGGCCATGACGCATCACCGCCAATTGGTCGGCGAACGACAAGGCTTCACTCTGGTCATGGGTGACCAGAATGGTGGTGACGCCCGCGTCTTCCAGTAGTCGCGCAACCATCTTGCGCATCGCCGCACGCAAGCCGGTATCGAGCGCCGAGAACGGCTCGTCCAGCAGCATCAGTCGTGGCTGTTGCGCCAACGCCCGGGCCAGGGCCACGCGCTGTTGCTGGCCACCGGACAATTCGTGAGGCCAGCGCTCGGCCATCTTCGCGTCCAGCGCCACGCTGTCCATGAGCTCGGCGACGCGCTGCTGTTTTTCAGTGCCCTTGGTGGGCAAACCGAAGCCGATGTTCGCCGCCACGGTCATGTGCGGGAACAGTGCGCCGTCCTGCGGCACGTAGCCGATCAGGCGTTGATGGGCCGGCACTTCGTGGGTGCCGTCGACCAGGGTCTGGCCATTGAGCGATAGACGCCCGGAATCGGGGAATTCGAAGCCGGCAATCATCCGCAGCAACGTGGTCTTGCCTGAGCCGGAAGGGCCGACGATGACCGTGCGACTGCCGCTCGGCACCGACAGGCTGACGTTGTCCAGGGCGCAATGGGCGCCATAGGACTTGTAGAGGGCATTCAATTCAAGAGTGTTCATCGGCCAGCCGTTTTTTTCGATTGGTGATAAAGAAGTCCGGTCAGCGGCAGCGACAGCACAACCATCAATAAGGCGTAGGGCGCAGCGGCCGCGTAATCGATTTCGCTGGTCATGGCCCAGAACCCGGTCGCCAGGGTGCGCGTGCCGTTCGGGGCCAGCAACAGGGTAGCGGTCAATTCGTTGGTGATCGCCAGGAACACCAGCGCCGCGCCAGCGGCTGCTCCCGGGGCAGCCAGGCGCAAGGTGATCAGCCACAGTGCCCGGGCCGGCGAGCGGCCAAGGCTGCGGGCAATGTTTTCCAGTTCCACCGGGGCTTGGGCAATGCCTGCGCGCAGGCTCACCAGGGCACGAGGCAAGAACATCAACAGGTAAGCCAGCAGCACGGTGAAGGTGGTCTGGTAGATCGGCCGGGCAAAATGGATCGTGACGGTCACCAGTGCCAGCGCCACGATAATTCCCGGCAAGGAACTGGTGATGTAGTTGCAGCTTTCCAGTACCCGTTGCAGTCGACCGGGATAGCGGATCGACAGCCAGGCAATCGGGATCGCCGCGCAGGTGGTCAGCGCCGCGCCAGCGATACCCAGTAGCAGGGTTTGCTCCAGAGCGGGCAGCAATTCAGCCATGTCCCAGACTTCCACACCGCCGGCGATGAGCCATTTGCCCAAGGTGATCAAGGGCACGCCCAGGGCCAGGGCGCAGGTCACGATTTGCAGCATCAGTGAGAGCAGGGTGGATGCCGGTTTCAGGCACACGACCCGTTGCTCCCGGGCGCTCCCCGAACCGACTCGAGCGTAACGTGCTGAGCCCCGTGCCGCGGATTCGGCCGTCAACATCGCCAGGCAACACAGCGCCAGCACACTGGCCAGCATGTGCGCTGCCGCACCGTTGAAGGTCGATTTGAACTGATCGAAGATCGCGGTGGTAAAGGTGTCGAAGCGAATCATGGCGTACAGGCCATATTCGGCCAGCAGGTGCAGGCCGACCAGCAGCGCACCACCGCAGATCGCCAGGCGCAATTGCGGCAACACCACGCGGAAAAACACTTTCCAGGGTTTGAGTCCCATGGATTCGGCGACGTCTTCGATGGCCGGATCGAGCCGGCGCAAAGTGGCCGCTACCGGCAAATACAGGAACGGGAAGTAGGCGATGACCGAGACCAGGACACCGGCAAACAAGCCGTGAATCGGTGGCACCAGGCTGACCCAGGCGTAGCTGTGAACGAACGCAGGCACCGCCAGCGGTGCGGTGGCCAGCAACGACCACCAGCGCCGTCCGGGCAAGTTCGTGCGTTCAGTCAGCCAGGCCAATGTCACCCCCAGTGCCACGCACAAGGGAATCGTCAGCAGCACCAGCAACACGGTGTTGACCAGCAGTTCACCGACACGAGGGCGGAACACCAGGGCCACTACGGTTGACCAGCCTGTCTGCAGGGACACGCCAATAACATAGGCGATCGGTAGCAGTGCCAGTAATGAAACCAGCACCGACAAACCGATCACCCATACACCGCCACGTCCCGCAAAGACTCCGCGGGATCGTCGACGCAAATGTGCGGGTGTCGCCTCAGCGACCCCCGCAGGCAGGGTTTCTGGCATCAATTTAGAGCAATCCGGCCTGTGTCATCAGCTCCACGGCTTTTTTACTGTCGAGCCTGGAAGCATCGACAGTCGGCGCATCGAGTTGATTCAGTGGCACCAGTTTAGGGTTGGATTCAGCACCTTTGCCCACGGCGTATTCAAACGACTTGCCGTTCTTCAGGACAGTCTGGCCATCCTTGCCGGTAATGTATTTGAGGAACGCCTGGGCTTGTTCTTTGTGTTTGCTGGAAGCGAGGACGCCGCCGCCGGAGATGCTAACAAAAGCGCCCGGGTCTTTGTGCTTGAAATAGTGCAGGGCGGTGTTCTTGCTGTTTTCACCGGTCTTGGACTGATCCACCAGGCTGTAATAGTGGTAGATCACGCCGCTGTCGATCTGCCCGGCATTCACTGCTTTAAGTACCGAGCTGTTGCCACGGTAGTTGGCGTAGTTGGTTTTCATGGCCTTGAGCCATTCCAGCGTTGCCGCTTCACCTTTTTGCTCCAGGATGGCCGCGACGATGGCCTGGAAGTCAGCACCGCCTGGCGATGCAGCCCAGCGACCCTTCCAGCTCGGCGAAGCCAGGTCCATGATCGATTTCGGCAGGTCGGCTTCCGGCAGTTTGCTCGGGTTATAGACGAACACCGTGGAGCGCGCGGCAATCCCGACCCATTTGCCGTGGGCCGGGCGGTAGGCGGAGTCAACCTGTTCCAGCGTGGTTTTGTCGACTGGCGTAAACAGCCCGGCGTTGTCGACCAGGACCATGGCCGGGGAGTTTTCGGTCAGGAATACGTCCGCCGGAGAGGCGGTGCCTTCCTGCACGATCTGGTTACCCATCTCGGTGTCATCGCCGTTGCGCAAGGTGACGGGAATACCGGTTTCCTGAGTGAAGCCCTCGACCCAGGCCTTGGTCAGGCCTTCGTGTTGCGCGTTGTACACCACGATACCGACGGAGTCGGCTGCATAGATCTGGCCAGCGCTCAGCAAAGCGGTGGCCAGCAGGGCCTTTTTCAAGAACGAAGGGATGTTGGGAATCATTCTGCGGGCTGCTCCTGGTGCATTTTTTTTGAAAGTCATACGCATTGAAAGGCTTGTAAACCAATGCGAATCATTTGCATGTTTTGAATGGCAGGGAATGTAGAGATCCAAATGAGAAAATAACGTCAAAAAAACCGTTAATACATGTAATTTTCATTCAGATTAGCAGCACTGTGCCCACAGTGGTTCGACTCGTCTATAAAACGATGTCGCCGATCAGAATATGACGCTGCCCCGGCTGCCTTTTGTCGTGCCCTCGGCGCACCTGACGGCGCCAGTTGCTGCTGGCGCCCGCTGAGTTCATCAAGGTTGCGAAAGGATTGCTCGGTGATTGCCAGTGCGCCGAGGAACTGGTCCACCCAGTTCAATTCGTCGTCAACGGCCCAACCGGGGGGGGCTATAGCGGATGCCTTGCCGGCCATTTTTTGCGTCTTGCCTGTCAGGGCTGGATTTGCGGGAAGATCAAGACCTGCATGTTGCCGCGCTGATAGCGCTTGCCATCGGTGGGCAGCGCCTCGACTTCCTGAACCTCCGCGACGCTGTTGACCCTCATCACCACCCCGACCGAGCCCTTCTTGCGCGCCTCGGTCATCCATCGCCCGACGTCTTGCTGGGTCACCTTGCGCGAGGCCGCGGCGGGATCCTGTAGGCCGTATTTCATTTCACCGACGACGTTGTACAGCGCAACTTCCGGTCGCCCGGTCAGCCACGACAAGGCTGAGGCCGCCCCCAGGTCGTTACTCAGCAGCGAGGTCGTCTGGTTCAAGCTGTCCAGGTGTTCGGAGATAAACCGGTCGGGCATCTTGCTGTCGACGATCTGGCCCGGCATGGCGGCGGGAAGCAGCGCCACCAGCAGCCAGATGCCGAGGGCCGGCATCGCCCATAACGTCAATGGCCGCAGGATTTGCAGGGCGTTGGCGATGATCCAGCCCAGCAGCACGATGAACGCCAGGGACAGGCTGAACATCTCGGTGTTCTCGTAGATTTCCTTGCTCTGTTGCAGGTACAGCAATGCAACCAGGGCTGTCGTGGCAATGATGACGTTGAGCCAACCGTTGAAACGAATAGTCCGTGATTTGGATTGTTCCACCAGGCCCGTCAGCGCATGCCCCATCAGCAGTGCCATCGGCAACAGGCACGGCATGATGTAGGTCGGCAGCTTGCCGCTGCTCATGCTGAAAATCGCCAATGGCAACAACAACCAGAGCAGGAGAAAACCACCGACGGGCTGACGCTTGTCGTTCCAGGCCTGGATGAATGTCGTTGGCAACAACGCGGCCCAGGGCAGGGCGGAAACAACCAGCATCGGCAAGTAGAACCACCACGGACGGGCGTGTTGCGCATTGTCGGCGGCGAAGCGGCGTACGTGCTCGTTCCAGAAGAAGAAATTCCAGAAATCCGGTTCCTGATGATGAATGGCCAATGCCCAAGGCACGCAGACCGCTGCGGCGACGACGACAGCCAGTGGTCCGTACTGCAACAATTCGCCCATGCGACGCTGCCAGACCATGAAGGGCAGGGCGATCACCGCCGGCAGCAGCCAGGCCAGAAAGCCCTTGGTCATGAAGCCCATGCCACAGGCGATGCCCAGGACCACCCAGGCACCCAGCCGGGCACGCGTGGTGCGGCAGTCGATGGCAAACCACAGGGAAACCAGGCTCAGGTTGACCCAGAGGGTGAACTGCGGATCGAGGTTGGCGTACCCGGCCTGACCGGCAATCAGCCCGAAGCTCATGTAGAGCAGCGCGCAGGCGAAGCTTTTACGTGGATCGCCCCAGAACCGGCGGGCAATCAGGTAGGTCAGCCACACGCTCAGCCCGGTACTCAGCGCTGACGCGATGCGCACCCCGAACAGATTGTCACCAAACACCGCTTGGCCGATGGTAATCATCCAGTACCCGGCAATCGGTTTTTCGAAATAACGCAGGCCCATGAAGTGCGGCGAGACCCAGTTCCCGCCCTGCAGCATTTCCTGGCTGATCTGGGCATAACGGGTTTCATCGGGAATCCACAGGCCGTGGCTCATCAGCGGCAGCAAGTAGAACGCGATGAACGCCAGTACCAGGGCGAACAGCATCCAGCGCTCGTTGGCCGGTGCTGTTGGGGCGTGCAGGCGGGAAGAATGGCCAACAAAATCTGGCAATGGCTGATTTGACGTCATGACTCGACCTTGCGCTGAGAAAGGCTGCTTGAAGAGTGGTATGCAACTTGTCAGAGAGAAAACCGGAATGATATTGAACGCAGAGAAGTTCAATCACACTTCTCCCGTTTTGTTCAGGGTTCATTCAGTCCGGTTTGAAACAACTTAGTGCCAAAGTTCTCGATCCGTAGCGACTTCAGTTTTTTTCTTGTAACAGAGTGTTCCAGTCTTCGGCATTCACAATGCCGAGCACTTGCAGTTGCCCATTGCCATCGATGCGGACAAACAGCGCGCTGCCGTACTCCGCGTCCTTCGCCGCATGCTTCATGCCGGTCTGCTTTACAAAATCCGCGATGCAACCGCTATGGGTCACCAACACAAGGTTGCGCTGGGCAACCTTGTGCGCCACGACATCGTTACGCAAGGTCGTGCCGCACGTAGCCAGCCACTCCTGGGTCCGAGGGTCGCTGTTGAACATGTAATGCGCGGTCTGCACGGTGCGCGTCACCGGGCTGGTGAGGATGTCGGTTTGCGTCAGACCCAGGCGTGCCAGGCCTTGCCCGACACCGGCGGCCGCTTCACTGCCGACACGGGTAATGCCGTCGGCCGGGCCCAGGCAAGGATTGCTGGAACGGTCGCACCGCTCGGCATGACGGACCAGTACCGCAATCTCGCCGGCACTCCATTGTTGTAGTAATTGAGCCCGGGCTTGCGCGCCCTCATGGGCCAGATTGGGCGGGGATTTTGGCCACAGGATAAGGCCGGTGACCACTGCGGCAACGGTCAGGGCACCCATGGCCATTACCGATTTGAAGAGTCGCGACGACGGTTTACGCGAGACGGAGTTGATCAAGTTTGTCCACCAATTGGAGCGCCAGGGAACGTGCCGTTAAAAAAACCTGAAACAGCACAAAGATTTCCGCCGAGACTAAGTTCAGAGAATTTACTGCTGCACAAAGTAAATCTGCGCAGGTGTCGGAGCGGTGAAAGGAATGTGAAAAAATTGCTGAGAAGGTTCGGTCGGGTAATGAGTTGGTTATTGGGAATTATTATCCTTTGTTCCTGCGTGGAATGGCAGCGGGAAACTAACGCGGCTAACGGGACTGGATTCAACGGCGAACTTGTCGCCGTTGAATCGACGGGGGTGGGGGAATCCGAAGTCAAGAGGACGGGCAACCAGCCCGTGTTCCGGCGGCAGCCTGGCTGATCAGCGCGGCCAGGCGCTTGATGTTGTTTTGCTGGGCAAGCACCAGATCATCGATGTTCGCGCCTGAAGGGGTTTGCAAGGTATTGCGGCAAATGACCCTTGCAGGTTCGCTTTCGCCGGCACCGCGCAGGCGCCATTTCACGTCCATCAATGCGTATTGACCGGGGACCGAGTCAAAGCGCTGCACATCGACCCGCACCGAATACCTGCCTTGTACAGGATGGTCGCTCAGTTGATCGGCCAGCGCACTGCGCAATTCATCCACAAAGGTCGCGCCCCACCAATGTGTTTCCAGGATCGCCAGGCCACTGTTGCCCTGGCGAATGACGATCTGCGCGCGATCGACCTGGGGCGGCACGCTGATACTCTCGATCTGAATCACCCCGGTAGTGGTCCTGGAGTGATCACCCACCTGGGCCGGGGTCAGGGTGTGGAATTGAATCGGGTCACTGCGGCAAGCGGCGAGCAGCAACAGTGTGGTGACCAATGTGAACTTCAGCGGAAAAGCCATGGGTGTTGCTCCTGTGCTCAATTGCGCGGTGGCCCTTGCAGATCCATGGGTGCGGCATTGTTCGGACGGCCGCGAAGCAGCGATTCCGGATGCCGTCCCAGGTAATCCGAAAGATCACGCAAGGATCTCGACGTGCGTCCCAGTTCATCCAGGGTCTGCCCCAGTTTTTCCCGTTGCGGCGAATCCTCGGCCAAAGTCGAACTGGCGGATTGCAGGGTCGAATTGGCCGTTTCCAGCGTCTTGCTGACGTCCGACAAGGTGGTTTGCACGACAGGCAAAATCTTGCCGTTGAATTGCATCATGCCTTTGCGCAGTTCGACGAGATTGCCATCGAGATTGCCGGCGATACGCTCGATCGGCAGTTTGTTGATCTTGTCGACCATGGATTCGAGTTTTTCCTGCAATTGCTCGAGGCTGCCCGCAATGGTCGGGATCATGACCGGGCGCGCGTTTGCATCGAAGGCGACTTTGTCGGCCTTGGGGTAAAAGTCCAGGGCAATGTACAGCTGGCCGGTCAGGAAGTTGCCGGTGCGGGCCTGGGCACGCAGGCCGTTTTCGATGAAGGTGCCGATCAGGCGTACGCCAGCGGCTTCGTTATTAGGGTCATGATTGAGCGCCTTGAGCATTTTGATGTGGGCCTGGCCCAGGCGTTGCGGGTAGATCACGATGCCGACGTTGATTGGAAAGGAACGTTTTTTCTCGTCGTAATCCAGATTGACCGCCACCACCTTGCCGATTTCCACACCGAGGAATTCCACCGGGGCATCGACCTTGAGCCCGCGCAGTGCCTGGTCGAAGCGCATGGCCAGGTACTGCGGCTTGCCGTTTGGCGGGGCGAGGGCGGTTTGTTGGTCTTCGAACAGTTCGTAGGCGTACTCTGCGGCAGCAGGCTTATCGTTGGGGCTGTAGTCTGGCGCGCGAAAGGCAATGCCGCCCACCAGCAAGGCAGACAAGGATTCGGTCTTGACCGCAAAACCGTTGGCGCCGACGTTCACGTCAATGCCGCTGGCGTTCCAGAAACGGGTGTTTTCCGTGACGTACTTGTCATTGGGTGCATGGATGAACAGTTCTATGTTCACACCCTTTCCATCCGGGTCCAGCGCGTAGGCCACCACCTGGCCCACCGGGATCTTGCGGTAGTAGACCGGAGAGCCGATATCCAGCGACCCCAGGTCCTGGGTGAACAGGGTGAAACGCTTGCCCGGCTCGCCGTAGGTGATGGGCGGCGGGTTCTCCAGCCCCGTGAAGTTTTTTGCCCGGCCGTTGGCCTGGCCGATATCGGCACCGATGTAATCGCCCGACAGCAGTGTATCGATACCGGACACACCGCCCGCGCCAATGCGCGGCCGCACGACCCAGAATTGTGAATCTTCGCGGGTAAAGCTTTCGGCCTGCTTTTCCAGTTTGATGGTGGCGTTGACGCTCTTCTGGTCATTGGCCAGCTCCACATCGGAGACATGACCAATCACGACATTGCGGTATTTGACCTCGGTTTTATTCGCGGTCAGGCCGTCCCCGGTCTTGAACGTGATAACGATGGTCGGGCCTTGCTGCAACATGCTGTGAACCACCAGCGAAATACCCACCAGCACCGCGACGATCGGGACGATCCAGACCAGCGAAACGCTGAAGCGGCGGGTCTTGATCGGCGCGAGCCCAGGGGCTTGCGGCCCGTCAGTGGCTTGTGACTTCATCCGTGACCTCCTCATTGTGTGGGTTTTCCCGTTCTTTATCCCAGATCATGCGTGGATCGAAACTCATTGCCGACAGCATGGTAAACACCACCACCAGACCAAAAAACAGAATGCCCGGGCGCGGTTCGATATCGGCCAGGGCCTGGAATTTAACCAGCGAGGCTACCAGGGCGACCACGATCACATCGAGCATCGACCAGTAACCGATGACCTCGACGAAGCGGTACAGCGTCGACCGTTCTTTACGTGCCCACTCGCTGTCGCGTTGCACGGTGACCAGCAGCAGTGTGATGGCGACGAACTTGATGCCCGGCACCGCGATACTGGCAATGAAAATGATCAGGGCGATGTCCCAGGCGCCGGCTTCCCAGAACTCCAGCACGCCGCTCATGATCGTGCTGTCGGCGCCATGGCCGACCATTTCGGTGTTCATCACCGGCAACAGGTTGGCCGGGATGTAAAACACCAGGGACGCGATCATGTAGGCCCAGGTGCGGGTCAGCGAATTGGTTTTGCGCCGGTGCAGCGGTGCACCGCAACGCTCGCATTCGTGGGGCTCGAAGGTCATGTCGCAGGCGAGCCCGCAGGTGTGACACAGGCACAGGTTGAGCTCGTCGGCGTAAGGAGGCGTGCTCATACTATGTCCCATAGTTCGCGGATATCGCGCCCGGCGATGCGGATCATCATCAGGCTCAGCGCAGCCAGGGCAAACAACCCTATGCCGGGCAGCACATCGAGCAGTCCGGCGAGCTTGATCACAGCGACCATGGCACCCAGTAAGCAGACTTCGAGCATGCTCCAGGGCCTCAGGGTTTCCAGCCAGCGCATGCAGAATTTGAATCCGGGCGAGCGTCGCCCGCTGAGGGCGAAGCCCAGCACCCAGATCAGCAGCAACAGCTGGAAAATCGGCGCGATGATCATGGCGATTGCCGCCACCATGGCGATGAACGTGATAGGCCCCAGGCTCAGGGCCAGCACCGAGTCCCAGAGCGTTGCGCTGTTCTTCACGCCTTTGAAGCTGATGCTCATCACCGGATAGAAATTGGCGAACAGCCACAGCATCAACGCTGTGAAGGTCAACGCAAGACGCTGTTCTACCGTGAGACCGTTATAGCGCTGAAGCACGCCGCCGCAGCGCGTACACAGGGTTTTTTGATGTTTGGCGAGCGTTACTTTCTGGTACACGCTGTCGCAGTGCTCGCAGATGATCAGTTGATCAGTAGTTGCCATGGGTCAAGCTCAACAGAAGGCAGGAAGTTCAGAGCACCCCCTCAATATAGAAGTGACTCGCAATTGAGCAAATCGAAAGTCGCAACCTGAACACTATCCGCCGCCGGGGGATGGCTCGACCCACGGAATTACATGGGAAGCAAGCGACGAACGACCTCGAATTCCACTGCCTGCAATGCGCGTTTTGAAAATAACCGTACTAGGCTGACTCGGGTGCCTTGAGTAGCAACGGGAGTTCCATTGTTTGGGTCGTTGAACGCCTGGAACTAACCAGAGGCATGGTTTGGGGGTAACTCACCAGGGTCCGGTCACGGATTACTTGAAAACAAGTAGCCGGCCACAAGGATCCGTCCCGATAAAGGAAGGTCGCCATGAAAAGACTCTCGCATCGCTCAAGGTTCTACATTGCAGGTTCATTACTGATAGCGCTTAACGGTATGGCCCAGGCTGCACAAACAGAAAAGACCAATATCCTGTTCATCGTGTCCGACGATACCGGCTACGGCGACCTGGGGCCGTATGGTGGCGGTGTCGGCCGGGGCATGCCGACACCCAGCATCGACGAACTGGCCGCTGAGGGCACAACCTTTTACTCGTTCTACGCGCAACCAAGCTGCACGCCAGGGCGAGCCGCCATGCAGACCGGGCGCATCCCCAATCGCAGCGGCATGACCACCGTGGCCTTCCAGGGCCAGGGCGGTGGTTTGCCCGCCGCCGAGTGGACGCTGGCCTCGGTGCTCAAGACCGGCGGTTACGAGACCTACTTCACCGGCAAGTGGCACCTGGGTGAAGCCGACTATGCGTTGCCCAATGCTCAGGGGTATGACGTGATGAAGTACGTCGGCCTCTATCACCTCAATGCCTATACCTACGCCGACCCGACATGGTTCCCCGACATGGACCCGGAAACCCGGGAAATGTTTACCAAGGTGACCAAGGGCGCACTCTCGGGCAAGGCGGGAGAAAAGGCCGTCGAAGAGTTCAAGATCAACGGCCAGTATGTTGATACGCCGGTCATCGATGGCAAACCCGGTGTAGTCGGGATCCCCTACTTTGACGGTTATGTCGAAAAAGCCGCACTGGAATTCCTCGACACCGCGGCCAAATCCGACAAGCCGTTCTTCATCAACGTCAACTTCATGAAAGTGCACCAGCCGAACCTGCCGGCACCGGAGTTCGTTCACAAGTCGATCTCCAAGTCCAAGTACGCCGACTCGGTGGTCGAACTGGATACGCGCATCGGCCATATCATGGACAAGCTCAAGGCGCTGGGCCTGGATAAAAACACGCTGGTGGTTTACACCACCGACAACGGCGCCTGGCAGGACGTTTATCCGGACGCCGGTTACACGCCATTTCGTGGCACCAAGGGCACTGTGCGCGAGGGCGGTAACCGGGTCCCTGCGATCATGACCTGGCCTGGAAAAATCAAGCCCAATGCCAAGAACCACGATATTCTCGGCGGGCTCGACTTGATGGCGACCTTCGCCTCGGTGGCCGGCATCAAGCTGCCGGAGAAGGACCGCGAAGGTCAGCCGATCTATTTCGACAGCTACGACATGACCCCGGTGATAACCGGCACTGGCCCCGACCCACGTAAAGAGTGGTTCTATTTCACCGAAAACGAGTTGTCGCCGGGGGCGGCCCGCGTAGGCAACTACAAGGCCGTGTTCAACCTGCGTGGCGACAACGGTGTGCCGACCGGTGGCCTGGCCGTGGACACCAACCTGGGCTGGAAAGGTGAGTCGAAGTACGTGGCGGTCGTACCGCAAGTCTTTGACTTGCTGCAAGATCCACAGGAGCGTTACGACATCTTCATGAGTAACGTCACCGAGCGCACCTGGACCATGGTGCCGATCAGTCAGGCGATCAACAAGCTGATGCAGACCTACATCAAATACCCGCCACGCAAGCTGCAAAGCATGGGCTACGACGGGCCGATCGAATTGTCCAAGTACCAGAAATTCCAGTCGATTCGGGAAAGCTTGCAGAAGGAGGGCGTCAATATCCCGGTGCCTAACTAGCGGTGCGGCAGCGGTCTTGCTCAAGACCGCTGCATTTCTGTCAGCCAGGCGGGGGAACTCCCTCGCCACGGCTACCCGGTCAACCGAGCACTTCCCGCATCCGATACCAGAACATGCCAAGGGCCAGCAACGGTGAACGCAGGGCGCGTCCGCCGGGGAAGGTCATGTGCGGCACGGCGCTGAACACGTCGAAGCCTTGGCTGTGGCCGGCATGGATCGCTTCGCCCAACAACTTCGCGCACCAGTGGGTCACGTTCAGTCCATGACCGGAGTAACCCTGGGCGTAGAACACGTTCGGGTGCAGGCTCAGGCGCCCGACCTGGGGAAAGCGGTTGGCCGAGATGCCGATCTTACCGCCCCACTGATAATCGATGCGCACATCGGCCAGTTGCGGGAACACCTTGAGCATTTGCGGGCGCATGTAGGCGCTGATGTCCGAAGGATCGCGCCCGGAGTAATGGCAGGCACCGCCGAACAGCAAACGCCGTTCAGCCGAGAGCCGGTAGTAATCCAGGCCGACTTTCTGATCGCACAGCGCGACGTTGTGCGGGATCAGTTTTGCAGCGGCCTCTTCCGACAAGGGTTCGGTGGCGATGATGTAGCTGCCCGCCGGGAGCACCTTGCCGCTGAGTTTCGGCTCCAGCTCTTCCAGGTGCGCATTGCAGGCCAGTACCAACGTGCCGGCGCGCACCGTGCCACCGGCGCAACGGACCTGCACCGTGCTGCCATGGATCAACTCCAGCACCGGGCTCTGCTCGAAAATTTGCACCCCAAGGGACTCGGCAACTTGCGCTTCGCCAAGGACCAGGTTCAGCGGATGCAAATGCCCCGAGCCCATGTCCACCAGGCCACCGGCATACACACCAGAGTTCACTACTTGTTCACGAATCTGCTCCGGCGCGACCAGTCGGGTTTCAAAGGCATAACCGGACTCGATCAGTTCCGCCTGCTCGGCCTTGAACGCTTTGAACTGGGCCGGGGTATTGGCCAGTTCGCAGAAGCCCCAGCTCAGGTCGCAATCGATGCCGTGCTCGCGGACGCGCTTGGCCACGACTTGCACCGATTCGGTTCCGGCGTGTTCCAGGTATTGCACGCCATCGGCGCCGATGTGCTTGGCGAACCCACTGACGTCATGGCCGATACCACGAATCAACTGGCCACCGTTGCGCCCGCTGGCGCCCCAGCCAATTCGCCGGGCTTCCAGCAGGACCACCGAGAGCCCGCGCTGGGCCAGTTCGATGGCGGTGTTGATGCCGGTGAAACCCGCGCCGACCACGCAGACATCGGCCACCAGGTCCGAGGCCAGCGCGGGACGCTGCCTCATGCCTTTGGCGGACGCTGCGTAATAGGAGTGGGTGTGTTCCTTGGTGTACTGATTCATTTGTTGGACTTCACTTTGCTCCACGAACGGGTCATCAGGCGCATGATCGACTGCGGCGGCGTGGTGGAAATGTAGAGTTTGTCGAGGACTTCCTGGGACGGATAAACCTCGGGGTTGCTGACCAGCTCAGGGTCCATGTACTGCTTGGCGGCCGGGTTCGGGTTGGCGTAGCCAACCGAAGCGCTGACCTTGGCAATCACTTGCGGGTCCAGCAGGTAGTTGATGAAGGCGTGGGCTTCCTTCGGGTTGCTGGCGTCGGCGGGGATGGCCAGCAGGTCGAACCACAGGTTGGCGCCTTCCTTGGGAATGGCGTAGGCGATGTTCACGCCGTTCTTGGCTTCCTTGGCGCGGTTGGCGGCCTGGAACACGTCGCCCGAGTAACCGAACGCCACGCAGATGTCGCCGTTGGCCAAGTCTGAGACGTACTTGGAAGAGTGGAAGTAGGTGATGTAGGGGCGGATCTGCAGCAGCTTGGCTTCGGCCTTTTTGTAGTCCTCGATACTTTCGCTGCGTGGGTCCATGCCCATGTAATTGAGCATCGCCGGGAACACTTCGTCCGCCGAGTCCATCATCGACACGCCGCAGGCGCTGAGCTTCTTGATGTTTTCCGGTTCGAACAGCACGGCCCAGGAGTCGATCTTGTCGATGCCCAGCACAGCCTTGACCTTGTCGACGTTATAGCCGATGCCGTTGGTGCCCCACAGGTACGGCACCGAGTGCGAGTTGCCCGGATCGTTTTTCTCCAGCAGCGTCAGCAGTTTCGGGTCAAGGTTCTTGAAACTCGGCAGTTGCTCGCGATCGAGCTTGAGGAATGCGCCGGCCTTCACCTGACGGGCGAGGAAGTGGTTGGACGGCACCACCACGTCATACCCGGTGCGACCGGCAAGCAGTTTGCCTTCCAGGGTTTCGTTGGAATCGAATACGTCGTAGATCACCTTGATCCCGGTTTTGGCCTGGAAGTCGACGAGGGTGGTATCGCCGATGTAGTCGGTCCAGTTGTAGACGCTGACCTGGGGTTGGGCCTGGGCAACGGCACTGAACAAGACCGCCAGCGCGACCGGGACCACGGATTTCAAAAGACGCATATCGATACCTCTTGGAATTATTGGATTCTTCAGGCA
>NZ_JBFUHS010000043.1:0-37384 GCF_056402255.1 Pseudomonas sp. P4_B4
ACGATTGGCTTGATAGCAGAAACCGGCATTGCCATTGAACATCCCCCGAGATATGGTTTTGAGCACTTGAAGGGCTCACCCAGAGGCGCAGGCTTGTTCCTATCGTCGGTCTAGCCAGATGCATTCTTTATCGGCGCTTGGGTGAAAGGAGGAGGGGCGAAATCTCCCACGGATCTGTACTGCGCTAACAGTCAGAATCGAGCCTTGTCCCTCCTCCTCCCTTCAAGTCCTAGCATACAAGCGAGCCTGATAGGCCTGCGGCAAACGCGCTATCGCGACTGATGACGGGTAGAATCACCCTCTGAATCAGTTTCGAGGTTTGCAGTGGTGGATCTACAGCAGGGCTTCGTCCTGACCCGGCATTGGCGCGACACCCCGGCCGGTACGGAAGTCGAATTCTGGCTGGCGACCGACAGCGGTCCCCGGCGTATCCGCCTGCCTCATCAACCGTCGGTGGCGTTCATCCCTGCTGCTCAGCGTCAGCCCGCCGAAAGCGTTTTGCATGACGAGAAGAACGTCGAGCTCAGGCCCCTGGCCCTGCAGGATTTCGAGCATCGCCCGGTCCTCGGGCTTTACTGCCAGCAACATGGCCAGTTGATGCGTCTGGAAGCCGCGCTGCGCCGGGCCGGTGTCGAGGTGTTCGAAGCCGACGTACGCCCACCGGAACGCTACATGATGGAACGCTTCATCACCGCGCCGGTGCGTTTCAGTGGCACGCCGAATGCCGAGGGACTGCTGCTCGACGCGCAGATGAAACCCGATCCGGACTACCGGCCGAGCCTCAAGCTGGTGTCCCTGGACATCGAGACCACCGCCCAAGGCGAGTTGTACTCCATTGCCCTGGAAGGCTGCGGCGAGCGTCAGGTGTACATGCTCGGTCCGCCCAATGGCGACGCCAGCCAGGTGGATTTCCAGCTTGAGTACTGCGATTCGCGGACCCTGCTACTGAAAAAACTTAACGACTGGTTTGCCCGGTTCGACCCCGACGCGATCATCGGCTGGAACGTCGTGCAGTTCGACTTGCGGGTGCTTCACGAACACGCCCGACGCCTGGCGGTGCCGTTGAAACTGGGGCGTGGCGGCGAGGAAATGCAGTGGCGTGAACACGGCAGCGGCAACCATTACTTCGCTTCAGCCGCTGGCCGCTTGATCATCGACGGTATCGAGGCCCTGCGTTCGGCGACCTGGAGTTTTCCCTCGTTCAGCCTGGAAAACGTCGCGCAAACCTTGCTCGGCGAGGGCAAGTCCATCGACAACCCGTACCAGCGCATGGACGAAATCAACCGCATGTTCGCCGAGGACAAACCGGCGCTGGCCAAATACAACCTCAAGGACTGCGAACTGGTCACGCGGATTTTCGCCAGGACCGAATTGCTCACCTTTCTGCTGGAGCGGGCCAGCGTCACCGGTTTGCCGGCCGATCGCATGGGCGGTTCGGTGGCGGCGTTCACGCACCTGTACATGCCGCTGATGCACCGACAGGGTTTCGTTGCGCCGAACCTCGGCGGCAAGCCACCGCAAGCCAGCCCCGGCGGTTTTGTCATGGATTCGCAACCAGGACTGTACGAATCGGTGCTGGTGCTCGACTACAAAAGCCTCTACCCGTCGATCATCCGCACCTTCCTGATTGACCCCGTGGGTCTGATTGAAGGGCTCAAGCACCCGGACGACAGTGAGTCGGTGCCGGGTTTTCGTGGCGCGCGCTTTTCCCGCACCCGGCATTGCCTGCCGTCCATCGTCGCCCGGGTGGCCGAAGGCCGGGAAACCGCCAAGCGCGAACACAACGCACCGCTGTCCCAGGCGCTGAAGATCATCATGAACGCGTTCTACGGTGTGCTCGGCTCCAGCGGTTGTCGCTTCTTCGACACGCGTCTGGCGTCGTCCATCACCTTGCGCGGGCACGAAATCATGCTGCGCACCCGCCAGTTGATCGAGGCCCAGGGACACGCGGTGATCTACGGCGACACCGATTCGACCTTCGTCTGGCTGCGTCGCGCCCATGGCCAGCAGGAGGCGGCGCAGATCGGCCACGCACTGGTGGCGCACGTCAATCAGTGGTGGCGCGAGCACGTGCAGCAGGAATACGGCTTGCAGAGTGTTCTCGAATTGCAGTTCGAAACCCATTACAAGCGCTTTTTGATGCCGACCATTCGCGGCGCCGAAGAAGGCAGTAAAAAGCGCTACGCCGGGCTGGTCACTCGGGACGACGGCAGTGACGAAATGGTCTACAAGGGCCTGGAAACCGTGCGCACCGACTGGTCGCTGCTGGCCCGGCAATTCCAGCAGGAGCTGTATTCGCGGATCTTCCTGCGCAAGCCCTACCAGGATTATGTGCGTGACTACGTGCGCAAGACCCTGGCCGGTGAATTCGATGACCGGCTGATCTACCGCAAACGCCTGCGCCGCACCCTCGATGACTATCAGCGCAACGTGCCGCCCCATGTGCGCGCGGCGCGCCTGGCCGACGAGTACAACGACCGGCAGGGGCGCCCGCGGCAGTACCAGAACGGTGGCTGGATCAGCTACGTGATCACCGTCGCGGGCCCTGAACCGCTGGAAGTGCGCAGCACGCCCATCGATTACGACCACTACATCTCCCGGCAGCTGCAACCGGTGGCGGACGCGATACTGCCGTTTGTCGACGACGACTTCTCAACCCTGATTGGGGGGCAACTGGGCCTGTTTTGAGTCCATCAGCGACAAGGTCCAGTCATCCAGGATGCCGTGGAAGTATTGGTTCAGGGCTTGCTGGAAAAGGCTGTCGGCGTCGGTGATCTGGGCAAACAGGGTCATCGAGGAATGAAACTTCAGGTCGTCGGGATGACCAAAAATTCCGGCCACCGAACGCTCCCGGATGTTCAGCACTTCCTGGGTGCAGGTGCGTAACCGGGCGCCCAGCAACGGGTGCTCAAGATAGGCCAGGGCCTCCTCCCGCGAGTGGATGGCAAAGCGGCGCGACATCTCGCTGCCGCCGAGCCCGGCAAACTGCGGAAAAATGAACCACATCCAGTGACTGCGCTTGTGTCCGTTGCTCAGCTCGTTTTGAACCCGGTCGAATACCGGGGCCTGAGCCTGGAGAAAGCGTTGCAGATTGAACGGGTCCAGGTGGTCGGTGCTTCTCATGGTGAAGCTCTCTGACAGACTGCGGTGGTTCAGACCATGGCCAGCCGCTGTTTGCGTTGTGGCGCGTGAAACGCTTGGTCCAGCGCCTCCAGATCCCCGGGTTCAAGCTGCAATGTTGCGGCCTGGGCATTGAGCCGCACATGCTCGGGTTGGACCGCTTTGGGGATGGCGATCACTCCTTCCTGAAGCAGTATCCATGCCAGCGCTACCTGTGCCGGTGCGACGCCGTGACGGGCGGACACTTGCCTGAGCGTAGCATTGGCGAGCATTTTACCGCCTTGGCCAATCGGGCAGTAAGCCATGACCGGCAACCGCCGTTGTTGGCTCCAGGGCAGCAAATCAAATTCTATGCCCCGTTGTTCGAGGTTGTAGAGCACCTGAGTGGTGGCGCAGGCCGGGGCGTCCAGTTCCAGCAGGTCGTCGAGGTCGAAGTTGGATACGCCCCAACGGCCGATCTTGCCGGCTTCGCGCAGGCGTTCGAAGGCCTCGACGGTTTCTTCCAGGGGATACTGGCCGCGCCAGTGCAGCAGATACAGATCGATGTAATCGGTGCCAAGCCTGCGCAGGCTTCGCTCGCAAGCGAGGGGAATGCCCTGGCGACTGGCGTTGTGCGGGTACACCTTGCTGACCAGAAAGACGCTGTCGCGCTGGCCGGCGATGGCATCGCGGACCACCTCTTCGGCGCCGCCTTCGGCGTACATTTCAGCGGTGTCGATCAGGCTCATGCCCAGTTCGATGCCCAGGCGCAGTGCCGCGACTTCCTCCGTGTGCCGTGAGCGGTCTTCGCCCATCTGCCAGGTCCCCTGGCCGATAATCGGGACCCTGGCGCCAGCCAGTTCAAGCGTACGCATGCAAACCTCCTTTATGAATGCCGATGGTTATTTCGGTGGGCAGCAGAATAGTCCATCGGTTTCCCCGCAGGGGTTGCCGCAGGCTGTGATCTCTTGAGCTGCACCCTGCCGGTGATCGATTGCTCTGTGCCGATACTGCACTTTTTCGAAATGTCCGGCTCTATCCATGGCAGCCTGCGGCGATCCCCACCGTCGGCCCATGCCCAAGTTCAAGAACCCATGGCTCGAGTTTCACCCGCGATCAGCACAAAAATCCGCCGTCATTGCCTGCTGCTGGCAGGTCTGTCGATGTTCTTCGTCACCGCTTGCAGCCAACAGCAGGGCGGCGACATCATCAACCAGATGCGCGAAGGCAAACCCCAGGAGTTCCTGCAAACCAGCGTCGACCGCATGGCCACCCTGACCATGCGCGACAACCTGAACAGTCTTTACCTGTTGATGAGCAAGCTCTACCTGCGTAACCCCGATGAGCTGAAAAAGTCCGGTTTCCTCGATGCCCGCACCGCCGGCAAGCAAGTGCGCATGGCCATCGAGCAGCAGCAACCGCTGCCGACCCTGGGCGGCAAAAAGGACCTCGCGGCCCTGCGTTTTGCCATGAGCCCGGAATTTCTCGGCGATCGGGTCGGGGCGTTCATCTATGCCATCGGCAGCATGCTGGTGACCGCCCATGGCAATCGACTCGAGTTCTACATGACCGATACGATCAACCCTATCTTCGTCAGCAATGCCGCGCGCAACATCGAGATCGCCACCTGGATGCTCAGCCAGCGACAGAACAAAGAGGGCCAGCCCTTGCTGTTCTCCAATGAAATCTCGGAGGAGGGTAGCAACCTGAGCTTTGCCGTCGAGTTCGGCAAAATCGTCGCCCGGCTGGACCTGCTGACCCAGATGCTCGACGAACGCTACCGGCGCATCGGCCTGAACTATGCCCAGAGCCTGCTGTTCCTGAATTTCCTGCCGGTGCAGTGAATCCTGTAGGAGCGAGCTTGCTCGCGATGACTGACTTTCAATCACATCAATACCGGATGTGCCGACGCTTTCGCGAGCAAGCTCGCTCCTACAGGCATAAAGATAGATCGCATCGATATAACTGGTTATAAGAAATATCGCTATGCTGCGGGCCAGATTTCCCTTGCGATCTTTGTGGACGTATTCATGGATTTAGTGAACATCGGGTTGGTGGTTGCCGGGCTGGTCGTCGGCTTCATCGTCGGCATGACTGGCGTGGGTGGCGGGTCGCTCATGACGCCGATCCTGCTAGGGTTCGGTATCAACCCGGCGACGGCGGTCGGTACCGACCTGCTGTACGCCGCCATCACCAAATCCAGCGGTGTACTGGTTCACCGCAAGAACAACAACATCGACTGGGCGATTACCGGCTGGCTGACCTTGGGCAGCGTGCCTGCGGTGGCGTTGACGCTGTGGTTCCTCAGTACCCTGCACAGCGCCCCCGAGGCCATGAACGCGATCATCAAGCAGGCCCTCGGTTTTGTACTGTTTGCCACAGCACTGGCGATCCTGTTCAAGAAGCGCCTGCTCGACTTCGCCCACAAACGTGCGGGCGGCAACTACCACCCCAGCGGATTGCGCCTGAATGTGATGACGGTCATCACCGGGCTGGTCCTTGGCACCATGGTCGCGCTGACGTCCATCGGCGCCGGCGCACTGGGCACCGTGGCACTGTTCATCCTCTATCCAATGCTACCGACCCGCCGTCTGGTGGGGACTGAAATCGCCCACGCCGTGCCGCTGACCCTGGTCGCGGGCCTTGGCCATGCCAGCATGGGCAACATGGATTGGCACGTCCTGGGTTACTTGCTGGTGGGCTCGTTGCCGGGGATTTACCTGGGCAGCCACCTGACCGGGCGCATCTCCGACGAACTGCTGCGCCCTTGCCTGGCGACCATGCTGTTGTTGATCGGCTACAAACTGGCGTTCTGATTCAAGCCGTCACGCCAGCTTCATTCGCGGGTGAATATTTCCAGCAGATGCCCGTCCGGGTCATCGAAATACACCCGCCGTCCTCCCGCGTAGTCATTGATCTCTCTCAGTCGCTGCTTGCCCGGGTCGGCCCACCACGGCTGACCGTTGGCTTGCAGGCGTGCGAAGGCCGCATCGAAATCTTCGTCGCCCATAAAAAATGCGTAGTGCTGAGACGCTATCGGCGGGTCGTTGTCGTAGAAATCCAGTGACACGCCGTTATCCAGTTTGACGATCAGCATGGGCCCGAAGGGCTGCGGGGCGGGCAGGCCAAGGAGGCTGGCCAGGAAATTCGCCGAAACCTGCTTGTCCCTGCACCAGACGATGGTGTGGTTCAACTGAGTGCTCATGGGCAAGTCCTCACGACGGATCAGGCGGGTTGTCTTGAGTCTTCAGATTAGCCCAGCCTGTTGCGCAATGACCGCCCTGACCTAAGCTTGGGGCAAGGCGAAAAATATTTGCGGTACGTCACCCGGAACGATCGCCGCGATGCGCAATCATTAGAGCGTGGATATCAAAAGGAGATGCGCATGCTCATCAGGTCACTGACCCTGGCTACCTTGCTGGCGATTGCCGGCACCTCGTTCGCCGCTGATGGCGACTCACCACTGGACATGGACAAAGGCAGGGTCCGGCCACTGATTGTCATCGCTCCAAGCACCGTTGATCCCAACTGGGTCAGCCTGAAAAAGTCCCTGGATGAGCCGGCCAACCGCAAGGGTTTCACCGACCGCAACATGGTGCTCTACACCGTACTCAACCTGATGGGCCAGCGCGACGGCAAGGACCTGGGGCCACAGGACACGGCGGCGCTGATCCGCTCGCTCAAACTGGGTGCCGGCGCCAAGACCAAGGTGATTCTGGTCGGCAAGGACGGCGAAAAGAAACTTGAGCAATCGGACGCCTTCAAGCTGGAGGAGATTTTCAGCGCTGTCGATCAGTTGCCAGCGGCCGAGAAAGAGTTTACCGCGACCGTGGCTGCTCCTGTAGCTGAAGCCGAGCCAGCGGCCAAAGGCACCAAAGGTACAAAGCCTGGCAAACCGGCCAAGCCCGCCAAGCCGCCTGAAATGCCGGATGATTGATTCTTGTTGCAGCGAGCACAGCCTGTGTTCGCTGCGCAGCAGCGTTACCCGTATCTGTAGAGGCGCTGACTCTGGCTCAAGGTTGAGCCAGAAATTGATGGATGACATTGACCAGCACGGGTGAAAACGGCTGAAGACATTGAGCCGCATCGGGAACCTTCAGATCCTCCAAAAGCAGGCTTAGAAGTTCTTCGTCTTCAAATTGCAGGTCTTCGGGAGGTACGCTCAGGCTATAAATGAGTGCATCAACCATCGCTTTTCGTTTGCCAACAAGTCCTTTGTTACTTTGCCCGGTATGACCCAGATTCAATGTCTGAATTGTTACCTTGGCCCGCTCGGTCTTTCCCGCGACCAGGCCGGACAAGTAGAACTTCAATTCGGACTCGCATTCGGCCATCAAGGGTGTAAGCGGCAACACTCGTGTTCCTCGACCATGACCGCATTGATGAGGGCGCTGACAACTGGCGACGATGTTGGAAAAGTCCAGGGTTCGATTCGGAGCATGGTCCTGGGCTTCAAGATGCTCGTTATGGGCATCATCAATCGTAATCGACTGGCAGCAATACGCGCATAAACCGTACTGTTCCGAGATGCACGATGCTCGAATGAGTCGTCTCTCATCCGGTGGCAAATCCTGATAACGCGAGGTCTTGTTTGAGTGTTTGAAGCGCGTCAACGATGGCGGCTCCATGCCTTTATCGATCTTACGCACGGCGCAACTCCAACTTGCGTATTAACAATGCCGCCTTCGCCAGTTCCAGATGTCCCTCTGGAAGCTCTAGCGAGAGCTCGGAATACAGTTTTTTCGCACCGTCCAGATCGCCATCCTGCAAATGCTTGAGCAAAAGATTCAGACGTTGTTGCACTTCGCTGTTGCGCACGTCGGTGTCCATGACTTCCAGCAACACCTGATTGGCATCCAATCCATACAGACCAGATTGTTCGTGCAGTTCCCCGTCATTGAGCACGTAGCACAGCACGTCTTTCGCGTCGCTGATGACCAATGGCGAGTGAGTGGTCAGGACAAACTGGCAATTGGGGAAGGTTTCGCTCAACTGCCGAATCAAACTGCGCTGCCATTTAGGGTGCAGGTGCAAATCGACCTCGTCGATCAGGACGATGCCGTCACCCTCCAATGGGTTGTCCAGAGACTGATTCATCATCGCCAACCGGCGAGCGATGTCGCCGACCAGCGCCATCATCGACTTCTCGCCCTGCGAAAGCTGGGAAACATTGAGCGTTACGCCGTCCTTGTCTATCGCCATGTGCAGGCGTGGTTTGCGCTTTACTCTCAGGTTGGTAAAACCTGGCATGAACGCGGCGATGGCAGAGCGAACCGCTGTTAACTGACGATCGCGGGAGGACGCCTTCATTTGGGATAGCGTTTTCCAGATGTCGCTGTCATTGCCGAACTTTGCGGAAATCTCGGATAACGCAGTATCGGATACACCGGTTTCGTTTTCGCTGTCTTCGCGTTCACGGAACCATTCGAAGAAACGGCGGAAGTCCACACCGCGATTCAATGCGTTGTCGTAGCCGTCGAGTTGATCAAAAGTGTGTTTGGTTCGGATTTTTAGTGGGATTTCCAAAACCGAGCGCTCTACCGGGTAATAGGCGATCAGAGGGAGTGAAGCTTTTTCATCAATGGTTAGTTGAGTGCGATAGTGGTCTGCAAGGAGGCTGGCTTCCGCTAACTCACTATGGACATCACTTTTTCGCCCTTGCCTGCTACGAGCAATGGCCCAGTTAAAGAGATCATGTTTTGAATAATCGTCGGGGGAACGTGGTTGCGCTGGCGAACTGTCTGATACGGAAGTCAAAACGATTGCGACTGCAGCGCCGTTTCGAATGTCTTCATTTGTAAGGTAACTGCCAACACCTTTCTCAGTACGAATCCTGGCAACTAGCCAACTCAATGAGGTGGCCAATGATTTTAAAAGGGTGGTTTTCCCGGCACCGTTGTTTCCCACAAGCACCGTCACATTTGAGCGGTGTTTGGGGGTGGGGGCCAGGTAAATGGTCATATCGGTGAAGCGACCGACATCCTTGAGCTGAAAGCTGAAAATTTCCATTACAACGCCCTTTTAGGGTCAGTCGGTTTGAATAGGTGAGCGCGCATTATGTCATTCCCGGCCCCGGATTGATCCGATGCCGTTCGCAGGCTTGGGAGGTCCATTAGATACAACGGTTTCACCTGCATCACAACGGTCATGAGCAAAAAGGTGTTTGTAACTGGATGCTCAGAAAATCGAGCGTAGGCAAAGGACTTCAGTTACGTCGGAAATTTCCTGCATGACGTGGCGCACCCCGTGAACTGGTGCCCATTGGGTCGTATCGATAACCTTCTTCAGCCGCTGCAAATCAGCGGTCGGATGTGGAAGTCCGTTGGTTCAAGCCATCTACCAATGCCCCTAGTGCGCAAGTCGACATTTTTTATGTCAACATCGCCGCGTTTTGGCGGCTGTGCGCGGGAGCATTTTCGAGTGCACCGGGTTTTGGTGGATTGACCTGGACTTCCACACCTGCGTACAGCTGCCACCCTCATGTGGAAGTGAGATGGGTAG
Organism: Pseudomonas sp. P4_B4; assembly: GCF_056402255.1. NCBI lineage: Bacteria > Pseudomonadati > Pseudomonadota > Gammaproteobacteria > Pseudomonadales > Pseudomonadaceae > Pseudomonas > Pseudomonas sp. P4_B4. Next base: position 9,601 of record NZ_JBFUHS010000043.1, read on the forward strand.
TTTTCTCAACAATCCCCAATGGTACTTCTTCATGAAAAAGCTAAGTCCGAATCCCCCGCAATCCCCATCCGACTCAGATGTCCCACTCTCCGACATCACCGAACCCGCCGTCAGCGCTCGCTTGCGCAACCCCAAACACGCTGACCCGGTTAGCCACATCTTCACCATCCTCCCAAACGTCGACACCCCAACGCTGCTGTGCCACGCCTGTGAAACCCTTGCGTCCCTGAACGTGCTGGTCACCGATCTGGCCTGTAACCTGGAAAGCTCCAACCGCAATGTGGCGCTGTCAATTCAGCAATTGGCAGTGGTGGGTGAGTTGTTGGTGAATCGCGCGCTGGACAATGTCGACCTGTCCGAAGGTGTGCCGATAAAGTAAAAAAGGCGACCTCTAGAGGTTAATACTGTTCACTTAAGCGGATGTAGTCCTCTGTAGGAGCGAGCTTGCTCGCGATGGTCGTTAACGATAACGCGTATTTACTGGCTAAACGCGGCGCTCTTGAGTCCATCGTCGGAACGCCGCCCGGAGCAAGCTCGCTCCTACACAACATTAACCTGTAGAGGTCGCCCTTATCTATGGAGAAGGCAGCAAGGCTTATTGAGTCAGGGTACTCAATATCTGATGAGCGATCTTCACCCGCTCCGCATTGGGATAATTCTTGTTGGCCAGCATCACAATGCCGATGTCCTTCGATGGCACGTACGCCACGTAAGCACCAAAGCCCCCGGTTGAACCGGTCTTGTTGACCAGCACGCTCTGCGGCTGCGCCTGCGGCGGGTTCAGCCATTGGGCCTTGTGCGCCTCCATGGCCATCGGCGTGGAGTTGCCGTCCAGCAGGCGATCCAGCGTGGTCGGGTAGCGATACATCTCCCAACCGAGGCCCTGGGTCATATCGCCCACGGTGTAGTAACCGCTATGAGTCAGGGCGATGGCTTGCTGCAACGGCTTTTCCAGGGACGCCGGCTTCATGTTCGCGCCGACATAGCGCAGCAAGTCCGCGGCGCTGGTTTTCAGCCCGTACGCCTCGGAATCCAGCGCCCCCGGAGTGACCCGTACCGGTTTGCCGTCTTTGTTGTAGCCTTGGGCATACATCGCCATCTGAGCCTGCGGCACGTGCACATAGGTGTGTTTGAGGCCCAGTTTCGGCAGCAGGGTTTTCGCCATCAGGTCATCGAACGGCTGGCCCATGCTTTGCGCGGCGAGGTAACCGAACAGGCCGAGACTGGGGTTCGAGTACAGTCGGTGGCTGCCGGGGGCGTAGAGCGGTTTCCATTGTTGGTAGTAGCCGAGCATTTTGTCCGCCGAATCAAATTCAGCAGGAAATTGCAGTGGCAGGCCGCCCGCGCTGTAGGTGCCCAGTTGCAGCACGCTGATGTGGTCGAACGCGCTGCCGCGCAAGGCCGGCAGGACCTGGCTGGCCTTGTCCGACAGCGACAGCTTGCCGGTGGCCTGGGCGTAGGCGGCGAGGGTGGCGGTGAAGGTTTTGCTGACGGAGCCGATCTCGAACAGGGTGTCTTGCGTGACGGGGGCGCCGGTTTCTTTCGAGGCGACGCCATAGTTGAAATAATGCGCCTGGCCGTTGACGGTGACTGCCACGGCCATGCCGTGAATACCCTCGGCTTGCATCACTGGTTGTACAGCGGCGTTCACCACTGTCTCGATTTGATCCTGTGCCACGCATTGGCCTGCGGCGACTATCGTCATGCAAGCGGCGATGGTTTTCAGCCTGTCCATGTTGGTTTCATCCGTCGTTGATTCAGTTGCGCGCCATTCTAGGGGGAAAACCCTGTTTTTAAATCCGACCGCCCACAGGCGGGTCGGATTTATTGTTACAAGGTGCGCAACCGTCGATTCAACGCACCAGGCACGGTCGCTTGTTGTCGAACTTCCAGCCGGGAATCAAAAACTGCATCGCCACGCTGTCATCCCGCGCCCCCAGGCCCATGCCTTTGTACAGTTCATGGGCCTTGGTCAGTTGATCCATGTCCAGCTCGACCCCCAGCCCCGGTTTCTGCGGCACCTGCACGCAGCCGTCGACGATTTGCAGCGGGGCCTTGGTCAGGCGCTGGCCGTCCTGCCAGATCCAGTGGGTGTCGATGGCGGTGATTTCGCCCGGCGCGGCCGCCGCCACGTGGGTGAACATTGCCAGGGAAATGTCGAAGTGGTTGTTGGAGTGCGAACCCCAGGTCAGGCCCCATTCGTGGCACATCTGCGCCACGCGCACCGAGCCTTGCAGGGTCCAGAAGTGCGGGTCGGCCAGGGGAATGTCGACCGACTGCAACTGGATCGCGTGGCCCATCTCCCGCCAGTCGGTGGCGATCATGTTGGTCGCGGTTTTCAGGCCGGTGGCGCGGCGGAATTCGGCCATGACTTCGCGTCCCGAGTACCCGTTTTCCGCCCCGCACGGGTCTTCGGCGTAGGCCAGCACGCGGTGCTGATCGCGGCACAGGCGGATGGCTTCTTTCAGTGACCAGGCACCATTCGGGTCGAGGGTGATGCGCGCATCGGGGAAGCGTTCGGCGAGGGCGGTGACCGCTTCGATTTCCGCGTCGCCGCTGAGCACGCCACCCTTGAGCTTGAAGTCCTTGAAGCCATAACGTGCGTGGGCCGCCTCGGCCAGGCGGACCACCGCGTCGGCGGTCATGGCTTTCTCGTGACGCACGCGGAACCAGTCGTTGTCGGCGTCCGGTTCGCTGCGGTAGGCGAGGCCGGTTTCATTGCGATCACCGACATAAAACAGATAACCGAGCATCTTCACTTCATCGCGCTGCTGGCCTTCACCGAGCAGGGCGGCCACCGGTACATCCAGGTGCTGGCCGAGCAAATCGAGCAAGGCGGCTTCCAGGCCGGTGACCGCATGGATGGTGATGCGCAGGTCGAAGGTCTGCAAGCCGCGCCCACCGGCATCGCGGTCGGCGAAGGTCTGGCGCACCTGATTGAGGATCTTCTGGTAAGTGCCAATCGGGCTGCCGACCACCAGGCTGCGTGCGTCTTCGAGGGTCTGGCGAATGCGCTCGCCCCCCGGTACTTCGCCGACGCCGGTGTGGCCGGCGTTGTCCTTGAGGATTACGATATTGCGAGTGAAGAACGGCCCATGGGCGCCGCTCAGGTTGAGCAGCATGCCATCGTGGCCGGCCACTGGAACCACTTGCATGCTGGTGATGACCGGGGCTTTTGCGGTGTCTTGCGGGTTCATTTTCCAATCCTTAAAAGCTGAATTCAGGCGTGGTTGGGCGCGGGGTTGCCCGGCGCGCCGGCGGGTGCGGGTTTCGGTGTGTTGCGGGCGGCAAACACGATGATGGCGGCGATGATCGAGGTCGCGGCCAGGCCGTACAGCCCGCCCTGAATGGAGCCGGTGTTTGCTTCGAGCAGGCCGAAGGTGGTCGGCGCAACGAAGCCGCCGAGGTTGCCCACCGAGTTGATCAGCGCGATGACGCCGGCCGCGACTCGCGCATCCAGGTAGGCCTGGGGAATCGGCCAGAACAGCGACGAGGCCGATTTGAAGCCCAGTGCGGCAAAGCAGATCGCAACGAAGGCGAACACTGGCCCGCCGGTGGTGGACATGAACATCCCGGCCGCGGCGATCAGCAGGGCGGCAGCGACCCAGGCTTGCTGGTGCTTCCATTTGGCCGACAGGGACGCGAAGGCGTACATGCCGACAATCGACAGCAACCACGGAATCGAGTTGAACAGCCCGACCTGGACATCGCTCAGGTCGCCCATCTTCTTGATGATGCTCGGCAGCCAGAAGGTCGCGGCGTAGATGGTCAGCTGGATAAAGAAGTAGATCAGGCAGAACAGGATGATCTGGCGATCCTTGAGCAACTTGCCCAGTGACGGCTTGATCGGCGTCGCCGCTTCCCGGGCCAGTTGTTCGTCGTCGATGGCCTTGACCAGCGCATCCTGTTCCTCGCGGCTCAGCCATTTGGCGTCATGGGGTCTGGAGTCCAGCCAGAACCAGACAAATACGCACAACCCCACCGAAAACATGCCCTCGATGAAGTACATCCACTGCCAGCCGTGCATACCCAGGCCGCTGATTTGCAGGAGTAGCCCGGACAGCGGGCCGGAGATCAGCGAGGCAATCGCCGAGCCGCTGAGGAAAATCGCAATCGCCTTGCCGCGTTCCACGCCGGGCAACCAGCGGGTGAAGTAGTAGATCACCCCGGGAAAGAACCCGGCTTCGGCCACGCCCAGCAGAAAACGCAGGATGTAGAAGTGGGTTTCGTTCTGGATGAACGCCATGCCCGCGGCGACCAGGCCCCAGGTCAGCATGATCCGGGTCAGCCAGATGCGTGCGCCGACTTTCTGCAGAAGGATGTTGGAGGGCACCTCGAACAGTGCATAACCGATGAAGAACAGACCGGCACCCAGGCCATAGGCGGCCGCGCCAATGCCCAGGTCGTGTTCCATGTGGGTGCGGACGAAACCGATGTTCACGCGATCAATGTAATTGACGATGAACATGATGACGAACAGCGGCAAGACGTGACGTTTGACTTTGGCGATGGCGGACTTCAGCGCTGAATTGGCGTCGTCGTGCATCCCGGAGATGGATGTATTCACTGCGTTTTCTCCCACTCGTTATTTTTATGCGGGGTGAAGCTGGGTACTGCGTTGTTGCTGGACATCATACAACTTGGTTTTTTGATCTTGCAACCATGTTTATTCAATGAAATGGCGTATTTCAAGAGGTTTTTTATTCTATTGGCGGTGTTTGATGGGCTCTGAATCGTATCAATGTGGGCTTTTTGTTGAGTGTTGTCATACAAGCTTGGCTAGATTTTTCAGGATTCCCGCTCGGCGCGGTGCTACGATTCGATAGCCCTGATTTCCGGACACCCCCATGCAAGAAGACCTCGAAGTACCCACCCGCAAGCGCAGCCACAACCTGGCCCATGACCTGGTGGAGAAACTGACCCAGCGCATCCTGCTCGGCCAGATGTTGCCCGGCGACAAGTTGCCGTCGGAAAACACCATCGTTCAGGAGCACGGGGTCAGTCGCACGGTGGTGCGCGAGGCGATCTCGAAGTTGCAGGCCTCGGGGTTGGTGGAGACCCGGCACGGTATCGGCACGTTCGTGATCGAGCGCGCGCCGGAGCAGGGGCTGCGGCTGAATGTCGATACCGCGTTGGGGGTGCGCAGCATTCTGGAGTTGCGCATGGGCCTGGAAACCCAGGCGGCGGCGCTGGCGGCAACTCGCCGCACCGATCTGCAACTGGCGCAGATGCGTGAAGCGCTGGATGATTATCAAAGCCTGCTGGCCAACAACGACAGCTGTGTCGAAGCGGACCGGCGTTTTCATCTGCTGATCGCCGAAGCCACCGGCAACGTATGCTTCACCGAAATCATGCAGCACCTGGGCAGTGCCATGATCCCGCGCACCCGGGTCAATGCAGCCGAACGTGGCGCGGTGGATTTGAGCAAGCTCGGTCAGTTGGCCAACCTGGAGCACGAGGCGATTCTCAACGCCATCAAACGCCAGGACCCGGATGCGGCGCGGGCGGCGATGTGGCTGCACCTGACCAACAGTCGCGACCGGTTTTCGGCTAGCTGATGGTCAGTGATACCGCGTTATCGTTCATCGCGGGCAAGCCACGCTCCCACAGGTTCTGAGTCGTGCTCAAGAACCGCGGCAAACATAAAACCCTGTGGGAGCGAGCCTGCTCGCGATAGCGCCAGACCTGACAGCGAAAAACCTGAATCAGACCCTGACAACTTGAACAACCACAGCCCGCCGCTCCAGATTCAACGCCAGCACACTCGCCAACACCACCAGCCCGCCGACCACGATCATCAATGTCGGCCGCTCGCCAAGCGCATAGGATGCAATGACCATGGCCGTCGGCGGCGTCAAATACAGCGTCATCGTCGCCCGACTCAAATCGACATGCGCCAGCACATAGGCCCAGGCCAGGTACGCCAGGGCACTGGGGAATATCCCCAGGGCAATCACCGCAAACTGCACGCGCAGCGGTGCCGGGGCGACTTGATCCACCAGGCCGGGCAGATAAATCAACAACAGCACTGTCCCGGACCACACCGTGTAACACACCAGCGTCAGCCCGTCGTAACGCCCGGTGTGATGCTTTTGCAGGGCAAAGTAGAGACTCCAGGACACCGCCGCCAGCAGGATCAGCAAGCCGTGGGCGTCAATGCTACCCAGGCCATGATCGCCCGCCACCACAATCACCACGCCAAACAACCCGAGCAGCACACAACCCCAGCGCCATAGGCTCACCTGATCCTTGAACACGAAGCGCGCGATCAATGTGCTGAACAGTGGCGTGGTCTGGGCCAGGACGCTCGAAGCACCAGCGCTGACACCTTGCTGCCCGAAGTTGATCGCCACGTGGTGCAGGCTCACGGCAAAGAAACCCAGGCCGAACATCAACGGCAGATCGCGCAGGCTCGGCAGGCGAATGCCCTTGAACATCGCGACCACGGCCATGAACACAGAGGCCAGCAGGAAGCGCAGGAGCGCCAGGTGCACGGGGTCGTAGGCCTGCAAGCCGATATGGATGCCGGTCGGGGAATAGCCCCAGCACGCTACGACAAACGCCATGGCCAGGATGATTTTCCAGGGTGAAACGGGGGAGGGTGTGAGCGGCGTCATGGTCGTGCACCTGTGGGTGGATGCACCGAGTATCAGAAAGCGGATCGTTCGCCACAACTGACTTATACTGTGCCAATCGTTCACTATGGGTGATGTATGGAGCTGGCACAGATTCGCATGTTCAAGACCGTGGCCGATGTCGGCAGCATCGCCCGCGCGGCCGAGCTGTTGCATTGCGTGCCGTCGAACATCACGGCCCGGATCAAGGCCCTGGAGGCCGAACTGGGTGTTGCGCTATTTCTGCGCGAGGGGCGAGGGTTGCGCATAAGCCCGTCGGGGCAAACCTTTCTGGCCTACGCCTCGAAAATTCTCGCCCTCACCGCCGAAGCCAAACGTGCGGTCGACCCTTCGGCCGAACCCTCGGGGCCGCTGCGCATCGGGGCCATCGAGTCATCGGCCACCGGGCGATTGCCGCGCCTGCTGGCGAAATTCCACAAGCGTTTCCCGCAGGTCGCACTGGAGTTGACCACCGGCTCCTGGGGGCAGTTGCTCGATGACACACTCAACCACAAGCTCGACGGCGCTATCGTCGCGGTGGATGTCGAGCGTTCGCACCTCAAGCGCACGCCGATGTACCGCGAAGAGCTGCTGCTGATCGCCTCGACCTCCCTGGGGCCGCTGCGGGACGTCAGCGATTTACAGGACCAGACCGTGTTCATGTGGCCCCAGGGCTGTCCGTACCGGGCGGCGCTGGAGCATTGGTTGTTGCGACAGGGCCAGGCGCTGCCGATTGTCAGCCTGGCCAGTTATGGCGCGATTGTCGGCTGCGTCAGCGCCGGGGCCGGCGTGGCGCTGGTGCCCAAAGGCGTGTTCGACCAATACGCCAAAGGCGCGGGGTGCGTGGGTTTTGAATTCCCCGAACTGACCGCCGTCGACAACCTGTTTTACTGGCACGAAAACGCCGGGGTGCACCCGGCGCGTGAGGCGTTTGTGGCGATGCTCCGCGAAGAGTTTGCGTAACGCAGTATCTGTGGGAGCGGCGGTGCGGCGATCCGACTTGCTCGCGAAGGCGGTGTGTCAGGCAATATTGACTTTGAATGTGCCGCCCCCTCCGCGAGCAAGCCCGCTTCCACAGAGATTACGGCATGTTGATATCTCGCATTAGCAGGCCAAAACTCAGATCCACCGCATCCGGTATCGGCAAATACACCGTGTGCCCATCCCCCGGTGCAACTTCGATCGCTTCACCCTTGGCGTTTTGCAACTGATGTAGATCGAAGTGGAAATTTCCCTTGGGCGTCATCAGCTCCATGTGATCGCCCAGGCCGAAGCGGTTCTTCACCTTGACCTCGGCCAGGCGATCCCGCCGCTGCCCGGTCAACTCACCGACAAACTGCTGACGCTCCGACACCGAGCTGCCGTTCTGGTAGTTCTGGTATTCGTCATGCACATGCCGGCGCAGAAAGCCTTCGGTGTAGCCGCGCTGGGCGAGGGATTCCAGGTCGGTCATCAGGTCGCGGTCGAAGGCTCGGCCCGCCACCGCATCGTCGATGGCTCGGCGATAAACCTGGGTGGTGCGCGCGCAATAAAAGTGCGATTTGGTCCGGCCTTCGATTTTCAGGGAGTGCACGCCCATGTGCGTCAGGCGTTCGACATGCTGCACGGCGCGCAGGTCCTTGGCGTTCATGATGTAAGTGCCGTGTTCGTCTTCGAAGGCCGGCATCTGCTCGCCGGGACGATTGGCTTCCTGCAGCAGAAACACCTGCCCAGTGGGCGCGCCGATGCCCAGGGTGGGTTCCGGCTGATACTGCTGCACGATCTCGCCGAGCTGGTTTTCCGTGGCCGGTTGCGCGGAGTATTTCCAGCGACAGGCATTGGTGCAACTGCCCTGATTGGCGTCACGCCGGTTCATGTAGCCCGACAGCAGGCATCGCCCGGAATAGGCCATGCACAACGCGCCGTGCACGAACACCTCCAGTTCCATGGCGGGCACTTGCTCGCGGATCTCGGCGATTTCTTCCAGGGACAGCTCCCGCGACAGGATGATCCGGCTCAAGCCTTGCTGCTGCCAGAACTCGACGCTCGCCCAGTTCACCGTATTGGCCTGCACCGAAAGGTGCACCGGCATCTGCGGGTAGTGCCGGCGCACCAGCATGATCAGGCCGGGGTCGGACATGATCAGCGCGTCCGGGGCCATGGCGATCACCGGTTCAAGGTCCTTGAGGAAGGTCTTGAGCTTGGCGTTGTGCGGCGCGATGTTCACCACCACGTAGAAGCGCTTGCCCTGAGCCTGTGCCTCGCGAATACCGAGGGCCAGGTTGGCGTGGTCGAATTCGTTGTTGCGCACCCGCAGGCTGTAGCGCGGCTGGCCGGCGTACACGGCATCGGCGCCGTAGGCGAAGGCGTAACGCATGTTTTTCAGGGTGCCGGCGGGGGCGAGCAGTTCTGGCGCGGTGAGGTTCATGGCGGTGTCGGTCGCAAAAGCCGCGCAGGGTAAACGTTCGGTGGCGAGGGTTTATTGACCTGGATCTATGCTTGTTCAACAAACCGATGGCACTCGCGCGAGCCGTAGTGGACTAAACATCAGGGCGGAAGTTTTTCGTCCTCTCTGGCACGGATCGGATATGAACGAAGCGCCCCTACAAGACAAATCGCTGACGGTTTTGCTGGCGCTGGTGAGCGCTGCCTTCGTCTGGATCCTGCTGCCGTTTTACGGCGCGGTGTTCTGGGCGGTGATCCTCGGCATCGTCTTTGCGCCACTGCAGGGCCGACTGCAGCTGAAGTTCGGCTGGCAACGCAACCTCACGTCGCTGTGCACATTGGGCATTTGCCTGGTGATCGCGATTCTGCCGGTGATCATCATCAGCGCCTTGCTGGTTCAGGAGGGCGCGGCACTCTACAAAAGCGTCGAGAGTGGCGAACTCGACATCGCCGGGTACGTGTTGCAGTTCAAGCACAGCCTGCCGCCGTATTTCCAGCATCTGCTGGATCGCTTCGGCATGGGCGAGTTGAACGGGCTGCGAGAGAAAATCGTCAAAAGCGCGATGGCCGGCGGGCAGGTGCTGGCCTCTCAGGCGTTCAGTTTCGGCCAGGGCACGTTCGAGTTCATCGTCAGTATCTTCATCATGCTGTACCTGCTGTTCTTCTTCCTGCGCGACGGTGCGGAACTGGCGCGCAAGGTGCGCCTGGCGGTGCCGTTGCAGGAGCAGCAGAAACGCCGTTTGCAGCTCAAGTTCAATCGTGTGGTGCGGGCCACGGTCAAAGGCAACCTGTTGGTGGCGATCACCCAAGGCGCGCTGGGCGGTCTGATCTTCTGGTTTCTGGACATTCCCAGCGTATTGCTCTGGGCGGTGTTGATGGCGTTTTTGTCGCTGCTGCCGGCGGTAGGGGCGGGAATAGTCTGGGTGCCGGTGGCGGCGTTTTTCCTGCTCACCGGGGCGATCTGGCAGGGCGTGGTGCTGGGGTTGTTCGGGGTCTTGGTGATCGGGCTGGTGGACAACCTGCTCCGGCCATTGCTGGTAGGCAAGGACACCAGGATGCCGGACTACATGATCCTGATCTCGACCCTCGGCGGCCTGGCGATTTTCGGGTTGAACGGCTTTGTCATCGGCCCATTGATCGCGGCCCTGTTCATGTCGAGCTGGGCCATTTTCATTGAAACCAAACCGCGGGTGCAGCTGCCTTAGGCGCTGAGCCTGCCGGACTGGCCGGTGCCGACGCGTTGCGACAGCTCCTTGGCGGCGGGTAGCGAAGTGAGCGGGCCGCTGATCTGCACGCCGTCCTGCACCAGATACCAGCAGGCGAGCATGCCCAGCTCTCTGAGCTGTGCGGGGACGGCGCTGCCGATAACGGACATGATATGAACCTTGGACATGACAAGTACCTCCATCAATCTGTGGAGTTACTTTAAGGTCAGGGTGCCTTGAGGGGTAATCAACGCTTTCGATAGTGGTCATTGATGCCAGAGGGGGCAAACGACCGTTGGTCGGTCAGCTGACCACCTGATCGAGCATATGAACCACTTCCTGCTCGTTGAGCAGGCCCTTGCGCACCAGGCTTTGCGTCAGCAGCGAGAGAAACTTGGCGCTGCGATGACCTTCCAGGTGCTTGAGTTCGGTCAGTGCGTTGTAGACCTTGCTGGAGGTGCACAGACCGACGATGCGGTGCGGGTTTTGCGTTGGCATGTGGTCGTCCTTGTTGTTATCAACTGTTATTGACGGACAGCACCGAGCTTGCGGAACCGTCATGACAAAAATATGACCGTTTTTTGCCGCACGGCAGAAAACGGGTCGAGTCCATCTTGCCCGTTTCTGCCACGTGCATTGTCCCGATAGCGACCTTGGCGAGATTTATCCAGACCTGCACCGACAAACCTGCATAAAAAAGCCCCGCTGTTTCAGCGGGGCTGGATGAGTTCGTTACCAGCGGCCGTGATGGCCGTAGTAGCCGCGTGGCGGGCCGTAGTAACCACCGGGTGGTCCGTAGTACACCGGGGCGGGGCGGTAGTAGATCGGTTGTTGCACGTAGACCGGGGCCGGTTGGTAGTAAACCGGAGGCGGTGGTGCGTAATAAACTGGCGCGGGCTGGTAGTAGACCGGTTGCGGTGCGACATAAACCGGGCGGTTGGCGTTGATCAGAGCCGAGCCGACAATGGCAGTACCGACGATCGCGCCAAACACTGCCGGGCCTTGCCAGTAATTACCACCACCATGGGCTTGCGCCTGTCCTGCGATAGCGAGGGCGCCGATCAGTAAGGCAACTGTGGAGACTTTACGGATCATGATAGTTCCTCGGTTCTTCAGCCCGGCGCTTGTGTCTGCAATAGACCCAAGGATTGTCGCGGGGATACTTCTAAGACAGCGTTTTTCTGAAAAACAGCACGGCCATTAGGTAAATTTTGTGTAAGGTCTGTACCGACTTTCTTACCGACCCGTGTAAGCCCGCGTTAACACACTTATATGATCGATCAGAACCCGATGGAGGGCTAATCCCGTCCATCCGAAAAGTGCATTTGAAGGAGCTTCCCCATGCAGATGAACCCCAACAAAGACACCCAGCTGTGCATGTCCCTTTCAGGACGGCCCGGGAACTTTGGTCTGCGTTTTCACAATCATCTGTATGAACAGCTGGGCCTGAATTTTTACTACAAGGCCTTTGCCAGCCAGGACCTGCCGGGTGCCGTTGCCGGCATTCGTGCCCTGCGGATTCGTGGCTGTGGCGTGTCGATGCCGTTTAAGGAAGCCAGCATTGCCCTGGTCGATGAACTCGACGCGTCGGCTGCCGCCATTCAATCGATCAACACCATCGTCAACACCGACGGTCATCTCAAGGCCTACAACACCGATTACATCGCCGTGGCCCAGTTGCTGGAAAAACACCAGGTACCCAGGGACTCGACCTTTGCCCTGCGCGGCAGCGGCGGCATGGCCAAGGCCGTGGCGAGTGCCTTGCGCGATGGCGGCTATGAAAACGGCCTGATCGTGGCCCGCAACGAACGCGCCGGGCAGGCGCTGGCGCAGTCGTTGGGGTATGAGTGGCAGGCCGAGCTGGGGAGTCGTCGCCCGCAGATGCTGGTCAACGTCACCCCGATCGGCATGACGGGAGGACCGGAGGCCGATCAACTGGCCTTTGAGGCTGACGTGATCGAAAAAGCGGAAACTGTGTTCGATGTGGTGGCGATTCCCTCGGAAACGCCGCTGATCGTGCGTGCTCGTGCCGAAGGCAAGCGGGTCATCACCGGCCTGGAAGTGATCGCGATCCAGGCACTGGAGCAGTTTGTGCTCTATACCGGCGTGCGGCCAACGGATGAGCAATTCCACAAGGCCGTGGCGTTTGCCCGCAGCTAGGAGGTGTCCATGCATCCCCCCATTCTCAATCTGAATTCAGTCGAACTTGAACCGCTGCCCGAAGCGTTTGCGCCGAGCGGTGAAACCGCCGGTCGCTATCAACAGCGTCTGGCCCGTGTCGGTCAACAACTGGGGGCGCAAAAGCTGGGTTATCGCTTGTATGTGCTGGAGCCAGGCATGCGCGGCAGCCCGTTTCACAGTCATCGGGTCAATGAGGAAATGTTCTACGTCGTGGCCGGGGAAGGGCAAGTTCGCCTGGGATCCGAACGCTTTCCGATCCGTGCCGGTGATGTGATCGCCTGTCCACCGGGCGGGCCTGAAAAGGCGCATCAGATCATCAATACCAGCCACGGCGAGTTGCGGTACCTGGCCGTCAGCACCCAGCAATCACCGGAGATTTGTGAATACCCGGATTCCGGCAAATACGCCGTGATGGATGACTTCAAGGTGGATGCCGAGGGTAATGCGTCAGGCTTTGTTGCCGTTGCCCGGCAGGCGGACGGGGTGGATTACTGGGACGGCGAATAGGCGCAAACACCGCCAAACCCCTGTGGGAGCGGGCTTGCTCGCGAAAGCGTCGGCCCATCCGGTATTGATGTGACTGACAGTCCGCCTTCGTCGGAACGCCGCCCGGAGCAAGCCCGCTCCCACATTGGGATCTCTGTAGCCTGATTATTCGAGCCGAGCCAGCCTTTCTTCCAGCGCCGCAATCCGCGCTTCCAGCTCTTCGATCCGTTCAACCGAAACCCCGCTGCCGCCACGCTCGGCCGGGTTGCTCCTTGCCGCCATGATCGCCTCGATATCCGCCGGGTCGCCCAGGGCGTGGGTATAGCGGTCTTCGCGCTGGCCGGCCTGGCGCGGAATCAGTACGGCCAGGCCCCGGGCAATCAGGCGTTCGAGCTGATGCACCACCTGTTCGGCATCTTCGAATTCATGCATGCGGCCGCTGCGGGTCAGCAGTTCATTGACGGTCTGCGGTCCGCGCAGAAACATCAGCCCGGTCAGGATGACCTGCGCCGGCACCAGTTCCAGAGCCTTGTCGACCTTGTGTTCCCAGCGGTCGGCGCGGCTGCCCATCACCAGTCTGGCGAAACCGCGTCCTTCGAGGACGCGCAGGCTATGACCGACCTGGCCTGGTGTGAGGTTCATCACCGGCTCGCGGCTGGTTTTCTGGTTGCAGGCAATCACCAGGGCATTGAGGGTCAGGGGATAGGTTTCCGGGCTGGTGGCCTGTTTCTCGATCAACGAGCCCAGAATGCGGATTTCCGTACTGTCGAGCCGCTGCTCGTCTAAAGTCGTCTCTTGCTCAGTGCTCATGGTTCTGCATCCTTACCCGATTCATGTTTTTCACTCGCGTGAATGCACTTTAGATGGGCAAGCGCCAATGGCAACCGAATTCGTTGCGTCATCAAGTGAATGATGACAAAAAGTGTATGAAATATTAACGCCATTTTTACAATTGGCCGGGCACCGTATGCGGGGTCGCGCGCGAGTGCGTCCATAGGGCGGGATATTGTTGGCGTCATCGCCCGCAATAGCTGAACCCTGCATCGAGTCGGCCGGTGTACGACACCTTCATTCGCCTCTGATAAAAGAAATCCAATAAAGGCGAGAGTGACTCCATGAGCCAAGACATTTTTGTATCCGTACTGATTCCCGCCAAGAACGAAGCGAACAACCTCAAGCCGCTGCTTGAGGAAATCCGCGTCGCATTGGCCGCTGAATCGTACGAAATTATCGTCGTCGACGATGGCAGCACCGACGCAACCCTGCAGGAACTGCGGCAGATCCGCCACGACGGCCTGAACACCCTGCGCATCCTGCATCACGAACGTTCGCTGGGGCAGAGCACCTCGCTGTACCACGCCGCACGGGAGGCCCGCGGGCAGTGGCTGGCGACCCTCGATGGCGACGGCCAGAACGACCCGGCGGACATCCCCGGCATGCTGGCGCTGGTGCGCGGCGAACCGGGCAAGGTTGACGTGCAACTGGTTGCCGGGCACCGGGTCAATCGCCGCGACACGGCGAGCAAACGTTACGCCTCACGTTTCGCCAACAACCTGCGCCGCCGCCTGCTCAAGGACGCCACCCCGGACACCGGTTGCGGCCTGAAGCTGATCGAGCGCGCGGCGTTCTTGCGCCTGCCGTACTTCGACCACATGCATCGCTACATTCCGGCACTGATCCAGCGCCATAACGGCCGCATGATCGTGCATCCGGTCAACCACCGGCCGCGCACGGCCGGGGTGTCGAAATACGGCAACATCGACCGCGCACTGGTCGGCATTCTCGATTTGTTCGGTGTCTGGTGGCTGATCAAACGCACGCGGTTGAACACCATTGCCCAGGAGATTGAAGGATGAATCTCACCCGCGAGGCCTTGTGGCTGATCGTCGGTTTTGTCGGCCAGATCGCCTTTACCGGGCGATTTGTCCTGCAGTGGTTGTACAGCGAGTACAAGAAACGCAGCGTGATCCCCGTGAGCTTCTGGTACCTGAGCATCGTCGGCAGCACCTTGCTGCTCGCCTATGCCATTTATCGTGAAGACCCGGTGTTCATCGCCGGTCAGGCGTTTGGCTCCATCGTCTACTTTCGCAACCTGCAATTGATCAAAAAAAGCAAACACCTGAAGGAGTAGGTCATGCGCGGATCGTTATCGACCCGAAATATTACGTTGCTCGTGGCTATCGCGATTGCGTTGCTGTTTTTCTGGGGGCTGGGCAGCGTGCCGTTCCTCAGTGTCAACGAGGCTCGCCGCGCCGTTACCGTGCGCGAAATGCGAGAGGCAGGTAGCTGGCTGCTGCCTTACATGAACGGCGACTTGTACTTGTCCAAACCGCCGTTTTTCTATTGGGCCGGCCTGGTTTCGACGGCGGTGCTGGGCAGCTTGTCCGAGTGGAGCGTGCGTCTGCCTTCGGCGCTGGCCGCCGCCTTGTGCTGTGTTGGCACCTATTTGTACGGCGTTCGGCAGGCGGGGCGGCAGGTCGGTCTGTTCGCCGTGGTGTTCCTGGCCGCGAACGGTGCCTTCAGCCTGTTCGCACGGCGCTCGGAAATCGAGATGCTGTTGACCCTGCTGTGCTTCGGCGCGCTGCTGGCGGCCTGGCAGTTCATCTTCCTGCAAGGCCGGGCCTTGTGGAGTCGGCTCAGCTACGTGCTGCTGGGTTGCGCGCTGCTGACCAAAGGGCCGGTTTGCCTGTTGTGGGTGACGGCGCCGATCCTGGCCTATGCCTTGATCTACCGCGATGCCCGGGCCAAGGCTTACCTGTGCGACGGTTGGGGCTGGCTGATTGCCGTGGTGCTGGGCAGTTCCTGGTACCTGGCGGTGTCGG
The DNA here is from genome assembly GCF_056402255.1 of Pseudomonas sp. P4_B4. Taxonomy (NCBI): domain Bacteria; kingdom Pseudomonadati; phylum Pseudomonadota; class Gammaproteobacteria; order Pseudomonadales; family Pseudomonadaceae; genus Pseudomonas; species Pseudomonas sp. P4_B4. The sequence continues at coordinate 25,333 of NZ_JBFUHS010000043.1, forward strand.
TGAGTCAGGGCTGGGGCATCTGGGCCTCGATCATCAGCGAAGACATCGTGAAGAAGATCGACGGGCAGGGCGCCGAGGCCTGGTACGCGTATCTGTTGTACCTGGCCGGGGATTTCTTCCCGTTCTGGCTGATCGTGTTCGTACAGCCGCGCAAGTTCTGGGCAATGATCCGCTCGCGCCGCGAGGCGGGCATGTTGCTGATTTGCAGTCTGCTGCCGCTGCTGGTTTTTTCCTTGTTTACTGAAAAACACGGTAAATACCTGTTGCCGGTCTATCCGTCGATGGCGTTGCTGCTGGCGATGCACTGGTCGGCGCTGCTCGATGACCTGAAGGGGCGCTGGCGTACGGTCCTGGCCGTTGTGCCCTATGTGATGCTGGCCGGGTTTGTGGTGTTCTACATGTTCGTCGAGGCGCGGGTGTTGTCGCACCGGGTCGGTGGTCTTGAGCAGGTTGCCACGCTGGCCGATGGGCAGCCGGGGCAGAAGGCTTATACCCTCGGTGAGCCGGATATCCGCCTGGTCTATTACATGGGCCGGCCGGTGGCGCCGCTGACGGTGGCGCAGTTGCAGTCCGAGTCCCGTCCGGCGGGGCTGCTGTTTGTGCAAGAACCCCTCGCACCGGAACTGCAGAACCTGGCGTCGTGCCAGGTTGGTGAAATCAATCCGTACCTCAAGCCGCACAGTTCAGCGCTGCTGGTGCGTATGGGCGGAGACTGCCGCTGATCGGCTTCCCGGCCGAACAGTCACGTCACCACATCCCCCGTTCGGACTAGGCAGGGCTAACGATTCTGCCGCGTCCGGCCGGCGCCAAACTTCATGCTCAAAGGGGTGTTGCGCCACGCGCGCCCCGCCAAACGAGCAGAAGGCGCCGCGATGGAGTTTGCATTCAGCGACGAACAGGAAATGATCCGCGCATCGGCCGAGGGCTTCCTCGCCGATGTCTCGGATTCTGCCGCCGTGCGTGCGGCAATGATCAGCGAACGGGGTTTCGACGAAGCCCTCTGGCAACGTCTGTGCCAGGAAATGTACTGGCCGGCCATTCATATCCCCGAAACCTATGGCGGCCTGGGCCTCGGCTTTGTCGAGTTGACGATCCTGCTGGAACAGATGGGCCGGCGTTTGCTGTGCTCGCCGTTTTTCGCCACCGCCTGCATGGCCACGCCTGCGCTGTTGCTGGCGGCCAATGATGAACAGAAGCAGCGCTGGTTGCCGTCGATTGCTGACGGTAGCGTGACCGCAACGCTGGCGTTCAGCAGTGCCAACGGCTGGTCTGCCGACGATGTCCAGGCAACGGTGGTGGCCGAAGGCGACGGGTTCGTCCTCGACGGCACCCTCAAGCATGTGCTCGATGGCCATGGCGCTGACCTGTTGGTCATTGCCGCACGGCAACCCGGAACCACCGGCGAAAAGGGCATCAGCCTGTTTGCCGTGAGCGCGGAGCGGGCCGGCATCGAGCGGCAAATGCTGCCGACCATGGACCAGACCCGGCGTCAGGCAAGGGTCCAGCTCAAGGGCCTGTACCTTGAAGCCGACTGCCTGCTGGGTGAATTCGGCAACGGCTGGTCGCACCTTGAGCGAGTCCTGCAACTGGCCTGTATCGGCCTGGCTGCCGAGCAGACTGGCGGCGCGCAGCAGGTGCTCGACCTCAGCGTGGCCTACATGCAGGAGCGCCAGCAGTTCGGTCGCCCGATTGCCAGTTTCCAGGCCCTCAAACACCGCGCCGCCGACATGATGCTGCAAGTCGAATGCGCGCGTTCGGCCAGTTATTACGCCGCGTGCGTGGCCCAGGAAGTCCTCGATCCCCAGGGTGATCCGCAGGTCGCGGCCGAACTGTCGCTGGCGGCGGCGCTGGCCAAGGCGCAGTGCTCGGAAACCTATTTCCACTGTGCGTCCGAATCGATCCAGTTGCATGGCGGCGTCGGATTCACCTGGGAATACGACCCGCACCTCTACTTCAAGCGCGCCCGCGCCAGCGAGAGCTTCCTCGGGCTACCGGCCTGGCATCGCGAGCGCATTGCTTCGGTGATTCTGGGAGAGCAGCCATGAAAATCAGTTTCAGCGAGCAGGACGAACGCTTCCGCCGGGAAGTTGCCGACTGGATGAGCGCCAACCTCTGCGGCGAATTTGAAGCCCTGCGTTTTCGCGGCGGTCCGGGCGACGAGCACATGTTTCCCGAGGAGCGCAAAGCCTGGGAGCGCAAGCTCGCCGAAGGCGGCTGGACCTGTGTCGGTTGGGCGCCGGAGCATGGCGGACGCGGTCTGTCGATCACTCAACAAGTGATCTTCAACGAAGAATACGCCCGCGCTGGCGGCCCCGGCCGCATGGGCCACATCGGCGAAGGCCTGGCCGGGCCGACCATTGCCGCGTTCGGCACGGTCGAACAGCAACAGCGCTTTTTGCCGGGGATCGTCAGCGGTACGTCGTTCTGGTGCCAGGGCTATTCAGAGCCGGGCGCCGGTTCCGATCTGGCCAACGTCAAGACCCGTGCAACACTGGATGAAGCGACCGGCCAATGGCTGATCAACGGGCAAAAAGTCTGGACCTCCCTGGCCCACGAGTCGGACTGGTGCTTTGTCATCGCCCGCACCGAACCGGGCAGCGTCGGCCATCGTGGTCTGTCGTTCCTGCTGGTGCCGATGGACCAGACGGAAATCACCGTACGACCGATCGAGCAACTGACCGGCACCTCGGAATTCAATGAAGTGTTCTTCGACGATGCCCGCACCGACGCCACCAACATCATCGGCGCGCCGGGCGAAGGCTGGAAGATTGCCATGGCGCTGCTGGGTTTCGAGCGGGGTGTCTCGACCCTCGGCCAGCAGATGCAGTTCCAGAACGAACTCAACGAAATCATCGCCATCGCCAAGTCCAACGGCGCCGACCGCGATCCGATCCTGCGTCAGCGCCTGGCCGAGGCCTGGAGCGGGTTGCGGATCATGCGCTACAACTCGCTGCGCATGCTCTCGGGTAGCCAGGACGGTTCGCTGCGCAAAGAGGCGACCATCTACAAACTGTTCTGGTCGACCTGGCACGCCAGCCTCGGCAAGTTGGCGATGGACGTCCTCGGCGCCGAGGCGGAATTGCTCGAAGCCGCGCCTTACCAGTTGACCCGTTTGCAGTCGCTGTACCTGTTCAGCCGCGCCGACACCCTCTACGGCGGCAGCAACGAAATCCAGCGCAACATCATCGCCGAGCGTGCCTTGGGCATGCCCAAAGAGCCGCGTCCGCGCGCCTGAAAGGAGAGAGTTCATGTCTGTACCTCAATATGTTGAAGGTCGCGGCCTGCTGCGCGGCAAGTCGGTACTGATCACTGCCGCCGCCGGTGCCGGGATCGGTTTTTCCGCTGCCGTGCGCGCTGCCGAAGAAGGCTGCCGCGCGCTGATGATCAGCGATATCCATGAAGGCCGGTTGGCCGAAGCGGTGCTGAAAATCCGCGAAACCACCGGGCTGCAACAAGTGTTCGGCCAGGTCTGCAACGTTGCCGACGAAGCCCAGGTGCAACAGCTGATCGCCTGCGCCGAACGTGACCTGCAAGGCGTCGATGTGCTGATCAACAATGCCGGGCTTGGCGGCTCGCGGTTGCTGGTGGACATGGCCGACGAAGAGTGGAATCGGGTCATCGACGTGACGCTCACCGGCACCATGCGCATGACCCGCGCCATGCTGCCGAAAATGATGGAGCGACGTGCCGGGGTGATAGTCAACAACGCCTCGGTGCTGGGTTGGCGCGCGCAGAAAGAACAGGCGCACTACGCCGCCGCCAAGGCCGGGGTCATGGCGCTGACCCGCTGCGCAGCGGTCGAGGCCGCTGACTACGGCATCCGCATCAACGCGGTCAGCCCGAGCATTGCCCTGCACGATTTCCTGCGCAAATCCGCGCCCCAGGCGGTGCTCGATCAACTGGCCGCCAACGAAGCGTTCGGCCGTGCCGCCGAAGTCTGGGAAGTGGCCAACGTGATGATGTTCCTGGCCAGCGACTACAGCTCCTACATGACCGGCGAAGTGTTGTCGGTGTCCAGCCAGAGGGCGTGACCATGCCACGTATTTTCGACACGCCGATGGCCTTGTTCGGGGCCGTGGGCGAATCACTCGGCGTCAGCGACTGGCTGCTGCTGGAGCAGGACCGCATCGACCAGTTCGCCGACGCCACCGGCGATCATCAGTGGATTCACGTCGATCCGCTCAAGGCCGCCAGCGGCCCGTTTGGCGCCTGCATTGCCCATGGCTACCTGAGCCTGTCGCTGGTCAATCTGTTCTTGCCGCAGATCGTCGAAGTCCGTGGCCTGGCCATGGGCGTCAACTACGGCTGTGAGCGCGTGCGCTTCCCTTCGGTGGTGCGCGTCGGCTCGCGGGTGCGTGGCAGTGCGCAACTGATCGCGGTCGAGGAAGTGAAGGGCGGCGTGCAGGCGACCATCCGCGTCACGGTCGAAATCGACGGTGAGGAACGCCCCGGCTGCGTGGTCGACACAATCAGTCGCTATTACCCGGCCTGACCTTCAACAGCATTTTCGAGGAATCCAGCATGAAAGAAGCCGTCATCGTTTCGACCGCCCGTACTCCGATCGGCAAAGCCTTTCGCGGTGCGTTCAATGACACCGAAGCGCCGCAACTGGGTGGCCACGTGGTGCGCGAAGCCGTGCGCCGTGCCGGCATCGAGCCGGGTGAAGTGGACGACGTGATCATCGGCGCCGCGGCGCAGCAGGGTACGCAGTCCTACAACCTGGGCCGCCTGTGCGCGATTGCCGGCGGCTTGCCGGCATCGGTTGCCGGGATGGCCGTCGAGCGCCAGTGCTCGTCGGGCCTGATGAGTATCGCCATGGCCGCCAAAGGCATCATGTGCGACGAAATCGACATCGCCGTGGCCGGTGGCCTGGAGTCGATTTCCCTGGTGCAGAACAAGCACAAGAACCTGTATCGCAATCAGTCGGGTTCGGTGATCGAGCTGGACCCGCACGCCTATATCCCGATGATCGAAACCGCCGAGATCGTCTCCGCGCGCTACGGCATCTCCCGCGACGAGCAGGACGAGTACAGCTACCAGAGCCAGCTGCGTACCGCACAGGCCCAGAGCGCCGGGCGCTTCGACCGCGAGCTCGCGCCGCTGGCCAGCCGCAAGGCACTGTTCGACAAGGCCACCGGCGAAACCAGTTATGAAACCGTCACCTTGCTGCGCGACGAGTGCAACCGCATCGACACCACCCTCCAGAGCCTGAAGGCGCTGGAGCCGGTATGGCCGGGCGGTCAGTGGAGCGACAAGGGGCGTTTCATCACCGCCGGCAATGCCTCGCAGCTGTCCGACGGTGCGTCGGCCTCGGTGTTGATGAGCGCAAAAATGGCCGAGAAGCGTGGACTGGAACCGCTGGGGATCTATCGCGGCATGGCCGTCGCCGGCTGCAATTCCGACGAGATGGGCATCGGCCCGGTGTACGCCATTCCCAAGCTGCTCAAGCGCCACGGCCTGACCATGGACCACATCGGCCTCTGGGAGTTGAACGAAGCGTTCGCCTGTCAGGTGCTGTACTGCCGCGACACCCTGGGCATTCCAGCCGAACGCCTGAACGTCAACGGCGGGGCGATCTCCATCGGCCATCCGTTCGGCATGTCCGGGGCGCGGATGGTCGGCCACGCGTTGGTCGAAGGCCAGCGTCGCGGTTTGCGTTACGTGGTGGTGAGCATGTGCATCGGTGGCGGCATGGGCGCTGCTGCTCTGTTCGAGGTGGTCTGAATGATCAGCGCTCAACAGATTCAGGCGACCATGGCCCGCTACGTGGAACTGGTGAATGCCAGCGACATCGACGGCATCCTCGCGCTCTACGCCAAAGACGCTACCGTTGAAGACCCGGTCGGCCAGGTGCCGTTGCAAGGCATCGAAGCTATCGCGCGCTTTTACCGTGAAGGACTGGGGGCGATGAAAGTCTCCGCAACCCAGACCGGCCCGGTGCGCGCGACACTCAACGGTTGCGGCGCGATGCCGTTCCGGGTCGACATGGAGTGGGGCGGGCAACCGTGCTCGCTGCATGTGATCGACGTGATGGAGTTCGATGCCGACGGCAAGGTCCGCTCGATGAAAGCCTTCTGGAGTGAGGTTAACGTGACAGCGCGAGGTGCAGTATGAATCTGGAGCAGCGGATCGCCCGTCTGGAAGCGCTGGAGGATATCCGCCAGCTCAAGCATCGCTACCTCAACGCCTGCGACCTCAAGCAGGTCGAGGTGATTGCCGACTGCTTTGCCGAAGGTGAAGTGCTGATCGATTACGGTCTGTTGGGGATCTTTCGTGAACGCGACAGTTTTGTCGCGCTGTACCGCGAAATGGCCTGTCATGAGCGGGTGATCGACCTGCATCACGGCGCCAACCCGGAAATCGAGGTGCTGAACGAGGATCAGGCCCGGGGCCGTTGGGCCCTGTGGTATTTCAACCTGGATGGCGAGAGCGGGGCGACGCGACAGTTGGGTGGCTTCTATCAGGACCGTTACCAGCGTATTGCCGGGCAATGGAAGATCGTCGCCACCCGTTTTACCGCTCACTCGGAAGTGGCGCGTTCCTGAAGGCGGGTTTCGATCCGGTCGGGGTTCTGTGTCCGGCCGGTTTCGTAGAAGGCCTTGAGGTTCTCGGCAATCTGCTGCACGACCTTGTTGAAGGCCTTGGCCAGCAACCTTTCAAACAGCCTGCCGCCGCGCAGGCTGTATCGCATTTGCAGGGTGATGCGGGTCGCGTCACCTTCGGCCTGCAAGGCATAACTGAAACTCGCCTCGCGAAACGGAAAGGGCGAGCCATTGCTGCCCTTGTGCAACCGCAGCACGAACCCCGTGCCTTCCTGCCACTGCACCACGCTTTCATCCAGATACTGTCCGCCCTTGCGCAACACCCGGCGACTGGCGCCGAGGCCTTCCTGCGCGCCGGGATGAAACTGGCAACCGGTCAGGCCCGGCACATAGTGCGGGGCGAGGCTCAGGTCGCGCAGTTTGGCCCAGGCTGCTTGTGGCGTGAGGTCCAGCAATACGCTGTGGCTGGCTACGGGCATGTCGAAAGTCCTCTTATGAATGGGATTGGGCCGCGTCGAGAAACGCCGGGCGTTCACCCGCGCCATGCACCGCGATATCCGCGCCGCTGACGTAACGGGCCAGCTTCGAGGCCAGGTACAGGCAGGTGTCGCCAATGTCTTGCGGAGTCGCCAGACGTTGCAGCGGAATGGTCGCCGCCACCCGGGCAATGCCCGCGTCGTCACCATAATGCATGGCCGCCTGTTCGGTGAGAATCAGCCCGGCGGTGACGGCGTTGACCCGCACCTTCGGCGCCCATTCCACCGCCAGCGAGGTGGTCAGGTTCAGCAGGCCGGCCTTGGCCGCGCCATAAGCGGCGGTGCCGGGGGAAGGGCGGGTGGCGCTGACGCTGCAGATGTTGATGATCGCCCCGCCATCGGCCTGGGCCTGCATCACCTGGTTGGCCTGCTGGCAGAGGTTCAGCGGTGCAATCAGGTTCAGGCGAATGATCGCTTCGCTGAAGCGCGGCGAAGCCGTGGCCGCGTCGGCGTTCGGCGAACCGCCGGCGTTGTTGACCAGCACATCGAGGCGACCGAAGCGCTCGACGATTTGCGTGATCAAGCGCCCGGACTGCTCGACGTCCCGCAGGTCGCAGGGCACGAACAGCGCCTCGCGTCCGCCGCTGGCCGGCAGGGTTGGCGGGGCTTCGCGACCGCAAATCACCACTTCGGCGCCGCAGTCGAGGAAGCGCTGGCTGATGCCGCGCCCCACGCCTTTGCCACCGCCGGTGACCAGTACCACTTTGCCGCGAAAGTCCATCGGATCAAGCATGGGAATTCTCTTTTTTGTCGCTCGGGAATGCCGTCGATGCTAGGTCCGCAGCCTTGCGCAGGCCAACGTCCAAAGGGACTAGGTAGTCTTGTCGGACGATGTTGACCACCCGGCCCCTCGGAATAATCCGGCTACAACAACAGGCCGGGAGGACACCTTATGGGCGCTTCAGCGCAAGGGCACTTCGTTACGCTGCCGGATGGTTTGCAGCTGCACTACAAAGACATCGGCGGGCAAGACACCGGCAACGGCGAGCCGGTGATTTTCATCCATGGCAGCGGGCCGGGCGCCAGCGGTCACAGCAATTTCAAGCAGAACTACCCGGTGTTCGCCGAAGCCGGTTACCGGGTGATCGTTCCCGACTTGCCGGGCTACGGCGCTTCGGACAAACCCGACACCCTCTACACCCTGGACTTCTTTGTCGCAGCGTTGAGCGGTTTGCTCGATGCCCTCGACATCCAGCGCTGCGTGCTGGTCGGCAACTCTCTGGGCGGCGCGATCGCGATCAAACTGGCCCTCGACCAACCACAGCGTGTCAGCCGTCTGGTGCTGATGGCGCCCGGTGGCCTGATGGAAAAAGAACAGTATTACCTGCAGATGGAAGGCATCCAGAAAATGGGCGCGGCCTTCGCCAAAGGTGAACTGAACGACGCAGCGGGCATGCGTCGCCTGCTGGCCCTGCAACTGTTCGATGAAAGCCTGATCAGCGACGAAACGGTCAACGAGCGCGTGGCCGTGGTGCAACAGCAGCCGGTGTGCGTGCTGTCGACCATGCAGGTGCCGAACATGACGTCGCGCCTGGGCGAATTGCAGTGCCCGATCCTCGGTTTCTGGGGCATGAACGACAAGTTCTGCCCGTCCTCCGGTGCCCAGACCATGCTGGAAAACTGCTCCGGCATCCGTTTCGTGATGCTCAGCGAGTGCGGGCATTGGGTTCAGGTCGAGCATCGTGATCTGTTCAACCGCCAGTGCCTGGCGTTTCTTCAGGAGGCCCGCGGATGAGCGTGCAATTACGCCGTGAGTTCGGCGAAGAGCTTTATCAGGCGCTGCTCAGCGGCTCCACCCTGGCGCCGCTGACCGAGCGTTGGCCGTCGATCAGCATCGAAGACGCCTATCACATTTCTCTGTACGCCATTGAGCGTCGGGTGGCGGCCGGTGACCAGATCGTCGGCAAGAAAATCGGTGTGACCTCGGCGGCGGTGCAACAGATGCTCAACGTGCATCAGCCGGATTTCGGCTTCATCACGCGGCAGATGTCGTTCGATGACGATGCCCGGATTTCCCTGTCCGCCAACAAGCTGATCCAGCCTCGTGCCGAAGGCGAGATCGCCTTCAAGCTCAAGCATGATCTGGTCGGCCCCGGCATCACTGAAGCCGACGTGCTGGCCGCCACCGAATACGTGATGCCGTGCTTCGAGATCGTTGACTCGCGAATTCACGACTGGCGCATCCGCATCCAGGACACCGTGGCCGACAACGCCTCTTGCGGCGTGTTCGTGCTGGGCGACAGCAAGGTCGATCCCCGTGAACTGGACTTGCCCAACTTGCGCATGCGTGTGTTCAAGAATGGTGAGCCCCTGAGCGAAGGCCTGGGCTCGGCGGTGCAGGGCAATCCGCTGACCGCCGTGGCCTGGCTGGCCAACACCCTGGGCGCCTTCGGCATTCCGTTCAAGGCCGGGGAAATCATCCTGTCCGGCTCGCTGGTGCCACTGGAACCGGCCCGTGCCGGCGACTGTTTTTCTCTGACCATTGATGGCCTGGGCAGTGCCCGGGTGTCTTTCTGCGCCTGACTTTTGGAGTTTGACCCAATGAGCAAAAAACTCAGAGCGGCCATTATCGGCCCGGGCAACATCGGCACCGATCTGCTGATGAAAATGTGCCGATCGGAATGGATCGAGCCGGTGTGGATGGTGGGTGTCGACCCAGAATCCGAGGGCCTGAAACGTGCTCGGGAAATGGGCATCAAAACCACCGCCGGTGGTGTCGACGGCTTGTTACCCCACGTCCTCGACGATGACATTCGCATCGCTTTCGATGCCACCTCGGCCTACGTGCATGCGGAAAACAGCCGCAAGCTCAACGAACTGGGTGTGATCATGATCGACCTCACGCCAGCGGCCATCGGCCCGTTCTGCGTGCCGCCGGTCAACCTCAAGGAGCACGCCGCGAAGTTGGCGATGAACGTCAACATGGTCACTTGCGGTGGCCAGGCAACCATCCCGATGGTGGCGGCGGTGTCGCGGGTGCAAGCGGTGAGCTACGGCGAAATCGTCGCGACGGTGTCCTCCGGTTCGGTCGGCCCGGGTACGCGGCAGAACATCGACGAATTCACCCGTACCACGGCCGGTGCGGTGGAGAAGATCGGCGGCGCCCGACGCGGCAAGGCCATCATCGTGATCAACCCGGCCGAGCCGCCGTTGATGATGCGCGACACCATCCACTGCCTGACCGATGACGAGCCGAACCAGGACGCGATCCGCACCTCGGTGCTGGAGATGGTCCGCGAAGTGCAGCGCTATGTGCCCGGCTACAAGCTGATCAACGGGCCGGTGTTCGACGGACGCAAGGTGTCGATTTTCATCGAGGTCGAAGGCCTCGGCGATTTCCTGCCCAAGTCGGCCGGCAACCTCGACATCATGACTGCCGCCGGTTTGCGCACGGCCGAGATGTTCGCCGAAGAAGCCCACAAGGGCACCCTGCAACTGCCTGCCCGTTGAGTGGAGAATCTCTATGAATTTGCAAGGTAAGAGCGTCCGTCTGCATGACATGAGCCTGCGCGACGGCATGCACGCCAAACAGCACCAGATCAGCATTGAACAAATGGTCTCGGTGGCCACCGGCCTCGATGCGGCCGGTGTGCCGCTGATCGAAATCACCCACGGCGATGGCCTGGGCGGTGCTTCGCTGAACTACGGTTTCCCGGCCCACAGCGACGAGGAGTACTTCGCTGCGGTGATTCCTCAGATGAAACAGGCCAGGGTTTCGGCCCTGTTGTTGCCGGGGATCGGCACCCTCGACCACCTGAAGATGGCCCACGAATATGGCGTATCGACCATTCGAGTTGCCACCCACTGCACCGAAGCGGACGTTTCCGGCCAGCACATCGGCATGTCGGCGAAGATGGGCCTGGACACCGTCGGCTTCCTGATGATGGCGCACATGGTCAGCCCGGAGAAGCTGCTGGAGCAGGCGCGGCTGATGGAGAGCTACGGCGCCAACTGCATCTACTGCACCGACTCGGCCGGCTACATGCTGCCCGATGAAGTGACGCAAAAGATCGGGGCCCTGCGTGCCGGCCTGAACGCCGGGACCGAAGTCGGTTTCCACGGCCACCACAACATGGGCATGGCCATCGCCAACTCCCTGGCCGCGATCGAGGCCGGTGCTGCGCGCATCGACGGCTCCGTTGCGGGTCTTGGCGCGGGGGCGGGCAATACGCCGCTGGAAGTGTTCGTCGCGGTGCTGGAGCGGATGGGTGTTAACAGTGGCGTGGACTTGTACAAGATCATGGACGTGGCCGAAGACCTGGTGGTGCCGATGATGGACCAGCCGATCCGCCTCGACCGCGATGCGCTGACCTTGGGTTACGCCGGGGTCTACAGCTCGTTCCTGCTGTTCGCCAAGCGTGCCGAGCAGAAGTACGGAATTGCTGCCCGTGAGCTGCTGGTGGAGCTGGGCCGACGCGGCACCGTGGGTGGTCAGGAAGACATGATCGAAGACCTGGCGCTGACCCTGTCGCGGGCCAGGGGTGTACTGCCTACCTGATTATTGAGGCAACGAAAGAACCACCGAATCGGTGGTTTTTTTATGGCCGGTGGAAACCGTGTTCAAGGCAGCAGGTTGCGCACCAGCGGCGGATAACAGTTGATGGCCGTGCTCGCACAGCTGAAGTAAGCCGTGGTCGGTCGGTAGGCTTCGTTCTTGAACAATTCACACAGGCTGGCGGTGCTGCCGGCACAGACGACGATGAACAGGGCGCAGGTGGCTTTTCGCATGGCGAGCCTCGATACGGATTTTTGTTGTTGTAGCGATACGGTATGACGGCGTGCGGAGCGTGACTTCGTCCGAATGGACTAGGTGATGACTTGAAAGCGCTGCAATCCCCTGTGGGAGCAAGCTTGCTCGCGATGGCGGAGTGTCAGGCGACATGGATGTTGGATGTGCCGGCCTCTTCGCGAGCAAGCCCGCTCCCACAAGATGATTTGGCGTTTCCGGGATCTGTGTCTGGCGGTGATTCCCTG